>JAPLBL010000013.1 GCA_026392765.1 Actinomycetota bacterium
TCACCTGCATCATCGACTGCTATCTCAAAGAGATTATTAGTCTTACTTGTTGGAATGCTCTCTTTGCGTGATGGAAGTGCGAATTGGTTCCAGCCCACTTCGTGACCAGCTGGCGCCCAATCGGTGCGGTTCTTTTGGACGATGGTGAAGTTGATAAAGCGCTCACCTGCAGCATCTGGCTTTAAGAGAGATTTTGATTTCACTGAAATCTTTGCACTCTTTTGTGGTGCGATCTTTGGCAAGGCAACCTTGCCGCTATCGATGACTTCACCATTGCGGTTGATGCTCCAAAAGAGCTCAAAATCAGCTACATCCTTGAAGTATTGGCGGTTGGTGACTGTGAAAGAACCGCTAGATGCCTTCGTTGATGTGATGACGATGGGGGCTGCAATTGCTTTGAACTCATGCATTGCAGGCTTGGGTGTGCGATCGGGAAAGACCATTCCATCGCAGACAAAGTTTCCATCATGAGGAGTTTCACCAAAGTCTCCGCCATATGCAGAACGCTTTGTGCCATCAGAAAGAGTCTGTTCAATTCCGTGATCCCAGAACTCCCAAATAAATCCACCTTGTAGTCCAGGTGTTGAATGGATGGCATCCCAATACTCTTTGAGATTTCCATTGGAGTTACCCATTGCATGGGAGTACTCACACATAATCAGTGGACGATCTTGTTTGCCTGACTTTGCGTAATCAAGGATTGCCTTAATCGATGGATACATCGGGCTAACAACATCGGTCAGTGAATGTCCACCTGTCCAATTTCCGTTGATGCCACCTTCGTAGTGAAGTGGTCGTGATGGATCGAGTGCGCGAGCAAAAGCTGCTGCACCTTCATGGTTCTTTCTGCGACCTGATTCATTACCGAGTGACCAGAAAATTACTGATGGGTGGTGCATATCGCGCTGGACCATGCGGCCAACGCGCTCCAGGAATGCTGATGCATAACGTGGGTCATCAGCGATGGAGTCATAGAAAGCGTGGGATTCAATATTGGCCTCATCGATGACATAGAAACCGAGTTCATCGCAGAGATCATAGAAAGCTGGATCATTGGGATAGTGAGATGTGCGTACAGCGTTGAAGTTCCAACGCTTCATCTCAAGAAGATCTTGGCGCATATCATCGCGAGTAAGGACGCGACCTGTGAAGCGATTGAAATCATGGCGGTTCACGCCATAGAGGTAGATGAGTTTGCCGTTAACCAACATCTCACCGCCCTTAATGACGATTGAGCGAAAGCCAATCTTCTGTTGGGAGACTTCAATGACAGTGCCACCAGGGCTAACTAATTCAATGCGAAGTGTGTATAAATTGGGGGTTTCAGCAGACCAGGCTGCAATCTTTGGAATGGTGGTTTCAAAAACAACATGTCCTGGCCATGGTGATTTGAGCTTTAGGCGCATCGCCTTTGCTGACTCTGGAATATCACCTCTCCAGTATTCGCCAGCGAAGGATTGACGATCTGCCTCGCGCATCTCTGCAGTCATCTCAGTGAACAGTGGTGAGACATGATCCTTATAGGTTTGTGAAAGTTGTGCTGATTTTGTCTTAGGAAGCTCATCGATAAATGTGCGCAGTGTGTAACCATCAATGCTCTTGCCACCGATGGAACCGATGATTGCATCAATCTTTAGAGTTCCTGTTGTGCCATCTGCCTTAAGGCCGGCAGTGGTTGCAAATCTTTCGATGAAGACATGTTCAGTTGCATAGAGCTTGACGGAGCGAGTGATGCCACCGTGCCACCACTGATCTTGATCTTCGATATAGGTGGCATCTGACCACTTGGTAACTTTGATTTCAAGATTATTCTTACCGCGCTTTATCTGGCCAGTGATATCAAATTCTGCTGCAAGGCGTGAATCTTTGGTTAGTCCCACTTCAACACCATTGACGGTAATGAGGGCAACGGATTCATATCCACCTAAGTGCAATACAACGCGCTTGCCTTCCCAGGATGCTGGGATATGAAAATCTCTTTCATATATTCCTGTTGGGTTCAGTGCTGGAACATCTGGTGCAACGTGATCCCAAGGCATTTGTGTATTGGTGTAGTGAGGCTTATCGAAGAAGTCATCACTTGTTGGTTGCATCGTCCACAAACCAGGAACAGGAATCTTGTTCCATCGTTTGCGTGAGTCATCAGTGGGCGAATTTAAGAGTTGGAAGCGCCATGTGCCATCGAGTGAAAGTGTTTCGAAGTGCTCGATGTTGAGCATCCCAAGTCGATTGATTGAATTGGTCTCAGGGCTCATCCAGTAGTTAGGCAACATGTCAGCAATCCTCTCACTTGAACTTGCATAAACGAATTCAAAATTGACCCAGAAGTGTTGATTTATAGGGCGAATTTGCCGATTTTTACTATCTGCCAATAACTGCCATAATTACGCCCGCAGTACGCCTCCCTAGCTCAGTGGTAGAGCAGCTCACTTGTAATGAGCAGGTCATCCGTTCAATCCGGATGGGGGGCTCCAGAATTACTCCATCGCAATGGAAGGAGTCACCATGACAGATAACTCTTTCCCTCATGATTCATTCGATGATCTCTTGGCAGCAAATGTCGAATACCAGAAGAGCTTTAAATACTCAGGGCTCACAGGATCTGCAGCCAAAGGCTTAGCAATTGTCACCTGTATGGATTCACGTATCAACCCATTGTCAGTGATTGGATTGCGTTCAGGAGATGCCAAGATTCTTCGTAATGCAGGCGCTCGAGTGACGGAGGATGTCCTTCGTACCTTGGTTCTTGCGACCTACCTTCTTAATGTAAGCCGCATCTTGGTGATGCCACATACTGATTGCAAGATGGCTGAAAATGATGAGGCTGATTTCCATAAGCTCATTGATGAGCAATATGGCGTTAACACATCAAGTCTTGAGTTTAAAACTACATCAGATCAATTAGGCGCACTGGCATCTGATATCAACCGCGTGCGCTCATACCCACTCTTGCGTGATGGTGTTGCTGTTGGTGGAGCTATTTATGATGTGAAGACAGGAACAATTACTCCGTACGAGGGTTAGTACGGCGCATCGGCATACGAGTTACTGGGTAACTCAAATCTTCAAGAAATTCACGGATCAATAGCTGGGCTAGCGCTGGTCGCTCTTTAATAAATTTATGCGATGTTGCAGGCACGATGGCGAGTTGTCCTAGTGGGATATTTTCATAGAGCTCAACGGTGTGATTATGTTGGATGACATCGTCATCTCCTGCCATAACCATTACAGGGCACTGGATTGTGGCAAGGTCCGCGTGAGATAGATCAGGTTCACTCTTTTGAATCTCAATCATCTTTCTAATCTTGTGAGCAAGAGTTTCAGGTGCATCAGGTGATGTGCGGTTGTATTCCTCTTGATTTTCAAGCGAAACAACGCCATCAAAGTCATCGATATGAACAATGCCATCTGGTTGGAAATTAGCTCCCAGTGTGATGACCGAGCGCACTAGCTCTGGGCGTTGCATCGCAACCATGAGTGCCACAATTCCGCCATCGCTATAGCCGATTAGATGTGCTGGCTCTTTCACGACTTCCTCTAAATATGCAATCGCCTCTTTAGTTTGAAATGCATAATGAAAACTCTCTGTGCGATCGCCGGTGAAGCCATGTCCTGTGCGGTCATAGGCATAGACATGAAAATCATCTTCCACTGCTGGAAGGATGTATGAATCCCAGTGTGATGTTTGGCTTAAGCCGCCGTGAAGTAATACAACTGCTTCACCATTGTTATCCCATTCGTATGAATAGACCTGATGTCCATCAACGGTGAGATAGCGCTCCATTTATCAGAGAGTATCCATGATGTGGCGATTGCCGCGATCGAATGTTAAGTAGTTCCAAGTCCAGTCAGCGATGGTGCCAATCTTGTTACGGCCACCAAGGAGATAGAACAAGTGAAGGAAGAGCCATGCAAACCAGGCGAGAGGGCCAGTCATTCTAAAGTTACGCACTTCAACAACTGCCTTGTGGCGACCAATGGTTGCCATCGATCCCTTATCGCGATACTTAAAGGCTTTGAGTGCTTTACCTTCGTGCTTGCGCAAGATTTGTTTTGCAACCCATTTACCTTGCTGCAGAGCAACAGGTGCGACCATGGGATAGAAGCGGCCATCTTTACCCTTTGAGCCGTTGATATCTCCGATGGCCCAGATATTTGGGTAGTGATTTACTTCTAAGTTTTCATCAGTATCTATGCGAGTTCCAGCGATCGGAAGGTTAAGTAGCCCGGCTGTTGGCTCACCTTTCACGCCAGCTGCCCAGATGGTCACTTCTGCTGGGATGGGTTTTCCTGTTTTAACAATAATCTGACGTGATTTGATTTCGCGCACAGAAGTATTTGTCTTCACAAAGACACCTAACTTATGAAGATCTGACTCTGCGCGAGCCGAGAGCTTCTCGCTAAACATTGGAAGGATGCGAGGGCCTGCTTCAATGAGATAGATATCCATATGTTCTGCAGCATGTGCCAAATCATTCTTGAGCGGTCCGCGCTTGAGTTCTGCAAGTGCGCCAGCCATCTCAACGCCTGTGGGACCACCGCCGACAACTGCGATAGAAAGTCGAGTGTTATCTTCAAAACGGCATAAATCTTCAAAGCGGCGCATTACTTCTGCGCGAATCATGAGAGCCTCGTGAACACTCTTCATACCTAGGCCATGTTCGCTTACACCTGGAACTCCAAAGTCAGCAGTGGAAGACCCGAGTGCGACGATGAGGTGATCAAATTCCAATGTTTCCGATGAATCAAGTTTGACCGTCTTGTTCTTATGATCGACAGAGATGGGTGAGCCCATTCGGAATTTCACTCCCGTATCGCGAAGAGCACCACGGACTGGGTGGACTACGTGATCTGCAGCAAGGCCCGCAGTTGATACCTGATAGAGAAGAGGGAGAAATGTTTGAAAGTTATGGCGGTCAACTACTGTGACATCGGCCTTAGCTGCAAGAGCCTTCGCAGCACCTAGGCCACCGAAACCGGCGCCGAGAATGACGACGCGAGGTCGAGTGGAAGAAGGCATGAGGTAAGTCTAGGCTCAGATACATGAATACGCAGAATCACCAGATATCGCCTGAGGGGCGCCTCTACCTTGTTACCGGCGCATCTGGATATGTGGGTGGTCGCTTAGTCCGAGATCTGCTCAGTGATAAGAAGCGTGTGCGCGTATTTGTGCGCGATGCCAAGAAGATTCAAGGTCAGAGTTGGGCCTCACAGGTTGAAGTCGTTGAAGGTAATGCAAGTAATGTGCAAGATCTCGAGCGCGCACTTGCAGGCGTGAATACTGCTTATTACTTGCTGCACTCGATCAACGTTGCAACAGATTTTGGTGATATTGAATCTGCGATGGCCCGCAGCTTTGCACTCGCTTCAGAGGCGGCGCATGTGGCACAGATTATTTATCTTGGTGGAATTGCCAACGATGAGAATCGAAGCCGCCACCTAACCTCACGAATGAATACTGGCTCTCAACTGGCATCAACATCAGTGCCCGTTCTTGAGCTACGAGCCGGCATCATTATTGGTTCAGGGTCAGCATCCTTTGAGATGTTGCGCCACTTAACTCACCGTCTGCCGATTATGACTACTCCTAAGTGGGTCTCAAATCGCACGCAACCGATTGCTATTCGCGATGTGCTCTACTACCTGCGCAGCGCTGCCAATTTAACAAAACCAGAAAATCGCATCTGCGATATTGGTGGACCTGAGGTTGTTACCTATGCAGCGATGATGCAGAACTTCTCCAAGCTATCTGGGCTTCGTAAGCGCATCATCATTCAAGTTCCAGTTCTGACACCAAAGCTTTCAAGTCTATGGATTGGCTTTGTAACCCCTGTGCCGACATCTCTTGCAAGACCCCTTGTGGAGTCGCTGATTAGTGAGGTCGTAGTTGATTCTCGTAAGAGCGTTACTGAGTTAATTCCTCTTCCTCCTGAAGGTCTTTTGACTGTCTCGCAGGCAATTGAGTTAGCACTGACCCGTGTTGCAGAAAATCACGTGGACACACGGTGGTCTGATGCATCTTTCCCCATGGCACCGTGGCAGAAGGCGCAGAGCGATCCTGATTGGGCAGGTGAGCTAATGCTCAAGGATCATCGCGAAATTGAATCCGATGTTTCTATCGAAAAGATTTGGGAACAGATCGAAGGCATTGGCGGAGAACGCGGATGGTTTGGTTCTGGCTGGCTCTGGTATTTGCGCGGCCTAATCGATCGCATGGTGGGTGGAGTTGGACTTCGTCGTGGTCGTCGCGATCCTGTGCACTTGCGTGTTGGTGACACCGTTGATTTCTGGCGGGTGGAGGCGATGGAACATGGAAAGAGTCTGCGTCTCTATGCTGAAATGATTCTTCCCGGCAAGGCTTGGCTTGAATTCACATTGAGTGAAAGTGATGGCAAGAGCGTTGTGACGCAAGATGCACTCTTTGAACCACGTGGATTAGGTGGCCAGATTTATTGGTATCTAGTCTCACCATTTCACTTCTTTATCTTTCCTACGATGCTGCGCAATATCGTTAAAGCTGCTCGTAAATCCCACACTTCATAGCCACTCCAATCTAAGATTGGCTCTATGTCTGCGCTAGAAAATAACGAGACGGCTGGTTCACACTTGACCGACCTCGAAACGCGCATCCTGGACTTTGAACGCAATTGGTGGCGCTTTGCTGGAGCTAAAGAGACTGCGATTAAAGAGCTCTTTGACCTCACAGCCCCTCGCTACTACCAACTCCTGAATGACCTGATCGATCGCGATGATGCCCTTGCCGCCTCTCCGATGCTGGTCAAGCGCCTTCGCCGCCTGCGCGAGGCCCGCATGCAAGCCCGCACAGCCCGCTAAAGCACCTTAAATCCACCCCTCGTTTTGCCCCGTGGAATAAACCCGTCTAGATTTGGCGTTAGCACTCGAGGGTCGAGAGTGATAATTCGGCCCAGTTTCAATTGATACATAGGAGCTAACAACTATGGCAAAGATGATTGCCTTTAATGAAGAAGCCCGCCGCGGTTTAGAGCGCGGAATGAACGTACTCGCAGATGCAGTCAAGGTAACCCTTGGGCCCCGCGGACGTAACGTCGTACTTGAAAAGAAGTGGGGCGCACCAACTATTACTAATGATGGCGTCTCCATCGCTAAGGAAATTGAATTAGATGATCCTTGGGAGAAGATCGGTGCAGAGCTCGTTAAGGAAGTTGCTAAGAAGACAGATGATGTCGCAGGCGATGGAACAACGACTGCAACCGTT
>JAPLBL010000054.1 GCA_026392765.1 Actinomycetota bacterium
TCAGAGCGTGAAATTGAAGCGGTCACTACCCATGTGAAGAAGCAACTTTCTCCGCGATATCGCGATGATGTCACTCAAGTAGCTCAAGCCAATAAGAATATTGATAAAGAGATCGGTGACGATCTTGAAATTCTTATCCAAGCCGTAGAGCTTGTTGTTGGAACTCAATTTGGATCAACATCTATGTTGCAACGCAAACTTCGTGTTGGTTTTGCAAAGGCTGGACGTTTAATGGATTTGATGGAATCTCGTGGAATCGTCGGGCCATCAGAAGGCTCCAAGGCTCGCACCGTGATGGTAAAACCCGATGAACTCGATTCAGTCCTTGCAACCCTGCGCGACTACTAAATTTCATCTTCTGTTGGGTGCAATTTAGGGGTGATTTAGCCGAATAGGGGACACTTCCTATTAATCACCCATCAGTCTAAAGTTAGAATTAGCTACAGGTAATTCCCCATAGCAAGGCGGCAGCTCATGACTCTAGGAAGCACAATTCGCGATGCTCGCGAAGCCGCGCGCATAAGTCTTGAGTCGCTCTCAGATTCAACCAGTATTCGTATGGGTCTTTTGACAGAGATGGAAAATAATAATTTTAAGCACTGCGGTGGGGATACTTATGCCCGCGGTCACCTGCGCACCATTGCAAACCGTATTGGATTAAACCCACAAATTCTTCTTGATCTCTTTAACGAAGAGCATTCGACAGAGAAGCGAGCGATGCAAGATCTTCTTGTCGAAAATAACATTATGCAGGTACCCCGTGAGAAGAAGACAATCTCTTGGAAAGTTCCAGCTCTGATCTCTGTAACAATTCTCTTCGTCATTGCATCTGCGCAGATTGTTATTTCAAATCAAAGTTCTTCTCCAGCTCCTGCTCCAACTGTCTCTTCGAGTAAGAGTGCAGCACCAGCACCGACGCCAAGTCAGAGTGCCGCAACAACTGAGAGCGCAGCGCCAGCTCCTGCAGTCACAAGTAAGAGCGGTCCAGTCTCACTCACTCTTGTTGCATCCCGTGGAAATTCCTATATCCACATTATTGTCGATGGGAAAACGGCTGAGAAAGGCTCGATGTTTCAAGGCGAAACGAAATCATTTACCGGCAAGAATGTTGTAAGTATTTATCTCAGTAACCCAGCAGGACTAGATCTGACTCTCAATGGAAAGCAATTGGCTCCATTGGGTGGCCAAAATGAAGAGGTTCGTCGCACCTTCCGATAGCATCACCCTCATGTCTCGCACCGTCGCTATTGTCACAATGGGCTGCGCGCGCAACGAAGTAGATTCCGAAGAGCTTGCTGGCCGATTAGCAGCCGATGGCTGGACACTTGTTGAAGATGTTGAATCCGCAGAAGTTGCTGTGGTTAATACCTGTGGATTTATTGAATCAGCAAAGAAAGATTCAGTTGATGCCCTCCTTGAAGCTAATTCCCTTAAAGGCCATGGGGTAACTCGCGCAGTAGTGGCTGTGGGATGCATGGCTGAGCGCTATGGAAAAGAGTTAGCAGAAGCACTACCTGAGGCTGATGCAATCCTAGGCTTTGATGACTATCAAGATATTTCAGCGCGACTTCAATCAATTGTCAGCGGTAATGCACACACGCCTCACGTTCCGCGTGATCGTCGAGCCTTGCTTCCTATTGCACCGGTAGAACGAGCTGCTGCTCGCGATGAGAGTTATGCATCATCCCTGGGTGCTGGTGGCTCACTCTTTCGTAAGCGCTTAGGAAATGCACCGTGGGCACCCCTGAAGATTGCATCAGGCTGCGATCGCAGATGTTCATTCTGTGCAATCCCATATTTCCGAGGCTCATTCATCTCACGACGTCCGACTGAAATCTTGCAGGAAGGGGCATGGCTTGCACAAAATGGTGTGAGCGAGCTCTTCTTAGTCAGTGAAAACACAACTTCCTATGGCAAAGACTTAGGTGATCTCAAATTGATGGAGAAGATACTGCATGAGTTTGCAGAGATCGAAGGCGTTGAGAGAGTCAGACTTTCCTATCTACAGCCAGCTGAAATGCGCCCATCACTGCTTCAAGCAATGATCGAGACAGATAAGGTCGCGCCTTACTTTGATCTCTCCTTCCAGCACACAAGCCCCACAGTCTTACGTCGCATGCGACGCTTTGGTGACTCTGAGAAATTCCTTCATCTGATCTCGCAAATTCGCGCTCTCTCTCCTGAGGCAGGAATTCGCTCTAACTTTATTGTTGGTTTTCCGGGGGAGACGCAAGCAGATTATGACGATCTTGCAGATTTCATCACGGCAGCGGCTACTCGGATGAGGACAACACAGAGGCTCTCGATCTCAACGATAAAGTTGAGGAAGAAGTCATTCGTGAAAGAGTTGAGACGCTATCTTCGCTTGCAGATGAAATGGTTTCACTTCGCGCCCAGGCACGCATTGGTGAATCAGTACGCGTGCTGATTGAGGATGCCGAACTTCAAGAAGGTCGAGCTGCCCATCAAGGCCCTGAAGTCGATGGAACAACTACCTTTATTGGCACTAATTTTGAAGTCGGCCAATATATTGATGCTGTGGTGATTGACTCAATGGGTGCAGATTTGGTTGCGCAAGTGCAATGAGAGTTCCATCCTTCATCACTCCCAATACTCTGACCGTTACTCG
>JAPLBL010000055.1 GCA_026392765.1 Actinomycetota bacterium
AGAATTGCTCGCTTACGGTGGAATCAAGAAAAGAGGAAGTAAATAATGGCGCTCTGGGGTGGACGTTTCTCGCAGTCACCAGCTGATGCTGTCTTCGCACTCTCTCGCAGTGTGCACTTCGATTGGAGACTTGCTCCATACGACCTTCGCTCATCCCTGGCTCATTTAGACGTTTTGCAATCCAGTGGCTTACTCGAAGACTCTGTAGCCAAGCCGATTCGTGGCGCTTTAAAAGAATTGATCGCAGAAGTTGCCTCCGGAAAGTTCGTAGCCAATGCCACTGATGAAGATGTTCATAGCGCCTTAGAGCGCGGATTAACGGAAAAGCTTGGCGATATTGGTGGATCACTTCGCGCTGGTCGCTCCCGTAATGACCAGGTTGCAACCGACCTTCGCCTCTACGCAATCGATCACATGATGGAGGTTGCCCAGCAGCTACTTGCACTCCAGAACGCTTTGATAGCAAAGGCGTCTGAATATGGCGATGCGCCAGCTCCAGGCTTTACCCATCTACAACATGCACAACCTGTTCTCTTTGGCCATGAAATTGCAAAGCACGTACACGGATTCTCACGAGATCTCGATCGTATTCATGACTGGCTCGATCGCGCACTAGTGAGCCCACTGGGTTCTGGGGCACTGGCCGGGTCGTCACTTCCTCTATCACCCGAGGTCACAGCTAAAAACCTTGGCTTTACATCCAGTGCTGCAAACTCTATTGACGCAGTATCTGATCGTGACTTTGTGGCAGAAGCTCTCTTTATTCTCTCGATGGTGGGCATTCATCTCTCACGTATTGGTGAAGAGTGGTGCATATGGGCAACAACTGAGTTTGGTTGGGCAAAGGTTGCAGATGCATACTCCACAGGGTCATCCATCATGCCTCAGAAGAAGAATCCAGATATGGCAGAACTTGCCCGCGGTAAAGCAGGACGTCTGGTTGGAAATCTGACGGGCGTTCTCACAATGCTGAAAGGTTTGCCTTTTGCATATAACCGCGATCTTCAAGAAGATAAAGAACCACTCTTTGATTCCATCGACACTGTTCTTCTTGTTCTGCCAGCCGTGACCGGAATGGTTGCCACAACAGATTTCGATCGCGAGAAGATGGCACTTGCCGCACCCCTTGGATTCTCACTTGCAACCGAGGTAGCCGATTTCTTGGTGCGCGCCAAGGTTCCCTTCGCTCATGCACATGAGGCAGCTGGTAAATGTGTCGCACTCTGTGAGTCATCGGGTCGCCAACTACATCAACTCACCGATGCAGAATTTTCATCGATTCATCCATCGCTTAAGGGCGATGTGCGCGATGTGCTCACTGTTCACGGAGCGCTGGAATCACGCACAACAGTGGGTGGCACTTCACCTTCTTCCTTTAAGGCGCAGATTAAGGAAGCTACCGCCACTACTTCTGCGTATGCAAAGGAATTCACCGACAAGGCAAAGGCTTTTTCAGAGATGATGGGTGCGTGAAGAACGATATGACTGACCTAATTGATGACCTGAAATGGCGCGGACTGATCTCACAGACCACTGATGAGAAAGAGCTACGTGAAGCTCTCAAAAAGCCCATCACTCTCTACTTAGGTACTGATCCAACAGCCCCCAGCATTCACGTGGGAAATCTCGTTGTTCTCCTTGTCCTACGCCGCTTTCAACTAGCAGGCCACCACACCCTTCCTTTGATTGGGGGAGCGACCGGTCTTGTGGGAGATCCCAGCGGTAAGAATGATGAACGAACCTTGAATACAACTGAGGTTGTTGAGCAATGGGTCAATCGCATGACGAAACAGCTCTCGAAGTTTATGGACTTTGAAACAAAACAGAATCCAGCAAAGATGGTCAATAACCTTGACTGGACTGCGCCTATGTCTGCAATCGAATTCTTACGCGATATTGGAAAGCATTTCAGCGTCAATCAAATGCTCAATAAAGATTCTGTTTCTACGCGTCTTGAAAAGGATGGGATCTCTTACACCGAGTTTTCATACCAAGTCTTGCAATCAATGGATTACCTCGAGCTCTACCGTAGCTACAACTGCACACTTCAAATTGGTGGTTCAGATCAGTGGGGAAATATCACTGCCGGTCTTGACCTCATTCGTCGCGCAGAGGGTGGAAGCGCACACGCTCTTACCGTTCCGCTTCTCACAAAAGCAGATGGTTCTAAATTTGGTAAGACTGCAGGGGGAGCGGTCTGGATTGATCCTGAGATGACATCACCATATGCCTTCTTCCAGTACTGGCTTAACTCTGATGATAAAGATGTCATCAAGTTCATCAAGGTATTTTCATTTAAATCACGTGCAGAGATTGAAGCGCTGGAAAAAACTCATAACGAAAACCCTGGGGCTCGTGAGGCGCATCGTGAACTTGCTCGTGAATTGACTGCACTTGTGCATTCACCAGAGATTGCTGTCCGTGTTGAAGCTGCAGCACGTGCACTCTTTGGTCAAGGAGATATCAATGAACTTGATGAAGCAACACTTGCATCAGCCCTTGCAGAGCTTCCACGCACTCAAGTAAAAAGCGGTGAAGAGATTCCTACCTGGGTAGATCTCCTCGCAGCAACAGGTGTTGTTGACTCGAAATCCGCCGCCAGACGCATCGTCAAAGAAGGTGGCGCATATCTCAATAATGAGAAGATCGAGGGCGAAGATTTCCGCCTCGAAAAATTGCACTTTTTATGCGGTAAATATGCAGTTTTGAGAAAAGGCAAGAGAGACCTGGCTGCGGTAGAGCTGATTTAGCTCTCTATCTTTTCCCAAAAAACTCCACTTTTTACGCATAAAAGTGGGGTTTTTTCACATTTAGCCCTATTTGATGGCCTAGGTGGGGGCTCTAAATAGTCCGATTTGACCTGTATGGGGTGGGCACCTATAGTTACGCTCCTTGCTGTGGAACGCACACTTTGGTGGTCGTACAGCATTACCTCCTAAATTAAGGCCATTACCGCCGTTTTGACGCGCGCGTAGCCATGGACTAGATTTGGCGGTTCAGCCCTGAAAAGCCGGAGAAATCCAGCGAAGCAGTGCGCATCCGTACCTTGAGAACTCAACAGCGTGCCATAAGTCAATGCCAGAGAATGGTGTTAATTCGCCATTCTCTAAATAAATACTTCAATGAAGTATGTACCAGACGCTATTTATAGCGTCTGGAAATACTCGTTGATTTCCTTTGGTAAAGACAAAATAAACGACAGTTTGTTTGTCTCGTAAGCCATGAAGAAAACTTTCTATGGAGAGTTTGATCCTGGCTCAGGACGAACGCTGGCGGCGTGCTTAACACATGCAAGTCGAGCGATGAAACACCTTCGGGTGTGAATTAGCGGCGAACGGGTGAGGAACACGTGAAGAATCTGCCTTCAA
>JAPLBL010000099.1 GCA_026392765.1 Actinomycetota bacterium
GATCTCATTGGGTTCCGTCACTGACTTCCCCCAATGATTCCGCCACATCCGTGGTGGATGAGAGAAGGGAGGAGTTATGAAGGCATCAGAAGCGCTCGAGTTTGTTTTGTGCACGTGCAGATTCATATTTCTATTTATAGAAATGAAGAATGCCCGCCGCAGGAACGACGGGCACTCGGATACTTCGTAACAGAAGTTGGAACGCCGTCTTGGGTTTACTCAAGGCGGTGTTTCCATTTTACTAACGAGGCCGGTAGCCACCTTCGAATTGAATCAAAGCTGACTTGCCGGCCACCAGATACGAGTCCTCAGAGGCGCATCCGTTCGTTACGAGAAAAGGTAGCACTTTCCCAGACTTCGACCCAGGCTGTAGCTGCTCGCAACACCTTGGAGAAAGAGAAATCCCCCGACCTGTAACCAAGTCGAGGGATTTCTTAACTCTGAGTGATAACCATGCAAATACCTGCTTCTAGGTGTTTACAGAGTTTTACGTGCTGCAGTTTTTGCTTCGTGGGCAGTTGCTCCGCTTCGAGCCGCCCGTGCAACATCTGTAGCCAGTGACATGCTGACATACGAGAGAGCAGCGCTCACATTTGAAACTGAGGATGGAGATGCGCTGACAGAATCGAAGCCAAGCCCTGCAAGTACAACTGCGAGTAGCGGATCTGATGCAGCTTCACCGCACACACCAGTCTTTATTGATGCAGCTTTACAGGATCGCGCAATCTCTTCTAGCGTTGCAAGTAAGGCTGGCTCCCAAGGATTGAGCAGATGTGCCACTCCCGAGTTCACTCGATCTGCGGCGAAGAGATATTGAGAAAGATCGTTAGTACCCACACTGACAAAATCAATCACTCCACGAAGCTGTCCAATGACGGGGATAATCGAAGGAATTTCAATCATTATGCCCACGCGAGCGAGTCCTGCATTCCGTGCTTGTGTTGCAAAAGTTCTCGCCTCTTCAACGGTTGCAATCATGGGCGCCATCACCGAAACGGTGATTTCTTTTCCCGTAGCAATAACTTCAGTTGCTGCTGCCGCAATTGCTGTGAGTTGGTCACGGTAGAAATCAGGGGCAACTGCTGCAACTCGTTGTCCTCGAACTCCGAGTGCTGGATTCTCTTCCTGAGCGATTCCTAAGAACGGAATGGGTTTATCTGAACCTGCATCGAGTGTTCGCACAATAATCTCGCCCTCAGGTCCTGCTGCCAAGATAGAGGAATAGAGCGTTATCTGCTCTTGTAGCGTTGGTGCTGTGTTTCGATTAAGGAAGAAGAGCTCAGTACGTAAGAGTCCAACACCTTGTGCGGATGAAACTTTGTGAGCATCCTCCACAGATCCAATATTGGCCATAACAGGTATTAACGACGATGCATGTGGAGTGAGGTTATCCCACCAATTTCCAGAGGAGCTCGATAGCTCTCCATCGATGATTGCCTGCGAATTATCAGGATCAAGCATCACAATCTGACCACTCTTGAGAGTGGACGCATCAGCACAGGCAACAAGTGCTGGAATATCTCGAGCTCGACAGACGATGGCCGTGTGAGAGGTTGGTCCACCTTTTTCTGTAATTACTCCTGCAACTACATCTGTGAAAGCAACGGTATCCATAGGCGTCAAATCAGTTGCAACGACTATGACCTGACCAGAGGTGGGCAGATCTATCTCCTCAACGTGCCCTTGAAGAATTTGAACTAATCGATACACAATCTCATCAAGATCAGCAACGCGTTCGCCAAATTCTCCATCTGCACCGCTGAGAAGTTCTCTAAACTCATTCATTGCCATCTGTATTGCTGTGGATGCATTCCATCCACCTTCACAATGCTGGACTGCGGACTCAAAGAGTTCTGAATCTGTTCCTAGCGCCGATTGTGCTTCAAGAATCTCTTTGAGATTGCCTGAGGCACTGGCAATCTTTTCGGCATATGTCGCCTCGAGTGAAGATATTGCCTGAGACAAAGTCTGTGCTTCTTCAGCAGGAGTTGACGCACTCTTGAGGGGTGCAGGTAATGCTCGACGAGCAGTGAGTCTAAAAACTTCCGCTCGCACAGCTCGGCTGCCAACACCGATTCCTTGAAGTACCTGCTTCTGACTCATGTGAAAACGTTACTCGGTAATTGTCGCAACGAGCTTGCTATAGATATCTTCAGCCAGATTCTGATCATCAGTATCAAAGTGAATCAGCAAGGTATCTCCCTCGTGGGCCTTGAGGGTCAATAAGCGCAAGGGGCTATTGCCCTTGACCAGAGGCTGGCCAGGTTTTCCCACAAGTACTTCACACGGTGCAGCTTTTGCCACTGCGGCAAACTCATTCGCAGGGCGCGCATGAAGACCCACCTTGACTGTGATGACACACTCTCTTTCAATCATGGATTAACGACTACCTTGATTGCATCACCACTCAGTACTGCATCAATTGCATCCTGGACGTTATCAAGTGAAACCTTATGGGTAATTAAGTCAGAGACTTTAACCTTGCCCGATGCGATGAGATTGAGAGCATCGAGATTTTGTTGTGGGCTCGATCCATTTGCTCCATAGAGTGTTACCTCTTTATAGTGAACGATATTGGCATCGCACTGAATAAATGGAGCATCTTTAGGTAGGCCTCCAAAGAAAGAGACCTTTCCACCTGGAGCCACCATAGATATCGCAAGTTCTTGTGCCTTTGCAGCAGGTGCTGCCGTAATGATGATGCTTGGACCATGACCGTCGGTGACCGCAAGAATTGCTTCTTCTAACTTCACCTCTGACATATCAAATGATGCATCAGGCTTTACTACTGAAGCAGATTTCTTCAGGCGACCGCCATTGATATCTGCGAGAAAGACTTTATCTGCGCCAAGTGCCCGTGCAACGCGAACATGTAGGCAACCAATTGGGCCTGCACCCATTACTAAGACTGTGTCGCCCTTCTTCACATCGAGAATTCTCTGCGCATTGAGTACGCATGCAAGAGGCTCAGTAACTGCAGCTTCATCATAGGAAATATTGGCAGGAATCTTATTCACTCCAGCAACACGAATAACCTCATGAGGGATCACCATAAACTCCGCAAATCCACCAGGGAATTGATATCCCATAGAGAGTTGATTTCCGCAGATTGTCATTCGCCCAGAGGTGCAGAGCCAGCATGTTCCGCAAGGAATAGCGGCAATAACCTGAACCCTATCCCCTACCGCGTAACCAGTGACCTCATTGCCAACTGTGACGATTTCACCAGCAATTTCGTGGCCGATGATCTGAGGTGGCTTTAAACGCGGATGTCCATGGTTATAAATCTTGGCATCAGTTCCACATGTCGCACAGCTATGCACGCGAATCAATATCTCCTTATCCCCTGGGGTTGGGGTTGGGACCTCAATGATCTTCAGATCTTGTGGTCCACTATAGAGAGCTGCCTTCATGTTTGTTCCCGCCTTCTTATTCTTCGTGCGTCGGATTGAGTATTGCTAAAACTTGATCTGAATCATCAGTTGTCAGTAACGTGTGAAATTTCTCTTCATCCAAGAGAGCGTCAGCTAAATTCCCAATAATGTCAACGTGCTCATCACCTTGTGCGGCAATGCCAATACATATTCGTACTTCTTCATCATCCCAGATGAAAGGTTGTGCAAATCGCAAAAATACAATCTGTCCAAAGTGGACAAACTTTCGAGATTCATCAGTGCCGTGTGGCATAGCAACTGCATTGCCGAGGTATGAAGAAGCAATCTGCTCTCTGACCCACATAGCGTCGGCATATTCCTTACTTGCAGCTCCGATTGATTGCAGAGCCGCCCCACACAGTGCTACAGCCTCCATCTTGGAAGAGGCTGTAGCACCGAAGTGGATTCCGGACTTACTAAGGAGCGAGGGCATGGAGTCCCTGCAACTTTTTACTCATTGGAGATTGTTCCTCCACTTTGTATAGCCGACACCACAGATGCAATAGCTGGATCTCCGAGAAACATGTCAAATGAAATGACAACTTTCTTGGGAACAGCTTCTCGAGCCCTGGCACTGAGCCCACGGTGGCACAGAACCAGGTCAGCATCCATGGAAGCTAACCCGTTGACGGGCGAATGTTTGACGGCAATTCCCATTGACTTCAACTGCTTAGCCAATTGATTTGCCACCATAACGCTAGAGCCCATACCTGCTTCACAGGCAACGACAATTAACTTGATATCGGATCCGGAAATGCTTGGCATGTGTTACCCGTTCTTCAATGAATCTTTGCGAGCCTTTGCTGAGTCAAGATCTTCGTTATTTGACTTGTCGGTCTTGAGTAAGAACCAACCAACAACGAATGACACAGCAGCAGAAACTGCTATTGCTAAGAGAACCTTGAAGGTATCGCCCTTAGGTGTTACCACCATATAAGCGAAAATTGAGCCTGGTGATGGTGTTGCAGTAAGACCATTGCTGAGTGCAACGTTCATAGCAACGCCAGCTGCTCCGCCTGCAATAGCTGCAAGAATCAAGCGTGGCTTCATGAGGATGTATGGGAAATAGATTTCGTGAATTCCTCCGAAGAAATGAATGATGACTGCGCCTGGAACAGATCCGCGAACAACGCGTGGACCAGCAAACCAGAATGCAAGCAAGATACCGAGTCCTGGACCAGGGTTTGTCTCGAGCATAAAGAGAATTGATTTACCAGTCTCTTTTGCTTCGGCAACACCTAGTGGTCCAAGCACGCCATGGTTAATGGCGTTATTGAGGAAGAGAACCTTCGCAGGTTCAATAATGACTGAAGCGATTGGAAGAAGATTGTTATCAACGAGTGACTGGATTCCATTTCCAAGTACGTCGCTGATGTTGCGCACGATTGGTCCAATACCTTTGAAACCAATCATTGCCATTCCAAGACCTGTGATACCGAGGCTGAAATTGCTAATGAGCATTTCAAAACCAACTGGCACCTTTGGATCAAGAACTGCATCGATCTTCTTCAATACCCATGCAGCTGCTGGTCCAATAATCATTGCACCAAGGAACATCGGGATATCTGTACCAACGATGACACCTACGGTCGCAACAGCGCCGATTACGGCACCACGCTGACCGTGGACCATGCGACCGCCTGTGAGACCAATAAGAATTGGCAACAGGTTAACGATCATTGGTCCTACCATCTTGGCGAAGCTCTCATTAGGGATCCATCCTGTTGGGATGAAGAGAGCAGTGAGAAGACCCCAAGCGATGAATGCTCCGATATTCGGAATCACCATGCCTGCGAGGTTTCCACCTATTTTCTGTAGCGAAGCGCGCCACCCTGAATGGGAATCTGCACTTCCGATGTAATTTGTCATGTCTTTAGTCCTCCACTTGAACATGATTCGCCAGAAGGGTTTCTGGCACTCGAATAAGGAAAAGTTTCCATATTCGAATTCTTATTGGCATCAGTATGAAAGTTGTTCTTCACGAAGTGATGCCTCCTTCGGATCTATTTCAGAGATTAGCTCTGTTGGAATTGATGTTGGAAGAGTTGAAATTCCAGTCCCACGAGATGTAATAGCTGCACTAGACCATGCGACTCCCGTTGCAAGAGCCTTCACAGGACCTGCCTTAAATTTTCCGATGAAACCAGCCAGAAGAGAGTCACCTGCGCCGACGGTATTGGTTGCAACAATCTTTTCTGCACGAGCGCGATACATCTTCTCGCCATTGAAATAGATGCTTCCCTGCTCTCCCAGTGAGAGCAGGACATTTCTTGCTCCCATGAAGTGAAGCTCTCGGCATGCTTCGACCGCATCTGCCATCGTGACTATCGATGATCCAATGACATTCTCTGCCTCTTCTTGGTTGGGCTTAATAAGAAATGGTTTTGCACTAATTGCAGCTTTAAGAACATCCCCACTGCAATCAACGACAACCTTTGTTCTGTGAGCATTTTCTGAGACCAATGTGGAAATCCATTCAGAACCAAGTCCTGCAGGAAGTGAGCCTCCAATAACGCTAAATTCACTTCTGCGGGCTCGCATTTTGAAGCGACTTGCAATTTTCTTTGCCTCGCTTTCAGTCCATGCCGCAGATTCAGCGTTGACCTTCGTTGTTAAACCATCGTGCACGAGAGAAATATTCATGCGCAGCGGCGATCCAATCGGAAGAATTTCTAGTTTCAATTTTTCTGCTTCCGCTGCGTTGAGAAAGAAATCCCCATTCGCCTTTGCCATGGGCACCATCGCCACGTTATTGACCTTCATCAGCGTGAGAACTCGCGAGACGTTGACTCCCTTGCCCCCTGCGTGAAGAGCAAATTCATTAGCACGGTTGACTCCACCTTGTTGCAGAGATTTGAGGTGATAATCCAAATCTATTGAGGGGCTAGGTGTCAGGGTTGTAATCAAGCGAGAACCACCTCAACTCCTACCTTTTCCATTTCAACGATGATGCCTTGGTCAACGCCCAAATCAGTCACTATTCGATCCACATCTTCAAATCGAGCAAAACGGGAGGCGCAGGATTTTCCGAACTTGCTACTGTCTGCGACCATAATCGTTTCTCGAGAATGAGCAATCATTTTGCGTTTCATGGCAGCTTCATCCGGATCAGGAGTTGTGAAACCAATTTCTGTGCTCACACCATTGGTACCCACAAAGGCAATATCTGCATGGAAGTTCTCCATAGCGCTCAGCGCTAGTTCACCTACGGCGCTCAATGTGATAGGACGAATACGTCCACTTAATAAAATAACATGAGTTGATGAATCACCGATTTGCGTAGCCAGAGTCAAGCTATTTGTAATGACGGTGAGATCCTTGTTATCACGCAAGAATGGTCCAAGGCATTCTGTTGATGTTCCTGCATCGATAAAGATGGTTCCGCTATGAGGAATGTAGTGAGATGCAATTTCAGCAATCTTGACCTTATTCTCGTAATTGAGAGATCTGCGCTCTGCAACTGAGTACTCTCGTGAGAATCGATCCAGAGCAATCGCTCCACCATGTACTCGCCGCATCAATCCACGGCGTTGTAAGACTTCAAGATCTCGTCGAATAGTCTCAACGGCGACAGAGAACTCTTGGGCGGCAGAGACCACATCGACGCGACCTTCAATCTTGGCCTTATCGACTATTGCCATGCGACGTTCTTCTGTAAGCACTCAAATACCCTTCGGATCTCAACTGCAGATGCGAGAGGGTGCCCGCTTATGCCCGTTTTGATGAAGAGTAGGACAGAAGCAGGCAACTTTCAATAGGTTATGCGGGATTTCTCCCCTGGCGTGTCGCCTGAGTCACAGGGGAAAGCAAAGACCCCGCCTTGTGAGCGGGGTCTTTGTACGGGGTTGGAGAAGTTTTAGCTGCAACCAGATGTGTTTCCACAACCTTCGCATACAAAGCATGCACCTGACATACGCATCTTCACGCCACATGTCATACACATTGGTGCATCAGATTTGATTCCCATTGACTCTAGGAGATCAGATGATGAACCGATTGTTGCTGCAAGGGGCGCAGCTTCAATCTTTACAGCTACTGGCTTA
>JAPLBL010000037.1 GCA_026392765.1 Actinomycetota bacterium
ATCTTTAATACATCAACATCCATCACGTGGGCAGCAGATGTAATAGATGAATGTGACTCTGCGCTACATGCGATGACCCAGCGCTGTGTGTCAGGGTGAGTTTTGCGTGCTTGATCACGAGCAACAACGAGGGCAGAAAGATTGCCCATGGTGCCACCTTGAACAAAGACACCACCTGCGGTGTTTGGTAGTCCTGCAATATCAATGAGCCATTTGAGCGCTTGGTTCTCAGCAAAGACAGCTCCTGCTCCTTCTTGCCATGAGCCGCCATAGAGAGAGGATGCACCGACTACAAGATCAAAGAGGTTGGAGTATTCACTGGGAGCAGATGGAATAAATGCAAGGTTACGTGGATGATCTGTTGAGATGCAGGCAAGTGCGAGAGTTTCTGTAAATACCTTGAGAGTCTCTTTTCCACCAAGGCCTGCTGCAGTAATGGTGTTACCGAGCTCTGCATAGAGATCTGCTTCACTACGAGGACCATCCAGAGGTGGATCTGATTTCAAACGAGCAAGGCTGTATTCCATGACAGCTTTTGCGAGCTCTTCTACCTCTGTGGTGAATTCATGCACGGTGTGATTCTGCCCTATCTCTACTTACTTTGCTTCAAGAGGAAAGAGATCACAAGTTGTGCAAAGTCATTCGGTAGCTTGGGGCTATGTGAGCCATCTTTGATCTTCCAGAACTGTAGATGGGTATGTGTATCGCAGGTGTAGTTGATGACTGTTGTCTCTGTGCCTTTGATGGTGGGTTCGAAATCCTTCTTTGCTGTTGTGGGATTACTGCATTGATTGACTGCAGCGATGGTCTTCATGGTGGTGGCAGCGCTTGTGTAGGGGTGGTTATTCATCACTCCCCCATTGAGCTTAATTACCTTATCTGCAGTGCCATGAATGTTAAGGAGTGAGACTGGTGTTGCCTGCAAACACTCTGGGCTCTGATCCATCGCACCTGCAATCGCGACAATTGCTGCAACTCTCTCCGTCTTACATGCAAAGGTATATGACATGAATGCGCCATTGCTATGGCCGATGAAGTAGATGCGGTTTGGATCCACGGGGGTTATCGCGCTGATCTCATCGATGAGTGAGTTCAGATAGGCAACATCATCGACTTCTTGGCTATATCTATTGCAACATGATTTTGAGGCGTTCCAGAATCTTTTACCTTCAAGATTTGTGGTGCCATCGGGTGCGATATAGATAAGACCGTTCTTCTTGGCAATGGGTGCAAGTCTCATGTAATTCTCTTGGTGGGCACCTGATGTTGATGCTGAGTGCAGGAGAATGAGTAGTGGTGCTGGATTTGCAAGAGCGTCAGGAAGATGGACAGTGACGGGGCGATCTCCACCAACGTTGTAGTCACTACTGGCCGTAGCGGGTGTGAGGAAGGTGAGCGTTAGCGCAAAAACGGAGAGTAGGCGCAACTTCATGAGTGCATCATTGTATGTCGCACCAGATTTGTCACACTCAAATGCCATAATCGGCAACATGATAAAACTTGAGAATTTCTTGGAGAAAGTAATCTTCGCCGGACGCTGGTTGTTAGCGCCTCTCTATATCGGCCTGCTCTTTGCACTGATTCCAATTCTCTATCGCTTCTTCCACTCTTTCTGGCACATCATGAGCCATATCACCACCTCCACAATGAGTGAAGTCACTCTGCAAGTCCTTGAACTCCTCGACACAGTCTTACTTGGCAATCTCATTATCTTGGTGCTCTTTGCAGGGTATGAAAACTTCGTCTCTAAGATTGCTATTGCAGATGGCGCAGAAGATCGACCACACTGGATGGGACATGTTGATTCAAGTGGCATGAAGATCAAGCTCATTGGCTCACTCGTTGCAATTTCAGTGATTGAACTCCTCAAAGACTTTATGCAAGAAGGTCCATTTGATGCCAGCCGTGAAGGATGGCGTATTGGAATTCATATGACCTTCGTGGTTTCAGGCGTTCTCTTTGCACTGATGGAGATGATGGCAGATCGCCACAAATCTGAAAGATAACTCTTCGTCTAAGCGTTAAGAAGCAACCGTCTTGGAGCGCATCTCACCGAGGCCTTCGATACCAGTAATAACTTCTTGACCTGCAGTTAAATACCTCGTTGGTTTAAAGCCCATGCCAACACCTTCTGGTGTTCCAGTATTGATGACATCGCCTGGGAAGAGCTCCATAAATTGGCTTAAGTACCAGACGATGTGATCGATTCCGTAGATGAGATCACTGGTGCGTGAATCTTGGCGCTTTTCTCCATCGACTGTGCAATACAGGCGCACATCATCTGGCTTAAATTCATCTTCAGTAACAATGGCAGGACCCATCGGATTAAATGTTGGGAAGGACTTTCCCTTAACCCATTGTCCTGCGCGTTCAATCTGCCAGTGGCGCTCTGAAACATCTTGGCTGATGGAGTATCCAAGGATGTGGCTGCGAGCTTCTGACTCAGACTTTAAGTAGAGGGCGCGCTTTCCAATAACGATAGCAAGTTCTACTTCATAATCTGTGGCTGTTGAATTTGGTGGGATTGCGATTGCATCATTTGGTCCTGTCAGGCAATCAGGGGCCTTCATAAAGACAACAGGCTCTGGTGGTGGTGTCATTCCAGATTCAGCTGCGTGACGGGCGTAGTTAAGGCCGATGCAGATCAACTTCGTTGGTCGTGCAACGGGGCTTGCAATACGTAGTCCTGCAATATCAAAAGGAGTCTGTGATGAAAGATCTGCTGACTTCACCTTATCGAGCGCACCTGCTTCAAGCTCGGGGCGGTTCCAATCCTTAATCAAGTGATCGACATAGACGGCTTGAGTCTGGCTCACCATCACAGCAGGACGTTCTGA
>JAPLBL010000008.1 GCA_026392765.1 Actinomycetota bacterium
GCTTGCAAGCCTTGTCTTTAACGTTGAAGTCACTATCGAAGGTGATGGATCACAGGTGAAAGCTCGCGGCGTTGATGAGAAGCCAGCTCAAACTGCGCCGTTGAAATACACAGCAGCAGATGAAAATGGTGTTGCTTCATCGGGTGATGTTTCACGTAATAGCCAGTGCCCATGTGGTTCTGGAAAGAAGTACAAGCGTTGCCACGGCGCCGCATAACTCTTCTAAATCATTTTTAGCGCAGTACATAACCATCGTCCATCAACGCCTTCAAAGCGGATGACAACTGCGCGCAGTCGTTCGCCATATCGAATCAAGGCTGTTGATTCACAGATTCCATCCAGTGGCTCTGATTGGTGGATGCTCTTAATCTTTCCGATTTCTTTCTGACTTCCTGAAGCACGAAGTAACTCCATATAAATGACCCGGTGACACCAGCTGATTAGTTGAGCCGGTTGCCTACGTCCTGCCCATACCTCAACAACACTGACGATAAATTTCATAGTCCATGCATGAAGTTCGGGAAGCGCCGTGGCTGAAGTAGGTAGCGGCATTTCATCAGCTTCAAGTTCTTCGCCAAAGGTAGAGGGAACGAGATAGAGCTTGGTGCTCTGTTCAACTCTTACTTGTGCTGGGGGAGCGAAGAGATCCAGGACAGGATGGCTCCAGAGAGCTGGATCTTCAGTGCTAGAAATCAATTGCATCGTAGTTTTATGGGATGTTGTCATGCAGGCATCCTGTAGCCAGAGATTATGAAGAGCATCAACGAATAGTTCTATCTACTCTCATACTTTTGAGGGAGTGTGTAGGAGTGTGAAGTGGGATTACGCCAGCACTCCTACCTTGCGCCCATGGTCCAGAAAAAAAATTCACATACCCGACTGATTCTTGCTACAACTCTCTGCGGAGCGACCCTTCTTGCATCCTTTGCAATGTCTGTTGCGGCAAATCAAAAAGAAAAGTATTGGGTGGTCCTGCGCCCAATTGCAGCCGGCACACAGATTGAGGCCGCCGATCTCGGTCTGGAATCTGTTGTGCTTGGTAGTTCCGAGGGTAATTACCTTCCAGCAGCGCTAAACCCGATCGGGTCGATAACGCGCAGAGCGTTATCTTCGGGTGAGCTACTGGGAGGTAATTCGATCACCGATGACTCATCTGCCATGGTCAATCGACAAATTTCTATCAGTGTGAGATCTGTAGATATCCCAGCAGGGCTCACTGTGGGAGAGATGATCAGTATCTATCAACTCCATGATGCAAAAAATGGCCAGGCAGCACTTGCTCCTGAATTTGTGCAGGGTGGAGTTTTTGTGAGCGCTCTTGATCGCAAAGGTAATAATTTTGGGGGAGAAGCTGCCCTGACCGTTTCAATTAATCGTGAATCAATCTCTGAACTCTTGAATGCAACTACAAGTGGGAGATTGGTCATCGTGCGCGCACATGGGTGAGATGCAGACGCAATCAGTAGCAACAGCAATTCGCAGCGCAGAAGCGGAAGGTTTCATCGCAGGAACTCTCTTTAGCCAAGGATGGAGCGTTTCATGCAGAGCTCTGGATTTCTTATCACTGTTAGATCATGTTGAAAGAACTGAAGCACGAGGCTCACTTCTTCTGATCTCCACTGATGTGGATGGATTCTCTGTTGAAGGCCTCGATGTGCTCAAGCGCCGTGGCGTGAAGTACTTTCTCTTTGCGGCAACAATTGATGCTCACGAAGTGTTTCCTGAAGCAATTGCGATGCCCACAACACCCCTTGAACTCCTTGGAATCATTCGTGGCTCACTGCGTTCACCACTTATTCGCCCCACACATTCGACGAAGATTCGCTCAAAGATTATTGGAGTATGCGCAGCATCTCATTCACTGGGGTGCACAACCCTTGCAATCAATCTCGGTGCTGAGTTAGCAGAGCTAGGAAAGAAAGTACTTTTAGTTGATGCTCATAGTTACGCACCTGCAATTGCGCTGAAGTTAGGTGAGCGGGGATTGAATTCATCGCCTGAAATCAGAAGTATCTCCAATAATCTCTGGGCACTTGAAATCACGCAATCTGAGATCAACACACAGATAGCAGCTCTTGATCATGCGCGCTCTGAATTCGATTTCATCGTGATAGATCTGGGAGTGCTCAAAGATTTCTCTGCATCATTAAGTGGGCGACGCTGGTCTGAGGAAGCGTGCGTGTGGACTACTACTCATGGAGATGAGATGTGGGTGATGGCACAGACTGATGTGCTTGGAACTGAGCAACTTCGTCTTCTCGTTGCAGAGCTTGCACAGAACTCCATCAAGCCACGATTGTCATTTCTTCACGCCCTTCGTGGTGCTTCAAAACGAAGCAAATCTGGACAGGATTCATTTCTACCGGTGGTGACTTCACTTCGCCCATTGCGCGTGTTGGAATATCCATGGGATCCACGCAGCGCACAAGGTGCGCAAGATAAGCGCACCTCCTTATGTGAATCGAATGAGAGAGCTTTACTGCGTAAAACCATCGCTGAATATGCAGGTGAATTGATCTCATAACTTCTTATAGGCTTAGCTCATGCGTGGATATGTGGCTATGACAGCCCAAGAGGTTGCCGAATTTATGGCAACAGGACTCTTTGATGTCTCCGATGTCTATGCCCCAACATCTCAATTCATTGTCGATCACCAAGATCTCGATGATGAAGAGATTGAATACACACTTTCTATGGTTGCTGCAGAAGATGCGCTAGAGATGAAGACGGCTACAACGGGTGCTGCATGTGTTCTTGCATTTGAAGTTCCTGCAGAGTCAATTTCAGAAAGCCATGACATGTCGATCTCACTCTCATCACCTTTGAAGTGGGAGAGCCTTGAGTGCCTCTTTGAAGTATCCAGCGATGGTGAAGAGCTGACCTGGTATGCAACGCAAGAAATTGAAGCCAATCTAGCGAGTTGGTTGAAGTAGCGATGGCATCTATCGAAGATTATGTGCAGGGAAGGAGCTCGCTCTCACCCGATCAGATTCACCGCCTTCGCGAATTAGTTGCTGATTGGCAGCTGCTCTCAGATCTCTCCTTTGCAGATCTCATTCTCTGGGTTCCACTACGAAAAGACTTTAAGAGTTGGCCAACGGGGTATGTGGCAGTAGCCCATATTCGCCCAACAACTGCTGCAACTCTCTTTCCACATGATGTCATCGGTGATGAAATTTCTTATGGCGCACGCCCACATATCGATCAAGCACTCTCTGGTGCTGAGATTGTGCGCGATACTCAACCAGAAGCCATGGGTGAGTTCATGGTCAAAGAAGAGACGATTCCGGTCATGGTTGGAGACCAGGTTATTGGCGTGATCTCTCGCCACCGAAATTCAGAGCTTATGCGTCAACCTTCCCGCCTTGAACTTAATTACCGCGAGATTGCACACAATCTCTATCGCATGATTGCAGAAGGAACTTTCCCATATCCTGATGCGGGTTCACTCTTTGATCCCGCGCCTCGCGTTGGCGATGGTCTCATTCGCCTTGATGTCAACGGAGTCATCTCCTATGCAAGCCCTAATTCACGCTCTGCATTTAGTCGTTTAGGTTGGGTAAGTGAAGTTGAAGGCCATGTTCTAGGAGATGTCGCACAATCACTTGCACGCGTTCGCCCTGATGCACATGAAGAGACAATTGCACTTGGTTTAACAGGCAAAGCGCTCAAGCGCGTTGAGATTGAAAATGTTGGTGGAACGATTGATTTCACTGTGCTTCCTTTGATTCGATCAGGAGATCGCATCGGTGCCATTGTGATGCTTAATAACGTCACAGAGCTACGCCGCCGTGAACGTGAGCTCGTGACAAAAGATGCCACTATCCGCGAGATTCACCACCGCGTGAAGAACAATCTCCAAACTGTTTCAGCGCTCTTGCGTCTGCAAGCACGCCGCATTGAAGATCCTGGTGCTAGTGCTGCTCTGAATGAAGCAGTGCGCCGTATTGCATCAATTGCCCTCGTACATGAAACACTTTCCAACAGCCGTGATTCATCTGTTGCATTCGATGATGTTCTCGACAGTCTTGTGACTCACGCGCTGGAACTGAGCCCGCGCATGAATGAGCTACGCATCGATCGCACTGGGTCCTTTGGATCCCTTGAGCCTCGTATTGCAACCCCGCTTGCCTTGGTCATTACCGAACTTATTCACAACGCTCTTGAGCATGGATTAGCGCAAGAAGGTCTCGCTCTGGGTATTCATGTCTCAAGTGTGGCTTCAGAGTTATCAGTCACCATCTCCGATGACGGAGTGGGATTTCCTGAAGGATTTGATATCGCAACATCACCGAACTTAGGTTTGCAGATTGTGCGCACACTTACTGAGAATGAACTACGCGGAACGCTCTCACTTGTAACGGATGAGAAAGAGACGCGAGCGGTATTACTCTTTCCGAATGTGTAAGTAATTAATTATTAGCGTGATCGGCAAGACGTGCACGATTACGTGCAGCACGGCGCTTGAGTGCGCGACGTTCATCTTCTGATAGACCGCCCCAGACTCCAGCATCCTGTCCTGATTCAAGGGCCCAGGCTAGGCATGCATCTTTAACGATGCAGCGATTGCAGACCTTCTTCGCCTCTTCGATCTGGGTGATGGCAGGGCCGGTATTTCCTACGGGGAAGAAGAGCTCAGGGTCTTCATCGCGACATGCTGACTGATGTCTCCAATCCATGGCTCAACCCCTTTCGAATCTGATGGTGAATGTGCGTCAAAGTATCTGCGCAAGAGAGTAATTATCCCTGTTGCTAGATATATAAACAACAGGGAAGGGAAAGAGATTTCCAAATATGAGGTGATTTACATCGCGTGCCCCCGACAGGAATCGAACCTGTGCACCTGCCTCCGGAGGGCAGTGCTCTATCCCCTGAGCTACGGGGGCGCAGGTACAAGGGTAGGTTATCCGACTATGAACAGTTCAGAGAATGCATATTTCGCAACAGGATGCTTCTGGGGCGCAGAACGTCGCTTTTGGAATATCGATGGAGTTATCGCCACAAGCGTTGGTTATATGGGTGGAGTGCGAGAGAACCCTTCCTATGAACAAGTCTGCACAGGAGTAACAGGACATGCAGA
>JAPLBL010000027.1 GCA_026392765.1 Actinomycetota bacterium
AGGCGCACAAGGTTGCCGCGAGATTTCGACATCGCAGAGCCATCCATAACAACCATTCCTTGGTTGAGAAGTCGTGTGAAAGGCTCAGTAAATGAGAGCATCTTCATGTCATATAAGACTTTGGTGAAGAAGCGCGAGTAGAGCAAGTGCAGAATTGCATGGGTCACGCCACCCACATATTGATCAACGGGAAGCCATGTATCAATCTCTGCGCGATTAAATGGTTCATTCGCATTAGTCGATGATGGGTAACGCAAGTAGTACCAAGATGAGTCAACGAAGGTATCCATCGTGTCGGTATCGCGCATTGCAGGGCCTGCACACTTAGGGCACTTTGTATTAACCCACTCAGTTGCTGCAGCAAGTGGTGATTGTCCCTTTGGCTTGAGATCTAAGCCCTTTGCATCAGGCAAGAGCAATGGAAGTTCTGAGTCAGGTACTGCTACTTCACCGCACTTGTCGCAGTGAACGATTGGAATAGGCGTGCCCCAATAACGCTGGCGAGATACAAGCCAATCGCGCAAGCGATAGTTGCGTGCCGACTTTCCAAGTCCATCTGCTTCAAGCTGCTTATTAATTGCCGCAATTGCATCGCTCTTTGTTAAACCGTTAAGAGATACAGAGTTAACGAGCTTTCCATCACCAGTTGTGGCAATACCGGTTTCAATGGGATCTTCTTCGCCTGTTTCAACAACTACGCGAACAGAGAGTCCCATCGCCTTTGCAAAATCTAGGTCGCGCTGATCGTGAGCCGGAACAGCCATGATCGCGCCTGTTCCATAATCTGCGAGCACATAATCAGATGCCCAGATAGGAAGTTTTTCGCCATTAACTGGATTGATGGCAAAGCGCTGTAAATCAACGCCAGATTTAGGGCGATCTGTTGCAAGGCGATCGATATCAGAGGCAGCCTTAATCTTCTCTAAATAAGATTTGAATTCAGCTTCAACAGGTGTGCCAGATGCAAGTTCTGCAGCAAGTGCTGAGTCAGCTGCAACAACCATAAATGTTGCACCGTATAAAGTATCCGGACGTGTTGTGTAAATCGTGACAGGTTCTGTGCGACCTTCGATAACGAAGTTGACGTTAGCTCCTTGTGAGCGACCAATCCAGTTGCGCTGCATGAGCAAGACTTTTTCAGGCCACTTGCCTTCAAGCTCTGACATGTCATCAAGTAAGCGATCTGCGTAATCAGTAATCTTGAAATACCACTGGTTGAGCTTCTTCTTGGTGACAGCTGTGTCACATCGCTCGCAGAGTCCAGCTACTACCTGCTCATTAGCCAATACTGTCTGACATCCTGGACACCAGTTAACTGCAGAGTCCTTGCGATATGCCAAGCCACGGTCATGAAGTTTGGTAAAGAGCCATTGGTTCCACTTGTAGTACTCCGGATCGCATGTGTTAAAGACGCGATCCCAGTCGAATGAACATGCATAGCGTCGCATCGAAGCTTTCTGCGTTGCAATGTTTTCATAGGTCCAAATACGTGGATCTTCATTGCGCTTGATTGCAGCATTTTCTGCAGGTAATCCAAATGCATCCCAACCGATCGGGTGCATGACGTTGAAACCTTTTTGAATCCAGTAACGAGCAATTACATCCCCGAGTGCATATGCCTCGGCATGGCCCATATGTAGATCACCTGATGGATAAGGGAACATATCGAGTACATACTTCTTCGGGCGCACATCATCGGCTCGACCAGATTTAAATGGCTCGAGCGCATCCCAAATCGGCAGCCACTTCTCTTGCACGTATGCAAAATCGTATGCCGCGTGTTCGCGTTCTGTACTCACGTGGAGATAAGGGGAATCGAACCCCTAACCTCTTCCATGCCATGGAAGCGCGCTACCAATTGCGCCATATCCCCGCTGTTAAAAAGCGAACTTTACCGTACTGAATCAGGTATCACTGCGCCGGATTCTTCGCCATAGACAGGCTCTGGAATAGATCCAGCGTTATGTTCGACCAATAACCAACCTTTAGGCGACTCTTCAAGAATCGACCATTGCGCATTTGATAACCCACCAACGCGAGACCAGTATGGAATCGGCAAATCAAGAAAAGAACCAATAATTGTTCGAGATGTTCCACCATGTGTTGCAACGACAAGTCGCTGATTCTCTTTACCTGCGAGTGCTTCCGTAATCGCTGCAACTCCACGTGCTCCAACTTCACTACGTCTTTCACCAACTGTGCCAGCTGGGTTATCTCCACCCATCGACCATTCACGTAAATTAGCTAGATCTACTTTTCGAATCTCATCACCAGTTAAGCCTTCCCAGTTTCCGCAATTTGTCTCGCGAAGGCGTGGGTCGGTAAGTACTTCAAGTCCTGTGAGCTTCACTAGTTCATGCGCGGTGCTCTGTGCTCGAACCAAATCACTTGCGATAATCATTGTGGGATCCATTGCAGCAATCATGGGCGCTGCATGGGAGGCTTGAAACTTTCCCACCTCATTGAGCGGAATATCTGTGTGGCCTTGAAACTTATTGGCAACATTCCATTCGGTCTGTCCGTGGCGCCACAAAATGATCTGATTACCCACGAGCTGCTTCCTCTTTAACGATATCGAGTTCAATCTTTGGGCAGTCATTCCACAAGCGATCGAGCATGTAGTAACGACGAAGCTCTGTCGATTGAATATGAATGACAAGATCTGAGTAATCAATGAGCACCCATTCATCCGTACCTTCACGACGTAGTGGCTTATCCCCCACAAGTCGAAGCTGCTCTTCCACCTCATCTGCAATACTGCCAATCATCTTTGCATTGGTTGCAGTAACAATAAGGAATACCTCACTGAGCACACTCTGATCTGAGAGGTCGAGTGCAACGAGTTCGGTACCGAACTTATCAACGGCAGCGCGTGCTGCAATCTGTGTGCGTTCGACGCAGGCTTTACTTGCTGGCATAGAGGTTGTGCTCCTTTATATAGGCGGCGACTGCCGCCGGTACTGCATCAGATTTATGTGCTCGGATATCAGTTGCAGAGACTGCAATCGCATCCACGCTTGTGTTGTGCTGTCCAGGAAATTCAGGGCGGTCAATGACAACAAACTCAACCATCTCTTTGAGCTCATCAGCGCGATGCCATTGATCAATCTTTTCGTAGGCATCAGTGCCGACAATCAGAACAATGGTGTCGCCTTCATAGTTCTGCGCCACAGCTTCCACCGTATCAATCGTGTAGCTAGGTCCCTCTCGTAATACTTCAATGGGATTTACTTCAACGCACTTACTTATCTCAGCAGGCAGTTCACTCACCGCTAACTGACACATTGCACGGCGCTGAGCACCTGTTGCGTGTGGCTCATTATCGCGCAGACGAGGTTGGCCAGCTGGAAGGACTAAAAGATGATCGACAATCTTTCGAGAGATTAACTCCTGGATAACGTGGATATGACCGTTATGAATGGGGTCGAATGTGCCGCCGTAAAGCCCAACGCGCAAGGTCTACTACTTATCGAAGCGAAGAACGATGTAAAGAAGGAATGCAAATACTCCAAAGGCGATAAGACCGAATGCGTAAGGAGGAATTGGTAGTTCGCGCGTAACTTCAGCGTTGAGCATCATCATGAGTGAAGATTACTACTTACCTGCAAGAAGTTCTAAAAAGCGCGCTTCATCGATGACTGTGACGCCTAACTCTTGAGCCTTTGCCAGCTTTGATCCAGGGTCACTGCCCACCAAGACGTAGTCGGTCTTCTTTGAAACAGAAGATGAAGGCTTTCCACCGTATGCGGTAATCGTTTCTGCGATGGAATCTCGCGTGAATCCTTCAAGGCCACCTGTCACAACAAAGGTGAGCCCTGCAAGAGTTTGTGGCTTCTCTTCCCCTTTTGCATTGACCATTGCAACACCTGCATCAGACCACTTCTTGATGATGTTGCGATGCCAATCAATCTCAAACCATTCAACTACGGACTGTGCAATCACATCACCCAGGCCATCAATTTCTGCAAGCTCTGCAACTGATGCCTTAGAAATTGCATCCATACTTCCAAAATTGGTAGCAAGTGCTTGCGCCGCAGTTGGCCCCACATGGCGAATAGACAGGGCAACAATCGTGCGCCATAGTGGTCGGTTCTTAGCCTCTTCCAAAGCTTCCAGTAACTTCTCAAGGTTCTTACCCTTGCCACCATCTTTCTTAGTAAAGAAAGATGATTTCATCAACTCACTTTCGGTGAGTGAGAAGATATCTGCTTCATCGACAATGATCGCATCCTGCAACAGTGCAACTGCTGCTTCATATCCCAGCACATCAATATCAAGGGCTGCGCGAGAGCCGATGTAGTAAATACGCTCGCGCAACTGCGCAGGACAGCTTCGTGTGTTGGGACAGCGAATATCCACATCGCCTTCAGTAATTGCGCGAAGATCGGAAGCACATTCAGGGCACTTCGTTGGCATTACAAATACCTTCTCTTTACCTGTGCGCTTATCAAGTACTGGTCCTAATACTTCAGGGATGACATCACCGGCCTTGCGGATGATGACAGTGTCACCTATTAATACACCTTTGCGTTCAATCTCTTCTTGGTTGTGAAGCGTTGCATTGGTGACAGTCGAACCTGCAACTTTGACAGGCTCCATAAATGCGAAGGGGGTCACCCGCCCTGTTCGACCAACGCTGACTTTGATATCAAGTAGCTTTGTAGTGACTTCTTCAGGTGGATACTTATAGGCAATTGCCCACTTAGGTGCGCGTGAAGTAAACTTCTGTGCGGCTCTTACAGACCTTGAACCGATTAGAGGTAGGAAGTCCGAGCGCCTTGAGTTGCGCATAAGCATCAGCTTGGGAATTAAAGGAGATTCCCTCACTTGCTCCGACCCCGTGCACAACAACATCGAGTGCGCGAGACGCAGTAATGCGTGGATCTTTCTGACGCAGTGAACCTGCTGCGCAGTTGCGGGGATTGGCAAAGAGCGGTTTACCAGCTTCTTCGAGCTCTTCATTGAGTTGGTTAAATGCTGCAACGGGCAAGAAAACTTCGCCTCGTACTTCAATGAGCGATGGAATCTTCTTGCCGGAAAGTGTGTGAGGCAGACCTTTAATGGTTTTTACATTGAGTGTGACATCTTCGCCGGTAACGCCATTACCGCGAGTGAGTGCGCGGGTAAGTTGGCTGTTCTCGTAGAGCAAGTTAATGGCAAGGCCATCAACTTTAAGTTCGCATAAATACTCAGGGCTTGGAGAATCTTTTTCTACGCGATCGAACCAGGTAGCGAGTTCTTCGGAATCAAAGACGTTATCAAGGCTCATCATCTTCTCGATGTGATTATGTTGGTCGAAAGTCGTTGCAAATCCCCCGCCAACACCGAGTGACGGTGAATCTGGCTCGAGGAGTTCAGGGTGCTTGGCTTCGAGCGCCTGTAACTCTTTTAGTAACTTATCGAATGCAGCATCGGTGATAGATGGGGCATCTAGAACGTAATACTTAAATTGATGATCGCGAATCTCTTGAGTGAGTTCGGTGATGCGGTGGCGAGCTTCGTTTGTCATGCTGTCTCGCAGATTGTCGCCGAACCAACGACGCGGTCGCCATCGTAGATAACCATTGCTTGACCTGTTGCAAGACCCAAGAGTGGTTGATCGAGTTCGGCAACGAGTTGGTCGTTATCCATGTAATAAGTGCAATCGAGTGCAGCGCCATGTGCACGTACCTGAACAAAGCCACGTAAAGGTGCAGCGCCTACTTCAGGGCCGCAGAAGATAGGGCGTTCACCGCGCATCGAAGTCACAGCGAGATCTTCTCGCGCACCTACGACAACAGTGTTGGAGACAGGTTCAATCTTCAGCACAAAGCGCGGTGATCCATCGGCGGTAGGAACGGTGAGACCTAAACCTTTGCGCTGACCGATTGTGTATGTGTATGCACCTTTATGTTCGCCTAACTTATTGCCATCTTGATCCACGATCGGACCTACTTCACTACCCATACGATCACGTAGCCATCCAGCGTTATCTCCTGATGGAACAAAGCAGATGTCATGGCTATCGGGTTTTTGTGCAACTGCAAGTCCACGAGCTTCTGCCTCAATACGAATATCTACTTTTTCTGTATCGCCCAAAGGAAATATTGCGCCGTTGATCTGTTCGCGATTGAGAACTGCAAGAACATAGGACTGATCTTTGAGTGGATCTACTGCGCGATGAAGTGTGCGACCAACAGATGATTCTTGTGTTCGCGCATAGTGGCCAGTAACAACGCCATCAAAGCCCATCGCTTTAGCACGGTCTAGAACGGCAGCAAATTTAATCTTCTCATTACATCGCAGACATGGATTAGGTGTGCGCCCTGCCTTGTATTCACTCATAAAGTTTTCAACAACGCCTTCATGAAATTCATCTGCCATATCCCAGATATAGAAAGGAATACCGATGACATCTGCAGCACGGCGTGCATCATGTGAATCTTCAATGGTGCAACACCCACGCGCACCACTGCGGTACTTCTGCGGGTTAGATGAGAGCGCTAAGTGCACGCCAATGACTTCATGTCCTGCCTCCACAGCGCGCGCTGCAGCAACTGCTGAATCAACGCCACCGCTCATCGCTGCAATGATCTTCATTTTCTACCCACCGCATTGGCAGCTAAACCGCGTTCAATCACATCAGGCAAAACAGAGAGCGCATAGGCAACATCGCTAGCGGTATTGGTCGTTCCAAATGAGAAGCGCAGTGATGATTGAGAAAGAACATCAGTAAGGCCCATCGCCATCAATACATGGCTGGGGCGGTGTACTCCTGCTGTGCAGGCAGCGCCCGTGGAGCAGGAAACTTTCTGTGAGTCCATAAGAAGCAATAGTGAATCACTCTGTGTTCCTGGAAATGTAATGTTGGAAATTCCTGGAAGTCGGGGTGCACTTTTGCCATTAATCACAGCATCAGGACGAGATGCAAGAACGCCTACTTCAAATGAATCACGTAGCTCTGCAACTTTGCTTGCGTCATAGAGCTTTGCTTCAACAGCTGCAGCAAGTGCCACAATCGATGGAGCATTGAGTGTGCCACTTCGAATATCGCGCTCTTGTCCCCCGCCATGTAAGAGAGCTGGAATTTCTACTGCGCGACGCAAGATCAGCGCACCGATGCCAAGTGGTCCACCAACTTTGTGTCCACTAACTGTCATCGCAAAGAGGCCCAGATCTTTAAAGGAGAGTGCCACCTTAGTAAAGCTCTGCACCGCATCACAATGAACAGGAATATCGCCTGCAATCTTTACAACTTCTGCAATTGGTTGAATGACCCCGGTCTCATTATTGCTATGCATCACAGAAATGAGCGCAATCTCTGAAGCGCGCTCTGCAACGGTCTTCTTGAGGAATGCAAGATCAATGACTCCATCAGCATCAACTGGAATCTCAATGAGCTCAGCGCCCTCATGTTCTACAAGCCAATGTGCTGGGTCAAGAACTGCGTGATGCTCAATGCTGGAGATGAGGATGACTTTCTTATCGCTATGCCAGAACAGACCCTTGATAGCTGCATTATTTGCTTCTGTGCCTGAGCCGGTGAATATGACTTCACTCGATAAACAGCCAACGCCCTTAGCAATCTTCTCTCTCGCATCTTCAACATCTTTACGAGTTGAGCGACCTTCTGTGTGAAGAGATGAAGGGTTACCGAGTTTGCGAAGTGAAGTATTCATCGCATCAATGGCGATATCGAACATCGGCGTAGTAGCCGCATGGTCGAGATAGACGCTCATGGGAGCAGTCTAGTTCGTGCGGGCTGTGATGCCTTCTGTGGCCTTGGGCAGCACGTTAAAGAGGTCTCCAATGACGCCGAAATCTGCGATATCAAAGAGTGGTGCTTCAGGATCTTTATTGACCACCACGATTGTCTTTGAAGTCTGCATTCCTGCACGGTGTTGGATTGCGCCAGAGATTCCGCATGCGACATAGAGCTGTGGGCTCACTGTCTTTCCAGTCTGACCAACTTGGTGTGAGTGTGGATACCACCCTGCATCAGTTGCTGCACGTGATGCACCAACTGCTGCGCCCAGTGAATCAGCAAATGCTTCAACGGGTGCAAAGTTTCCATCAGTTCCACGTCCACCCGAGACAACCACATTGGCCTCCGTTAATTCAGGACGCCCGCCCTTTACAGGTGGTTGTGATGAAGAAATAGTTGCTTTCTTTGCATCATTTCCAATTGTTGCTGTGCCATTTTCAATTGCAGGAGTGGAAGCAGAGAAATCTGCCTCAACGCTATTAGGTCGGACAGTAATGATTGCAACGCCATGTGAGACCTTAGAGTGCACAGTCGTTGATCCACCAAAGACAAGCTGAGTTGCTGTGCAATCTGCTGCAACATCAACGGCGTCAGTGATAATTCCAGATTCAGTCAGCACCGCAACGCGAGCTGCAACTTCCTTACCAAAGGCATGTGATGCAATAAGAACGGCAGCAGGTGACTTCTCTTTCACAAGGCTTGCAAGCGCATCGGCAGATGCTGCAACGCCGTGGAATGCAAAGTCATCAGATTCAATAACAAGAACACTTGCAATAGGTCCTTGGTTCACAGTCGCAGCAAGTGCTGCACCTTTTCCACTACCTGCTAGAACTACTGCAGTGACAGCGCCAATACGAGCACCTGCTGCTGCAAGCTCTGCTGTGGTCTTAGTGGACTTATCACTTGAAAAATCAGCCAGGATAAATACGGTGCTCATATCAATTTCTTCTCTGCTAGGAAGTTAACGAGGTCTTGTCCGCCATTGCCTTCATCGGTGACTTTGACACCGGCTGCTCGTGCAGGACGTGGTGTTGCATCATTGACTTGCGACCACGCACTCTGCGCTGATGCACCCACTGCAGCTAAATCTTTTTGATCAATAACCTTCTTCTTTGCAGCCATGATTCCTTTAAAGGATGGGTAGCGAGGCTCATTAATCTTTTCAACAACGCTAATGACTACGGGAAATGCTGCAGAGATTTCATCGACGCCAGCTTCGGTGACGCGAGTAATGGAGACTTTTCCTGCAGGATCTACAGTGACTTTAGATGCAAAGGTCAGTTGCGCCCAGCCAAGGCGAGCGCTGATCATCGCCGGCACAACGCTCATACGTGCATCGGTAGATTCAGTTCCGCAGATAACAAGGTCATATGCGCCATCAGCAATTACCTTGGCAAGAACAGATGATGTTGCAAGGGCATCAGAGCCTGCGAGTGCGCTATCGCTGACCAAGATTGCATCGTTAGCACCCATGGAAAGTGCTTTACGCACTGCCTCAGTTGCGCGATCTGGTCCCATAGAAATAACAGTGACCGTGTGTGCTCCACCTTCTTCATTGCCGCCATGAGCTTCTGCGATACGAAGGGCTTCTTCAACGGCATATTCATCTAGGTCATTAAGAACTGCATCAACGTTCTCACGATCGAGAACTCCGTTGACCATCTTCTTCTCAGCCCATGAATCGGGGACCTGTTTGACGCAGACAGCAATCTTCATGGGGCATATGTTACTGACGGGTAGGTACTTTGTGAAGCGTAGAACCCTCAACCAATACTTCACCTTCTATTCAGGAGCACGTAACCTCTCTGGGCACATGTGGATGGCTTCATCGCTCACTCTGCAACCATGATTGAGTCAGAGACACCTGCCAAGCTGCGTATCGCGGTTGTCACCGAGGCATTCCTGCCCCAGGTCAATGGCGTGACCAACTCAGTGCTTCGACTCCTGGAATATTGCAAGTCACAAGGCCATGAAGTTCTCATCATCGCTCCCGAGAGCGAAGGCGCTCCTACTCGTTACCTGGATTACAAGATCAAGCATGTTCCTAGCATTGCAATGAAAAAGCTCATTCCCATGGGAGTTCCGCGCAAATTTCTCGAGCCACTTCTTGAAGGATTCGCACCCGATGTCATTCACCTAGCATCCCCCATCTTTCTCGGCCATTACGTTGCACGCATTGCAAAGAAGATGGGAATTCCAACTGTCTCTGTCTATCAAACTGATATCGCAGGCTTTGCTCGCCACTACGGGTTGACGATTGCACACACCACTTTAAAGAAGTGGGTATCAAGAATTCACCAAGCATCCGACATCACCTTGGCTCCATCCAAGTGGGCAAGTCGAGATCTTGAGAGCAGCGGTGTTCACAATGTTCGTATTTGGAAGCGCGGAGTAGATCTCGTTAATTTCGATCCGTCACGACGTGATGAATCACTCCGCAAGAACATCACAGGTGGCAAAGAGAAATTCATCGTGGGTTATGTTGGTCGACTTGCCAATGAAAAGCGCATTGAAAATCTTGCAATCCTAGATCAACAACCACATATTCAACTTGTGATTGTTGGCGATGGCCCTGCAGCAGCTCGCTTTAAGAAAGAACTTCCCAATGCGCGATTTGTTGGATATCAATCGGGAACAGAGCTAGCTCGCTATGTCGCATCCTTTGACATCTTTGTCCACACAGGAAAACATGAGACTTTCTGCCAAGCAATCCAAGAGGCACTCGCATCAGGTGTGCCAGTCATTGGTCCTGATTCAGGCGGTCCTGTAGACCTGATTGACCATGGTGTGACAGGGCTACTCATTGATACTTCCGATTCACATGCCCTCCTTGAAGCAGTTGAAACTCTTCGCTCCCACTCATCCTTTGATTTAATGCAACTGGCAGCACGAAAAGCAGTCGAGCACCGCACATGGGATTACATCAATAGCCAGCTGATGTTGCATTACTCAGATGCAATTTTAGGAACAAGCAAGCATCGTGAGCTCGTCGCATGAAGATTATTCATATCGCCAACTTCTATGGCCCAAAATCTGGTGGCATCAAGACAACGCTTCACAACCTTGGAACTGAATATCAGAAGATCGGTCATGAATTTATCTATGTAGTCCCTGGCAAAAAGTTCTCACGCGAGAAGACAGAACATGGTGGCTGCATCACCTTGCCTTCATGGACGATTCCTTTCAGCGGCGGCTACCGAGTAATCCGCTCAACACGACAGGTCAAGACAATTTTGCAATCGCTTAAGCCAGATCGACTCGAAGTCTCTGATCGTTTTACGCTCTCATGCCTTGGCAACTGGGCAAAGCGCCGCGATATTCCGGCAATTGTCTTTAGCCACGAGACTCTGCGTGGACTTGTGAAGAACTTCTTCGGAGTCTCACTCAAGCCCTTTGTAGGTTGGCACAATTCACGACTTGCGGGAAAGTTCGATTTTGTTGTTACGACAACTAACTTTGCTGCTGCTGAATTCAACGACATTGGCACAACAAATGTTGTCCGAGTTCCACTTGGCGTTGATCTCAATACCTTTTCGCCAGATCATCGCAATGAAGAACTTCGTGCAAAGATGATCAAGGGTGGAGATGTTCTCCTCGTACATTGTGGGCGACTCTCTCCTGAGAAGAAGCCTGAGCGCTCATTGCAAACGCTACGAGAACTACTCGATCGTGGAATCAATGCACGCCTTGTCTATATTGGTAGCGGTCCTCTTCATAAGAAGCTCTACGACTCATCTCGCGATATCCCGGTTACTTTCTGGGGATATGTCGCAAATAAGAATCTCCTTGCTCAAATGATTGCATCTGCCGATGTCTCACTTGCACCAGGACCAATCGAGACATTCTGCCTTGCAGCCCTTGAATCACTTGCCAGCGGAACTCCTGTAGTTGCATCAGAGACAAGTGCCGTTGGTGAGTTCCTCTATGAAGATAACGGCGACTTTGTGGGTCTCACGGCAGCTAATAACGGCGCCGCCTTTGCTGATGCAGTTGAGATTATTCTGGAAGAGATTAAAGAAGATCCAACGCTATCTGCGCGATGCAGAGTGCAAGCAGAGCGCTTCCCATGGTCGGCAACTATTCACAGACTCGACACTCTGCACCCAGAGAAAGTGGCCTAATATGCAAAAGCCTCTGACCCTTGCAATCATTGGCGATAGCGCAGCATCAGGCGTTGGTGATTCAGATTTACATGGCAACCACTTCGGATGGGGCTATCACCTAGCGCAAGCCTTCACTGAACCACTTATCTATATCAACGCATCTCGTCCAGGTGCTCAATCTAAAGAAGTTCTCCATGAACAACTTCCCAAGATTCTCATTCACGAGCCTGAGCTTGTGGCAGTGATCGTGGGTGGAAATGATCTCTTGCGTAATGGTTTCTCACCTGAAGTCTTTGAGGTGAACCTCAATGAGACTCTGCGACAGATTGAGGAGATGGGAGCGACAGCGATGTTGCTTGAACTTCACGACCCGACAGAGATTGTTCCGATGCCATACCTAGTTGCTCGAGTCTGCCGCCGCCGCGTTGATGCAGTAAATCGCATCACAAGAAAGATGGCCACGCGCTATAGCGCGATACTTCTTGAAACAAGATCACTCGAAAAAATCTATGATCGCAATAAGTGGCATGTGGATCGCATGCACCCAAGTCGCCATGGACATCAATTTATTGCCGATAACTTTGCCCATCTCCTTCGTATGCGTGGATTTGAAGTCGATCCTGTCATCTTCACTTTTAAGAACAATAGAAGTCGAAGAGATTCCATTATCTGGATGCTTAAAAATGGCACACCGTGGTTTCTTAAGAGAAGCGTCGATCTTCTCCCAGCAATTCTCATCCTCTCAATTTATGAGTTGATCTATATGGCACGTCATAGAAATGAAAGAGCAGAATCCAATATCTACTATCCAGATTTTGCAGCACATGCAGATATTCATATCAATCGACTTCAGAGTGAGAAGGTTTCTTAACTTCTCTTAAATCTGAGCCCGAGCGCTCGGATATGGCTTGTTACTCGTTCGTAATCCAATATATTAACTTCATGCTCGCAATCATCGCTCCGGGACAAGGTTCACAAACTCCCGGAATGCTCAGCGCCTGGCTTGAAGATCCACAATTGCACTCCTTGGCCAAGGAATTCTCTGATGCCATCGGTATTGATGTCATTCACCTAGGCACAACTGCTGATGCTGATGAGATTAAAGATACCGCCAACGCACAACCACTCATCGTTGCTGCAGGTTTGATCAGTGCTCATGCCTTAGGTGCTGCCGGTTCATTCTCATATGTAGCAGGCCACTCTGTTGGGGAAATTACTGCAGCTGCTATCGCAGGAGCACTCTCTCCCATAGATGCGATGAAGTTGGTCCGCACGCGCGGTGCTGAAATGGCAAAGGCTGCAGGAGTTACTCCATCAGGAATGGCAGCTGTATTAGGCGGTGATCGCCAAGTAGTCCTTCGCGCAATTTCCGATTTAGGTCTTGTTGCAGCCAATGACAATGGTGGTGGACAGATTGTTGCTGCAGGAGATCTTGATGCTCTTGCGCAACTTGCGCCTGATGGTGCTCGTGTTCGCCCCTTGGCAGTTGCAGGCGCATTTCACACCTCTTACATGCAGCCGGCAGTTGAGCCACTGCGCACACTTGCTGCAACGATGTCGACATCGACTCCTGCAGTCGGAGTACTCTCCAATAAAGATGGTGCTGTGGTGACAGATGGTGCAGAAGTACTAGATCGCATCGTCAATCAAATTGCTAACCCTGTTCGCTGGGATTTATGTATGGAGACTCTTCTCTCCCTAGGCGTTACTGGGGTTATTGAAATTGCCCCTGCTGGAACCCTTGTTGGACTTATCAAGCGCGCTGCTCCTAGTATTGAACAGTTCGCTTTGAAGAGCCCTGCAGATCTCGATGCTGCGCGTGCATTCGTTGCAACTCATGGAGGCAAGTAATGGCAACAATTGCATCAAAGACAGGTAGTGAGAGCCAGATACTTTCTGTTGGTTCATACCGTCCTAAGCGCATCGTCACTAATGATGAAGTTGCAGTGCGTATTGACTCCAGTGATGAGTGGATTCAGCAACGCACAGGTATTGAAACTCGTCGCTTTGCAGATGAGACAGAGACTGTTCTCGATATGGCCACTTGGGCTGCGCAAGATGCGCTCAAGAAAGCAAAGCTCTCCATTACAGATATCGACACCATCATCGTTGCAACAATTACCTTTCCTTTCCAGGCACCATCTGCCGCAACTGCAATCCTGCAACGCCTAGGCCATCCCAAAGCTGCAGCCTTTGATATCAATGCAGCATGTGCTGGATTTTCTTATGGCGTGGCTATGGCCCATGACTTCATTAAGTCCGGCACATCAAAGACAGTCTTAGTCATCGGTGCTGAGAAGATCTCAGATTTCACAGATCCTGATGATCGCGCGACAGCATTTATCTTCGCAGATGGCGCAGGGGCAGTTGTTATCGGTGCATCGCAAGAAGCTGGAATCGGTCCTGTTGAGTGGGGCTCAGATGCTGATGAGCGCGATGCCATTCAGATGAATCCATCATGGATTGAAGTGCGTGATGTGGAGACACAATTAACGAAGGCTGGAAGTAAGTGGCCAAATATTTCTCAAGAAGGTCAGAAAGTTTTCCGCTGGGCTGTATTTTCGATGAGCAAGGCAGCTCTCAAAGCACTTGAATCTGCAGGCCTTAGTGTTGATGACCTTGATGCATTTATTCCACACCAAGCAAATGTGCGCATCATTGAAACAATGGCGAAAGAGATGAAAATGCCTGATTCGGTGATCATCGCTGATGACATCCGTAAGAATGGAAATACATCTGCTGCATCCATCCCTCTTGCAATGGATGCTCTTTTGCAGAAACACCCTGAGCTCCATGGAAAATTGGCTCTACTCATTGGCTATGGCGCAGGTCTCGTTTATGCGGGTCAGGTTGTGAAATTACCGCCTAAACCATAATTTTCTTGGGAATACCCACCCATTTACTGGGAAGTAAGCCCTTCTTTCGTACACAATTACACACCTGTCCCCACGAAGATTGATATAGCAAAGGAAAAAATAATGGCGTTATCACCAGCAGATGTACTTGCAGGAATTAAAGAGATCGTTGAAGAAGTAGCGGGTATTCCAGCTGCATCCATCGAACTTGGTAAGAACTTCACAGAAGATCTCGAAGTTGACTCACTCAGCATGGTTGAAGTTGTAGTCGCATGCGAAGAGCGCTTTGGCGTGAAGATTCCTGATGAGAAGGTAACTGAGCTCGCTACAGTCGGCGATGCAGTCAACTTCATCGTTAACGCTGCTGCATAAGTAGAAAATTTATAGCGGTATGTCACAACGTCGCGTAGTCGTTACAGGCCTTGGTGCCACAACGCCTCTCGGTGGAGATGTCGATTCAACGTGGAAGGCGCTACTTGCCGGCCAATCTGGAGTCAGACTTCTTACTGAAGATTGGCGTGAGCTCCTACCTGTGCACTTCGCTGCGCGCGTTGCGACAGAACCCGCAGATCAGATGGAGCGCGTTGAGATGCGTCGTCTTGATCGCTCTGAACAATTTGCACTCGTTGCTTCCCGTGAAGCATGGAAAGATGCAGGATCCCCTGAAGTTGATAAAGAACGCCT
>JAPLBL010000057.1 GCA_026392765.1 Actinomycetota bacterium
GCACACGACCATCGCCACCGCATTCACGACATGGATCGGTAATAACACTTCCATAACCAGAGCAGTTATTACATGGACGAGATGTCATCACTTGACCGAGGAATGACTTCTGAACAAATTGAGTTTCACCGCGCCCCTTACACACAGGACACATCGATGGCGCACTCTGGTTGGCAGTTCCTTGTCCTTCACACTTCTGGCAGATGACAGCAGATTCCAAAGTGATATCGCGCTCTGTTCCAAAACACGCTTCATTGAGATCTACCTCAATGCGAATGAGTGCATCTTGTCCTTGGCGCATACGTGGACGCGGTCCACGATTTCCACCGCCACCAAAGAATGCATCCATGATGTCGCTAAATCCACCGCCGCCGAATCCTCCACCGAATCCACCTTGGCCACCCATGTCATATTGCTGACGCTTTTGTGGATCAGATAACGTGTCATAGGCAGCTGTAACTTCTTTAAATTTATTCTGCACTTCAGGATCTGGGTTCACATCGGGATGCAGTTCGCGTGCAATCTTGCGATATGCCTTCTTGATGTCATCTTGTGATGCACCGCGATCTAGGCCAAGCAGACCGTAATAATCTGCCATTACTGAGCGCTCTCTGTAATAAATCGACCGACATATCGAGCAACGGCAGAGACAGCTGCCATCGAGCCTGCGTAATCCATACGTGTAGGTCCAAGAATTCCAAGGGAAGCATCAGAGCCATAGCCAACGCTGACAAGAGAAGTTGTCTGCAAATTCATATCCTGCTGTTCACTACCAATCGTCACATGCACTGTGGGATGGGCATCGCTTGAATCCCCAATTTTCGGATACTTCACAACAGCTACCTGCTTAGTGATATCTGCCAACAACTTTGCAGAGCGCTTCACAACTTCATCGAGATCATGTGCTCCTTCAAGGAAAGTTTCAATAGCGCGACGTTCAGCAGTTGAGAGAGGTTTGACTGCAGAGAGTTTGTCGACGAAGAGTCGATATCCACGATCGGTAGGGATGCGACCTGCACTTGTGTGAGGCTGAGTAATGAAGCCTTCTTCTTCAAGAACTGCCATCTCATTACGGATAGTTGCAGGGCTAATTCCCAGTGCACGCTTTTCAGCAATCGCCTTTGAGCCAACAGGCTCTTGGGTCTCGACATATTCATCGACGATTGCCCGAAGGATTTCTAGGCGGCGATCAGTGGTCATAGTTTGGCAATCTTATCGTGCGAGTGCTAACGAAGCATTTCATGCGTAATGCGGTCTGCAATCAAGCGACCCTTTGGAGTCAGAGCCAGAGCGCTCTCTCTCTCAATCACATGACCACTCTTGATGTATTCCATAGAACGTTCAAATTGGGCAACACTGAGCGCTGCTTTCTTCACACCTTCTGGCATACGGATTGCAAGCATGATGTATTCAGATTTCTTCTCTTCATCACTTAAAATTTCAGAATCTTTAATCGGTGAAATCCCTGCAAAGACCTTCTCTTTATAGGCATTGGGGTGCTTCACATTCCAGAATCGCTTCTGATCGATATGTGAGTGAGCACCAGGACCTAAGCCCCACCAATTATTGGATTTCCAGTAAGCAATATTGTGGCGACATTGATGTCCTGGCTTTGACCAGTTTGAGAGTTCATACCATTTCAAACCTTTTTGCAGACACTGTTGATCAACGAGTAAATACATATCTGCCATCAGATCATCATCAGGCATGGTGTATTCACCGCGTTTGATTTGAGCTGCAAGCTTTGTGCCTTCTTCAACGATGAGTGCATAGGCGCTGATGTGATCGATATTCAGAGATAGCGCCTCTTTTACCGTCGCAGCCCAATCACTCAAAGATTCCCCTGGCGCTCCATAAATAAGGTCAACGCTGACTGATTGGAATCCGGCAGCTCGGGCCATATCAACAGCCTTACGAACATTCTCAGGATTATGTGTGCGATCAAGGACTTTCAATACTTCAGCATTTGATGATTGCATGCCGAAAGAAATGCGATTAAAGCCAACAGCGAATAATTCATTGAGCTTTTCCTGTGTTACAGAATCTGGGTTTGCCTCTAAGGTAATTTCACAATCTTCTGTCACTCCATTGCGAGCCTTGATTGCAGTAATCACACGACCAAGATCCTTAGGTGGCAGAAGTGATGGAGTTCCTCCGCCGAAGAAGATAGTGGGGACCAGATCTTTAGGAGCTGCCTCTAACTCTTTGAGAACTGCATCGATGTAATCACCAGAGACAATTTCAAGGGTTGCACCATCTTGGAGTTCAGAGGGTGTGTAGGTATTGAAGTCGCAGTAACCACAGCGACGAACGCAATATGGAATATGGACGTAGAACGAGAGCATGGCTATTTAGCCTTCGAGCTTGCGGGCTGCTTTGATCTTTTCGATATCGGCATCGGTAGCAAGGGCTGCAACGAAGGCTTCTTGTGGAACTTCAACACGTCCCACCATCTTCATGCGCTTCTTACCTTCCTTCTGCTTCTCGAGAAGTTTGCGCTTACGAGAGATATCTCCGCCATAACACTTAGCAAGAACATCTTTGCGGATAGCGCGAATAGATTCACGGGCAATAATGCGAGAGCCAATAGCTGCCTGAATAGGAACTTCGAACTGTTGACGAGGAATGAGCTCGCGCAGCTTGCCAGTCATCATTACTCCATAGGAGTAAGCCTTATCGCGGTGAACGACTGCACTAAATGCATCGACTGCTTCACCTTGCAAGAGAATATCGACCTTAACGAGATTGCCTTCTTCATCGCCGATCTCTTCATAATCAAGGGATGCATAGCCTCGTGTGCGGCTCTTAAGTTGATCAAAGAAGTCAAAGACAATTTCAGCAAGAGGCAAGGTGTAACGGATTTCAACGCGATCTTCAGAGATGTAATCCATACCGAGCATGATGCCGCG
>JAPLBL010000090.1 GCA_026392765.1 Actinomycetota bacterium
ATTCAATCTCACTACTTGGCATTATTAACTTTTTAGATGCAGAATTCAATAGCGACCATGGTCCTTTAATTAGGTCGCCCATATTTAGTCTTCTTTCCAAAACACATTCTTTTCACACTCCATAATCTTTATGCAGAGTGCGTTTAGTGACATAGCGCCATTATATTGCTCATCTACCCGGCCAAAGGTGTTTGTACCAACCACATTGCCTTCATTATCAACAAGTGGTCCACCACTATTGCCGTGAGATAAAGGCGCAGTCATAAGGATCTCTATCTTTGTACCATTTAAAACATTACCGAATGCAACAGAGCCTTCATAACCATCAGCACTTCCAATAGCTGCTACCCAATAACCTGCATAAGGTTCATATTCAGATAGCTTTAATGGAGTTACCTCAAGGGCTGAGGCAATGGAAGCCAAATCATTTTCTTCATCCCAATTATCAATTACTGCTTGATACTTATCGCCGTAAAGAGAGGCTACTCTGACTTTTCCTTTGCCATCCAAGCATTCATCTATTACGTGATGGTTAGTAATTAAGGTTGTTGGATATCTCTTGCCTTGATTATGTTCTAGATCAATTGCCCAGGCAGAGCCAAAGCTGCCTAATTGTTTTGGATCATTAGGCTCACAAAATATTGTGACTGTGGACTCTTGGACCTTAGTAATTAGTTGTTCAATACCTCTAGGTGGCACGTAACCATCACCTCTTGGATCACTTAGGTAGAACTGTTGAGCAGGTGCCCAGGTGAGAATAAATGCACCGAGTGCAAATGGAAGTGCAAGGATGGTTGCATAAGCGGTGATCTTCTGAGCTATGTTGTTTTCCATTACTAGCACCTATCCCTTAACTATCTTTAAAGTAGGACCTTGGTTACTAGTTGTAACTTCATTATCCTGTTCAACCTTATTTTTTCTTTCAAAGAAATCCTTTGCAACATCAACTGTTACATACTCAGAATTCACAACGGACCACTTATCAAAATCAATCGCATCAGCAAAAGCTTCAGCCTCTTCACTATCTCTAGCCTGAACCACTATTTGCAGAGTACTTGTAACAACTACGCTTACTCGGTATCGCATCTCTTCTTCGTTCATACCCTGATTCTGCTCCTATCCACTGACAGTCACCAGCCCTATACTTTTGCTAGGTCAAGAACTAAGCGTTAAGCCCTTTAGCTTGCTTAGTACCAACCGCGCCTAACTGCGCACGGTGGTTCTAAAGGAGGACCTGCTGATGATGAAAGACACCATCAGATGAAGCAGGAGGTTAAAAATGGGTTCAATAATCCTTACCGGAATACCACATGGAAAACATCAATTCTCACTTACCTATCCAGAAGTTGAGGGGGTAGTTATTTGTATGGCGCATTGCAAATGCGGATATGAGGTTGAGATCATCAACTTTAGAAATTACGGCGGTACTAAAGATCTACAAATAAAGTGGGAGAAACATATTGGAACTTGGAAGGGGTGGGTAAATTAGGACTGAAAAACAACATCCCTATGATATTCAAGGTACTGATCCTGCATGCTGCTAAATTCCCCAACATTATGAGCGCCTATGGACCACTGCTCTAAAACTCTTGGGTTCAATTCTTTTGAAATCAATAAAGATCCAGATCCATTGAAAGAGATATATCCTCGATCAAACAGATGATCTACATGAGGTGACAGAAGCAAGCCGTTGTAGCCGTCCAATTTTTCTGAATTATTTGAGACCGACCAAGGTTTAATGTGGCTCGCTCTTAAATGCTTGATGTTTGATACACCTGTAACGCGACAGAATTTTTCTACTAGACGTACATTTGCCTTGAAAATTCCTTGACCTCTCCGCGCTTTAGTCATTTGAATTTTCTCTAAATTGCCATCAAGTTTTCTGGATTCAATTTCTAAGTTAATCTCGTACTCAGATTCAGTTTCTGGAGCTGGTGCTAGTTCACTTTGAATCAATGAAACATTAGCTCTAGACAAGTGCAAGAGTAATTCACCAAAATCTTTAGAAATTTCAGTGAGATAGATGCCTTGCAACCCATTTCCATTTAGCTGCAGTGGAGCATACTTCTCGGCTAGAAGTGGGCCAATCTGTCCCATAAAATCTTTAGGTTTAAATGCGTTCTCTATTTCGGCGAACTCAACCTCGACATACCAACCTTCATCCGCCCAATTGCTGCCTGCCGTACGAAAATCAGGTTTAGGAGATGTCACAGCTGCCCTTTGCACAATTCCAATTGCTTTTATAAATGTGTCACAAAAAGAGAATACAAAATCTCCAGGCTTTACTTCAGCCATTACTTCATAAAAGTGATTACGTCCGCCGTCAGATCTTGTTTTAGGTGACCATAAGAATCCACCTGGTACTTCAAAATCATATGTTTGATTCTGATTTACCCACCAATATTTCATGTCGATTTTCCTTCAATCCCCTTAACCTCCGGCAGCACCAGCTTTGGTTTATCGCCCTCTCCTTCTTTTAACTCACTCTTTATTGCTTTGATGGTGGCAGGGATACCATTTTCGTAGGAGTAGAGAGCTAAAGCAAAAAGGTGGGCGAAGATATAGCCATCTTCTTGTGAGAACTTTAGGCCGGATGATTTCTTTCGGTTTGAAACACCAAGGATGAAATCTGTTCTATCTGGGTTTGAAAAGGATGAGAGTAATTTGGCAAATGCCCACTCTGATGTGGCAAGGGGGCCAGAGAAGATAACTCTTTGATTAGTTAAC
>JAPLBL010000046.1 GCA_026392765.1 Actinomycetota bacterium
GCGCGCATCAAAATCGATGTAATCATCGCGTTAATCATCGAAGATTTACCAGCACCTGTTGCTCCTGCAACAAGTAAGTGCGGCATCTTTGCAAGGTTTGCACAGACAAAATTGCCCTCAACATCTTTACCCAGGGCAACCAGCATGGGGTGGTGATCTTGGCCTGCAACGCTTGAGCGCATCACATCACCAAGGGCGACGATTTCTCGGTCAGCGTTAGGAATCTCAATTCCAACTGCAGATTTACCCGGAATAGGCGAGAGGATGCGAACTTCACTACTTGCTACAGCATATGAAATATTCTTTGAAAGAGCGGTGATGCGCTCTACCTTCACAGCATTACCCAGCTCCACCTCATAGCGGGTAACTGTTGGCCCACGCATGAAGCCTGTGACCTGAGCATCAATATCAAATTGCTTAAAGACTTCTGTCAGCGAAGCCACAACGACCTCATTAGCTTTGCTCTTAGCCTTTGCAGCTGGTCCCAATTTAAGAAGATCATGGGAAGGAAGCTCATACTTCACATCACTCGTCAGCAAGAGTTGCTCTGGGCGGCGATCAGATTTAGGAGCTTCCTTAAGTTGTGCCTCCAGTGGAATCCTGGGCACCTCAACGGTGAACTCCTCATCGAATTCTTCTTCATCAATCTCATCATCTGCTTGATTCCACGCCACAACGGGAGATTCAAAGGGCGGAGTATCTGAGATTTCAAAGTCATCCTTGTTACGGTCAGGCTTTTTTGACCAGAGCCAGATAGCAATAACTTTCAGTCGTATACCAACTTTAGATATTGGCGTACCAGTAATGATCAGTAGGCCAAAGAAGAAAATAACAAAGAGCACTGGATAAGCAAGGAGTGATGTCATAAGTGCTACGAGAGGTTTAGCTACCCAATATCCAAGTAGTCCTCCCCCATCACGTACGGCAGTTGCACCAGTTGGATTGATTGCACCCAGTGAGCCATTGAGTAAATGTGCTAGCCCTGTTGCACTCACAAGAAGAGTCAGAGTTCCAACAGTGATGCGACCTGTTGTGTGCTTATCGTCAGGTTTTCTAAAGAGTCGCACCGCAAAATAGAGAAGTACTAGAGGAGCTAATAGACCGATTCGCCCAAATGCCCCGTAGAAGAAGGAGTACAAATTTCGTCCGACATAGTTATCTGCCTTAAACCAAGTTCCTGCAAAGGCTGAGAGAGAGAAGAGGAGAACAAGAAGGGCTGCGCCATCTCTATGGTGCTCAGGATCGAGATCTCGTGCTCCGCGTGCAACAAAGCGGATGGATGAACCGAGAGTTTTAGCTAGAAGGCGCCAGAGAGTTGAGAAGGCAGAACCAATTACCTTAAGAAAAGACTTCTTAGTTGTGCGTTTCTTCTTGGTAGCCACACCTTCAATCTTAGGTGGAGGGTATTTTTCAAGCCCGTAGGCGCGCCGTCTTAGACCTCAACGACAACGGGAACGATCATCGGACGGCGGCGGTGTTTTTGACCGACCCAACTACCGATAGTTCTACGAACTACTTGTGAAAGTTGATGAGTTCCATTTACTCCATCTGCAACTGCAGCTGTTAGCGCCTTCTCGATTTGTCCTCGAACCTCATCAAAGAGCGCTTCATCTTCATTAAATCCTCGAGCATGAATATCAGGGCCAGCAACAATCTTTCCAGTCTGCGATTCAATAACAACAATGACTGAGATAAATCCTTCTTCTCCCAGAATGCGACGGTCTTTCAGTGATGACTCTGTAATGTCGCCAATACTGTGGCCATCGACATAGACGAATCCGCATGGAACAGAGCCAACAACTTCTGCCTCATGGTTAATAAGATCTACAACAATTCCATTTTCAATAATAAAGGCATTCTCACGTGGCACACCTGCTTGAATTGCAATCTCAGCGTTGGCCTTGAGGTGGCGCCATTCACCATGAACAGGAAGCACATACTTAGGCTTTACGATGTTGTAACAATAGAGAAGTTCACCTGCTGCTGCATGGCCTGAAACATGCACCATGGCATTAGCTTTATGGACCACCTTGGCACCAAAGCGCGTAAGTTCGTTAATCACTCTGAAGACTGAGTTCTCATTCCCAGGAATAAGAGATGAAGCAAGGATCACAGTGTCACCATCGCCTACGCGAATCTGGTGATCACCATTGGCCATACGAGAGAGTGCAGCCATTGGTTCACCTTGTGAACCAGTACAGATAAGTACTACGCGATCATCATAATTATCGAGCTCGCGTGCATCAAAGAGAATTCCTGATGGCACATTGAGATAGCCCATATCTTGAGCAATCTTCATATTGCGAATCATGGAGCGGCCAATAAATGCCACCCTGCGATCATGCAGAGCTGCGGTATCAATGACTTGCTGAACGCGGTGCACATGAGAAGAGAACGATGCAACGATGACGCGTCGTTTAGTTGATGCAATCACTCTATTGAGCGCTGGCATGATTTCGCGCTCAGAGGGAGTAAACCCAGGAACATCGGCATTCGTTGAATCAACGAGGAAGAGATCCACTCCTTCTTCACCTAAGCGTGCAAAGGTGCGAAGGTCTGTAATGCGACCATCAAGTGGCAACTGATCCATCTTGAAATCACCGGTGTGTAGAACAGTTCCAGCTTTGGTGTGAACTGCCACCGCAAGTGCATCAGGGATCGAGTGATTGACTGCAATAAATTCAAGTTCAAAGGGGCCAACATCTTCGCGATTGCCTTCGCGGACTTCATGGGTAAGAGGTGAGATGCGGTGCTCTTTACATTTTGCTGCAATCAAAGCAATGGTCAGCGCTGATCCATAGACAGGAATATCCCCACGTTCGCGCAAGAGATAAGGAACTGCGCCGATATGGTCTTCGTGGCCATGTGTAAGAAATAGACCCACAACATCATCAAGGCGATCACGGATATAACTAAAGTCGGGAAGGATCAGATCAATTCCTGGTTGATTATCTTCAGGAAAGAGAACACCACAGTCGATAATAAGTAGCTTGCCATTGGTCTCATAGACAGTCATATTGCGACCGATTTCAGAGATTCCACCGAGTGCAACTATGCGCAGTCCCCCATTAGCAAGCTTGCCTGGAGTACCAAGGTTGGGATGGGGATGTTGTGTCATAAAGAGAGTGCGTTAATTCTTTAGCGTGACGCCACCGGCAGTGAGATCTTTACGTAATTGTTCGATCTGTACTTCGGTTGCATCAACGAGTGGCAGACGAGTTGTTCCTCCGGGTAGCCCCATGAGAGACATCGCTGCCTTGGTCAAAATTGCTCCTTGTGTGCGGAATGTGCCCGTAAATACTGGCAAGAGTTGCTGATGAATCTCAAGTGCTTTATCTGCATCTCCTGCAAACCAAGCATCGAGCATCGCTTTGAGTTGAAGTCCCACGGTATGGCCACAGACAGAGACAAAGCCCACTGCGCCCACTGAGAGGAAGGGCAAGTTCAAGATGTCATCACCTGAGTAGACAGGAATGCCACAACGCTTAATGACCCATGACGTGGCAGCGATATTTCCCTTTGCATCTTTGAGAGCAACAATGTTCTTTACTGATTCAAAGAGTTTGACGATGGTGTCAGATTCAATTTCAACGCCTGTGCGGCCTGGAATGTCATACATCATGATCGGCAAGTCAGTTACTGCTGCAACTGCGCGAAAGTGCGCCTCAATTCCAGCTTGTGGTGGTTTGTTGTAATACGGCGTAACAACGAGAAGGCCATCTGCGCCAGCATCTTGTGAGCGCTTTGCTTGCTCGACTGTGTAAGCAGTTTCATTATCGCCAGCACCTGAGAGCACTTGAATCTTTGAACCAACGACTTTCTTCACAACCTTAATGATCTCAAGCTTCTCAGAAGACTTTGTCGTTGGTGCTTCACCTGTTGTGCCATTGACTGCAATACCATCATGGCCAGTATCAACGAGATGTTGCGCAAGTCTTTCAACGCCAGCCCAGTCAATTGCCCCATCCTTATCGAAGGGGGTCACCATTGCGGTGAGAAGTCGACCGAAAGGCGCGTGCGTACTCATTTGGTCATCTTATCGCTTAAGGCGCGATACGACCAGATTTTTCAAATGCCCCGTATGTAATGGGCATTAATTTCGCAAATTCGGCTTCCATTTTTTCAGCCACCATCTCAATTTCACGTTGTGGATAGCTAGGAAAATGTGAACCCTCGCGCGCTGTGCGAAGTGAGAGGAAGTTCATCAATGCGCGCGCATTCATAGTCACATACATGGAAGAGTAGGTAGCAACAGGAAGCACTGCGCGAGCTACTTCACGAGCAACGCCTGCCTCAAGCATCTTCTGATATGAATCGTAGGCAACGAGGTATGCCTCTTTCATCGCAGCTACTGTGATATCAAATTGCTCTTTCGTTCCATCAACAAATGTATATGCACCGGTTTTGCCAACTTGAATCAATTTACGTTCCTTGGAGGGAATGTAAAAGACTGGCTTGAGTTCGCGATAGCGACCAGATTCTTCGTTATAGGAAGCGATGCGATGACGCATAAATTCGCGGAATACAAAGATGGGAGCAGAGATAAAGAATGTCATTGAGGTGTGTTCAAAGGGAGACCCATGGCGTTCGCGTGCAAGGTAATTAATCAGGCCAGCAGAACGAGCTGGATCTTCACCAATCTCATCCATCGATTGCTCGCCGGCAGTTGATACGCGAGCGGCCCAAATGACATCAGCATCACTAGCGCTAGCTTTGATGAGTTCGACGGATACATCGTCTCTAAATATTACGGTCTCAGACATGAGCGCACCTTATCTTTCAACCCCCCTCCACCCTTTGGATATCTAGGGCACAATAACCGCGTGTCCAAAGTGTTCCGCGCCACCGCAACCCAAAGTCTGAGCGTCTCCTTCACAGTCGGCCTCTACGGAACCGCTTTTGGAGCAGCTTCTATCGCTGCTGGATTCTCAATTCTTCAAACATGCCTGCTCTCACTCCTCACCTTTTCAGGGGCCTCGCAATTTGCGATTGTTGGCGTAATGGGCGCTGGTGGAAGTGCGATTTCAGGAATTGCAACCGCTTCCTTACTCGGTATTCGAAACGGTCTCTATGGATTGCGCATGGCACCACTTCTTAAAGTCCGTGGAGTAAAGCGCGTCATCGCAGCACAAGTAACGATTGATGAATCAACAGGGGTTGCCATCGGCCAAGAAGATCTAGGTATCGATGCAATGAAGCAGGGCTTTTGGTTAACGGGCTTTGGCGTCTATATATTCTGGAATTTCTTCACATTGCTTGGAGCTCTCGGTGCGCAAGCGATGGGTAATCCTTCTGCATGGGGCCTTGATGCCGCAGTTCCTGCTGCATTTCTTGGACTCGTTTGGCCTCGACTTACAGGAAGATATGAGCGCACACTCGCGGCATCTGCCGTCATTCTGGCAATTATCTTAAGCCCCATCATTTCTGCAGGTCTTCCGATTATTGCCACAGCATTACTTGCAGTTGCTTTCGGTTGGAAGGTGCGCTCATGAACGCGTTGTGGATAGGAGTTGTAGGAACCAGCGCTATCGCATTTACCCTTAAATATCTCGGGCACTCAATTCCCGAAAAGTATTTGACCAACCCTCGCATGCTGAGAATAAACACGCTGATTCCTATTGCACTCTTAAGCGCACTTGTCGGAGTGCAGACAATTACCGAGAAAGGTAAGTGGGTCATTGATCAACGTCTTGCAGGTGTTGCAGTGGCTCTCATTGCACTGAGCCTTAAAGCACCGTACTTCGCGGTGGTTATCTCTGCAGCCATTACATCGGCTGCGCTTTATAGACTTTAGATTATTCCAAGGGATGTGAGTTTTGCCTTCAAGTCATTATCTGAAGGTTCAGTCAGGTGAGTTCCATCAGAGAAGACGAGTACGGGAATCGATTTCGCTCCCCCATTGATCTCTTGCACTTTGGCAGCAGCTGATGGATCTGCTTCCACATCAATGTGATTGACTTGAACATCGAGTTCTTCAAGAAGGCGCTTTGAGCGACGACAATCTCCGCACCAATCGGCGCCATACATTGTGATATCTGCCAGTGCCATTTCAATCTCCCTACATAAAGTTTTCAAGGCCGAATGTCAGCCCTGGGTGTGTAATTACCTGACGAACGCCAAGAAGTACTCCTGGCATAAAACCTACTCTGTCGATAGAGTCATGACGAATTGAAAGTGTTTCACCAATTCCACCGAGCAAAACTTCTTGGTGAGCAACAAGTCCGCGCACACGAACTGAGTGCACCGGAATATCTCCCACAGTTGCACCGCGCGCACCATCAAGTGATGACGTTGTTGCATCAGGCATAGGTGCTAGCCCTGCCTCTTTACGAGCTTTAGACATGAGATCTGCTGTGCGCGCTGCTGTTCCTGATGGTGCATCGACCTTATTAGGGTGGTGCAGCTCAATAATTTCTGCAGATTCGAAGTACTTTGCAGCCTTTGTTGCAAACTCCATCATCAAGACAGCACCGATGGCAAAGTTAGGCGCAATGAGAACACCTGACTTAGATGAGGCTAAGAGACTCTTAATCTTTGCAATACGCGCATCATCGAATCCAGTAGTTCCGATGACTGCATTAATGTTCTTTGAGATAAGAAATTCTAGGTTTGCCATCACTGAATCTGGAGTGGTGAAATCAACGACTACCTGTGCTCCGTTTGAAACGAGAGCGTCAAGTGAATCACCGAGATCGAGCGCTGCTACGAGTTCAAGGTCAGAGGCTTCATTAACAGCCTTAACAACTTCAGAACCCATGCGGCCACGTGCACCGAGTACTCCTACTTTGATCATTTTTGAAGCACCTTCTCAAATTTAGATTCGTTCTTAAATGGACCGACAAGAGCAAGGGTAGGCGTTTTGACCAAGAACTCGCTGGCAATTTCGTGAATGTCTTGGGCGCTCACGCGAGAAATAGCTTTGAGAATGTCATCAAAATCCATAACTTGGCCATAAACGATTTCATTCTTGCCGATGCGGCTCATGCGTGAGCCGGTATCTTCCTGGCTTAAGACCAGAGAGCCACGGACTGCGCCCTTTGCGCGCTCAATCTCTTCATGTGTCATTCCATTATCGGCAACATCAGATAAGACGCTGCGGATAATTTCAACAACTTCAATAGCCTTTGTTGGATTACACCCTGCATAGAAACCAAGAACGCCAGATCCTGCAAATTGCTGAGCATAGGCATAGACAGAGTAAGCAAGGCCGCGCTTTTCACGGATCTCTTGGAATAATCGTGATGACATTCCGCCACCGAGGGCTGCAGAGAGAACGCCCATTGCAAAGCGACGATCATCTGCTCGAGCAACGCCTTCCATGCCATAGAACATATGAGCTTGCTCGCTCTTTTTATACATCAATCCAACTGATTGCTGTTTGGTGTTCTTAATCGGAATATTGGGACGGATCACAGGAGCTGCCATCACATCAAGGAAGTTATCCCTTGAGAGAGCTTGCTCAACCATTGCAACCACGCGCCTATGTTTGATATTTCCGGCAACTGCCACAACAAGATCCTGCGGAAGATACTTCTTCTTATAGTAATTAAAGACAGTGTTGCGAGACATGCCCTTGATGGAATCAACGGTTCCAAGAATCGGGCGGCCGATCTGGGTATCTCCATAATAGGTATCGCTAAAGAGATCATGCACGAGATCACTTGGATCATCATCACGCATAGCGATCTCTTCAAGAACTACCTTGCGCTCTGCATCGACATCGAGTGCTGTCACAATGGATGAAGTAATGAGATCGCTGACAACATCGATTGCCATAGGAAGATCTGTGTCAATCACACGTGCATAGAAGCAGGTGTATTCCTTGGAGGTAAATGCATTCATCTCGCCGCCAACAGATTCGATAGAAGATGAAATATCTAGCGCTGTGCGGCTTGTTGTTCCTTTGAAGAGAAGGTGCTCTAAAAAGTGAGAAGCACCAGCAGTTGCCGGTGCTTCATCACGTGAACCTACATTGACCCAGATTCCCACAGCGGCGCTGCGCACTGACGGAACTTCTTCCGTAACAATGCGCAGACCACTTGAGTGAACTGAGCGTTTGACTGACATCTACTTATTCAGCAGCTGGAGTCGTTCCATCTTCGAGAACTGGAACCAAGGAGAGCTTGCCCTTTGGATCAATCTCGCCGATTTCAACCTGAATCTTGTCGCCAACCTTCATGACATCTTCAAGGTTTTCAATACGCTTTCCACCATGCATCTTGCGAATCTGAGATACGTGGAGCAAGCCATCTTTACCTGGCATCAATGAAACAAATGCGCCGAATGTTGCAAGCTTTACGACGGTTCCGAGGTAACGCTCTCCCACTTCTGGCATTTGTGGATTAGCAATGGCATTGATCTGTGCGCGAGCAGCTTCAGCTGAAGGCCCATCGGTTGCACCGATATAGATAGTTCCATCATCTTCAATAGAAATATCTGCGCCAGTTTCATCTTGAATCTGGTTGATGATCTTGCCCTTAGGCCCGATTACTGCACCAATCTGATCGACAGGAATCTTTACAGAGATGATGCGAGGAGCGTATTGGCTCATCTCATCAGGTGTATCGATTGCTTCGTTCATGACATCGAGAATCGCAAGACGCGCTTCCTTTGCTTGGTGAAGTGCGCCAGTAAGAACTGATGCGGGAATTCCATCAAGCTTTGTATCAAGCTGCAGAGCTGTAATGAAGTCCTTTGTACCTGCGACCTTAAAGTCCATATCTCCAAATGCATCTTCTGCACCGAGGATATCTGTGAGAGCTACGTACTCAATCTTTCCATCGACAGTATCTGAGATCAGACCCATTGCAATACCTGCAACAGGAGCCTTAAGAGGCACACCTGCTTGAAGCATTGACAGTGTTGATGCACAGACAGATCCCATAGATGTTGATCCATTGGAACCAAGTGCTTCAGAGACCTGACGGATTGCGTAAGGGAACTCTTCACGTGTTGGAAGTACCGGAATCAAAGCACGCTCAGCAAGAGCACCGTGGCCGATTTCGCGACGCTTAGGTGTTCCAACACGACCTGTTTCACCAGTTGAATATGGTGGGAAGTTGTAGTTGTGCATGTAACGCTTTGATTTTTCAGGGCTCATAGTGTCGAGCTGCTGCTCCATCTTGAGCATATTCAGAGTTGTTACTCCAAGAATCTGAGTCTCACCACGTTCGAAGATTGCTGAACCGTGAACGCGAGGAATCACTTCAACTTCAGCTGAGAGCGCACGGATATCGCGAAGACCGCGACCATCAATACGGATCTTGTCGCGAAGTACGCGCTGACGAACAAGCTTCTTTGTCAGTGAGCGAAACGCGGCAGGAACTTCCTTCTCGCGGCCTTCAAATGCTGCTGAGACAGATTCCTTTGCTGATGCTGAGATCTCATCGATCTTTGTTTCGCGCTCTTGCTTACCTGAGATCGTAAGTGCCTTTGCAAGGTCATCCTTGGCAGCCTTTTCAACTGCAGCAAATACATCATCTTGGTAATCAAGGAACACTGGGAATTCAGCTGTTGGCTTTGCAGCAACTGCTGCAAGCTTTGACTGTGCTTCACAGAGAATACGAATAAATGGCTTTGCAGCATCAAGTCCCTGCGCAACGATCTCTTCAGTAGGTGCCTTAGCGCCTTCTGCAATAAGACCGATTGTGCGAGTTGTTGCTTCTGCTTCAACCATCATGATTGCAACATCGTCAGCTGTGACGCGACCTGCAACGACCATATCGAAAACAGCGTTCTCGACCTGTGAATGGTTAGGGAATGCAACCCACTGACCTTCGATAAGTGCAACACGCACTCCACCGATAGGACCTGAGAATGGCAAACCTGCAAGCTGTGTAGACATTGACGCTGCGTTGATAGCAATGACGTCATACATGTGGTCTGGATCGAGTGCCATAACAGTCACAACGATTTGAACTTCGTTACGAAGTCCCTTAATAAATGATGGACGCAATGGGCGGTCGATCAAACGGCAGGTAAGAATTGCCTCTTCTGATGGACGACCTTCGCGACGGAAGAATGAACCAGGAATCTTGCCAATGGCATACATCTTCTCTTCAACATCCACTGTAAGTGGGAAGAAGTCGAATTGATCCTTAGGTGTCTTTGATGCTGTTGTTGCTGAGAAGATCATTGTCTGATCATCGAGATACACAGCTGCAGCTCCTGCTGCTTGCTTTGCGAGACGTCCTGTTTCGAACTTGATCTCGCGCTTTCCGAACTTTCCGTTATCGATAACGGCTACTGCTGTCTTAACGTCTTGACCCTCCATGGGTCCTCCTTTGTTTCAAATTCCAAGGCACGTAGATTGCACCTTGGAGCGGTAACTACACGCGAGGCGAAACAAATGAATCTTCGATCGAAGTTCACAGATAAATACATCTGGAAACCACTACCGAGGACCATTGTCCCCCGGCGTGTAATTAATTCTTAATTAGCGGCGAATACCGAGCTTCTCGATAATTGCGCGATAACGATTGATATCTGTCTTCGCGAGGTACTGAAGGATGCGACGACGCTGACCTACGAGCAACAAGAGACCACGACGGTTGTGGTGGTCATGCGGGTTGGTCTTGAGGTGAGTTGTAATGTCTTCGATACGACGGGACAAAAGAGCGACCTGAGCTTCAGGGCTTCCTGTATCAGTAGCTGATGATCCGTACTTCGCAATGATTTCTTTCTTTACTTCTGGTGTTAATGACATATCTGTATTTCCTTTTCATGTTAAGTACATCAGTACTGTTCAAGAGGCTTCCCGGTTTGAATCACGGGAAATCACTTTCTCGTTGGACAGTGGGAAGTTTACCTGCGGGCTATGGATAAGTGAAATTGAGGCTGGAATACGCCTATTTCTCCGTTAATTCTCGGGCCTGATCGCAATCTTTCTTCATCTGCTCAAGAAGTGCTTCAAGACCATCGAATTTCAGAGTCGGACGTAAATACCAACCAAATTCAATCGATGCGTTCTTGTCATAGAGCTCAAGGCCTTCTTGATCAAGTGCATATGCCTCAACTTGTCGACCACGGGCCCCTTCAAATGTTGGATTGGTTCCAATTGAAATTGCAGCTGGCCAGAAATTGATGCCAACCGTCAACCAACCTGCATACACACCATCTGCTGGAATTGTCTGCCCATCAATATTTCCTAGGTTTGCAGTGGGATATCCAATTTCACGCCCACGCTTTTCGCCATGAACTACAACACCATCAAGGCGATGAGGGCGTGAGAGAAGCTCGCGCGCTTGCTCAACTTTGCCTTCAATCACCAGTTTACGTATACGAGAAGATGAGATGACTTCAGTATCTGTCTTCAACTCCTGCACATCCACCGTGAAGTTATGCGTAAGTCCAGATTTAATCAAGGTATCAACGCTGCCAGCAGCCTTATGTCCGTAGGTGAAGTTCTTTCCCACTATCACGGTGCTTGCATGAAGCTGATTGACCAACACAGTCTCTACGAAATCATCTGGAGACATCGCAGCAAACTTCTCATTGAACTTCATGACCGCTACTTGATCTGCGTTATGAATCTTGAGTAACTCAACCCGATCTGCCAATGTGGTGAGCATTGTGGGCGCCTTATCGGGTGCAAAGACAGTTGTTGGATGAGGATCAAAGGTAAGTGCAACAATCGAACGCCCATCAGCAATCTCTTTAGCGCGATTGAGCAGAAGTTGATGGCCCTTATGGACACCATCAAAGACGCCTATGACTACGACGCTGCTCTGGCTCATACTCGAATCTTGCCTTACCTAGTTCGCCGCTGCAAAGACAGCAATCGGTTTAGCCTTGCCGCCTTCATCTTTCAGAAGTGCAATCAGATGATTATCCGGAGACATTGCTGCGTTAATGACTGTATTTCCATTTTCAGATAGTGGGCGACCAAATGAGAGTTCTTTGACTTCATCAACTGATAGCTCACGGGGAGTAAATGTCACACGAGCAACATCGGAAAGGCCCAGCGCCGTGAATTTCTGCGCTTTCAGATCTTCAAAGCTCACAGCATCTTTTTCGCTAAAGCCAGCAACACGCGTGCGGCGCAGAGCGCTCAGATGTCCTCCAACGCCAAGACCATCACCTAGGTCGCGAGCAATGGCGCGAATAAATGTGCCGGCAGAACATGTAACTTCAATATCTACTTCAGTAGTTGCAGCAAGGTGGCGAATAGCAAGAATATCGAGTTGAGAAATAGTCACACTACGAGCCTCAAGTTCAAATGTTTCTCCTGCTCGAACGCGATCATAAGCACGCTCTCCCCCGACTTTGACAGCAGAGACAGACTGATGATGGACGTTGAGCAATAGTTCCGATCATTGCCTTAAGCATCTTTTCAATCTCGCTATCTACAACCTTTGAGGCATCGGTACTTGTAAGTACTTCGCCCTCTTTATCATCTGTGACAGTTGATGCGCCAAGAACAACAGTTGCAACATAGGACTTGTCGCCATCGGTGATGTATTGCAAAAGACGAGTTCCATTACCAAAACCAAGTACGAGAATGCCTGTAGCCATTGGATCAAGAGTGCCCGCGTGACCTACTTTGCGTGTACCTAGAGCTTTACGCCCCACCGCAACAACATCGTGGCTCGTCATTCCGCCCGCTTTATCGACTACAAGGAAGCCATCAACCATGAGAAATTACTTACTCTTCGATTTTTATACGTGGGACCTTATAAGCATCTTCAACAACTGGCTTTGCATTCTCGCGCGCCTTTGCAACCTCTGCATCGAGTTGGTGAACTCGCTCAAGGAGAGTGTCTAGTGCTTTGGCAGATTCTGGAAGACCATCAAGGATAAATTCAAGAGAAGGCGTAATGCGAGTTCCCAAATCTTTGCCCACAGCGCTACGAATAACACCTTTGGCTGACTCAAGAGCTGCAGCAGTTGCAGCACGCTCTTCTTCGTTACCGAGAACGGTATAGAAGATAGAGGCGTTCTGGAGATCTCCAGTCACACGCGCATCAGTAACAGTGACAAAGCCAAGACGCGGATCTTTAATCTTTGTCTCAAGCAGCTGTGCCACTACTACCTTGATGCGGTCTGCAACCTTGTGGCTGCGATGTGAATTTCCCATTGTTAAGCGCGCTTCTTCTCACGCATCTCGAAGACCTGAATGATGTCTCCAACCTGAAGGTCTGCACCCTTACCGACGCCGATACCGCACTCAAAGCCTTCTTTGACTTCAGTGGCATCATCCTTAAATCGCTTGAGAGATTCGATTGTGACCTCTTCTGCGATGACTGCTCCATCACGCATAACGCGTGCCTTTGCATTACGTCGAATGATTCCTTCGGTAACGATAGAACCTGCAATGGTTCCAACCTTAGAAGATTTGAAGAGATCGCGAACTTCTGCGCTACCCAATACAACTTCTTCGTATTCTGGCTTGAGCAGACCCTTAAGGGAGAGCTCAATCTCCTCGATTGCGTTATAGATAACGGAGTAGAAGCGAACTTCAACGCCTTCTTGATCAGCGAAGATTGCTGTCTGTGGTTCAGGCTTCACGTTAAAGCCGATCACAACTGCAGTAGATGCGGATGCAAGAGTGATATCGCTCTTGGTAATTGCACCTACGCCGCGGTGGATAACACGAAGATCAACTTCTGCTCCGACATCAAGTTGCATAAGTGCATCTTCGAGGGCTTCCACAGAACCAGAAACGTCACCCTTGAGGATGAGGTTAAGAGTTGAGACCTTGGACTGCTCCATAAAGTCTTCGAGTGAAACCTTCTTGCGAGCCTTAGCAAGTTGAGCATTACGTTCTGCTGCCTGACGCTTCTCAGCGATCTGACGTGCAGTGCGGTCATCTTCTGCAACGAGGAATGTATCTCCTGCGTTTGGAACAGAGGTGAAACCAAGAACCTGCACAGGACGTGATGGACCTGCTTCATCAACGCTAACTCCATCTTCATCCAGCATCGCACGCACGCGACCGAATGAACCGCCGGCGACAATTGCATCTCCGACCTTCAAAGTTCCGCGTTGCACAAGAACTGTTGCAACAGGGCCGCGACCACGATCGAGGTGAGCTTCAATAGCAACACCACGAGCATCATCTGCAGCCACTGCGCGAAGATCAATAGCAGCATCTGCTGTGAGGAGAATGGATTCGATAAGTGCATCGACTCCTTCACCCTTCTTTGCAGAGACGTTTACGAAGATTGTGTCTCCGCCGTACTCTTCTGCAATCAAGTTGTATTCGGTCAACTGCTGGCGGACCTTATCTGGGTTCGCGCCTTCCTTATCAATCTTGTTGACTGCAACAACGATTGGAACATCAGCTGCTTGAGCGTGGTTAAGCGCTTCAATTGTCTGAGGCATGATGCCGTCATCTGCTGCAACAACTAGAACAGCAATATCTGTGACCTTTGCACCGCGAGCACGCATCGCCGTAAAGGCTTCGTGGCCCGGTGTATCGATAAAGGTGATTGCGCGGTTAACGCCATCATGATCATGGTGAATTTGGTAAGCACCGATGTGCTGAGTAATTCCACCCGCTTCGCCCTTAATCACTTCAGTCTTACGAATTGCATCAAGGAGAGATGTCTTACCGTGATCAACGTGACCCATGACAGTTACTACTGGAGGGCGCGCAACGAGATCATCTGGGTTCATATCTTCTAGCTCTTGAGCTAGATCGATATCGAAGTCCTGCAAGAGCTCGCGATCTTCATCTTCAGGAGAGACAATCTCGATCTGATACTTAAGCTGTGCTCCTAGAATTTCAAATGTATCTGCATCCACAGATTGTGTTGCAGTAACCATTTCACCAAGGTGGAATAGCGCTGAAACTAACGCTGCTGGATCTGCGCCAATCTTCTCGGCAAAATCTGCAAGCGATGATCCACGACGCATACGAATCTTGGTCTTTCCATCACCGTGAGGAATAACTGCGCCACCAAGTTGTGGTGCCTGCATATTGTCGAACTCTTCACGCAGCGCCTTACGAGACTTCTGCTTACGCTTTGAAGATTTACTTGCATTCTTTCCAAATGCACCTGCAGTACCGCCACGACCTGGACCGCGATTGGGACCGCCGCCGCCTGGACGTTGTGGACCACCTGCTGCACCACCTGGTGCGCCACCTGGTGCGCCACCAGTTGCACCTTGTGAACGATATGGACCTGATGATGTTGGTGCTCCACCTGTTCGTGGTGGGTAATTACCTGTTCCTGTTCCAGCACCTGCAGGTCGTGCTGCACCTGGACGCGCTGCAAAACCTGGACGCACAGAACCTGGACGCGCTCCTGCCATTCCTGGACGAGGTGCTCCAGTTCCTTGTGGTCGTTGTGGTGGGCGAGGAACTACGCCACCTGTTGAGAAAGGATTATTTCCAGGACGTGGTGGGCGCGGAACCGCACTGCCTGTTGAGAAAGGATTATTTCCAGGACGAGGCGCCGCTGGAGTTGTTGGCGTTGTTGGTGCAGGAGTTGCAGCTGCTTCACTTGCTGCAGCCTTTGCCTCTTCATGTGCAACCTTTTCAGCATCGCGTGATGCCTTCAGCGCAGCAAGATCGACACCGAGTTCGGCGGCAAGTTCTGCAGCTAACTCTGGATTTACTTCGGCAGTCTTCTTTGAGGCAGCGGTCTTCTTTGCAGCTGCCTTCTTAACTGGCTTCGCATCGGAAACTGGCTTTGCATCTGGATAGAGCGCAACTAACTTGCGGACTACAGGTGCTTCAACAGTTGATGAAGCTGATCGGACGAATTCGCCCATTTCTTGGAGCTTTGCAAGGACTTCCTTGCTCTCCATACCGAGTTGTTTTGCCAACTCATGTACGCGGACCTTTGACACATTTCTCCTGTCTTGGCCCGCATAAATACTTGTGGGATGCGAGCCCTAGTTGTTCGACCTCATGATGTAAACGAGCTCATTTGAGTTTCATATCTTTCGCATCCATTTCGTTAATAACGCGGCGCTTGCGTGCCTGCGTAATGTGCCTAGTCTAGCGAATCAGGGTGGAATTCCCTATTTCATGCGGGGGTTACGCGGTTGGTAGCGGGGTATCAGGATGGATATCGATACGCCAGCCTGTAAGGCGAGCTGCAAGACGAGCATTCTGCCCATCTTTACCGATAGCTAATGAGAGTTGGTAATCAGGGACAATTACCTTTGCTGAGCGAGAGAGTTCATCAACGATTGTCACGCTGCTGACTTTGGCCGGAGCCAGAGCATGTGCAACATACTTCGCTGGATCTTCATCGTAATCAACGATGTCAATCTTCTCTCCATTGAGTTCATCCATCACAGCGCGAGAGCGTGCACCGAGTGGTCCAATGAGAGAACCTTTAGGTGAAACACCAGCACGATGTGATTTCACAGCAATCTTCGTGCGATGGCCTGCCTCTCGTGAGACGCCCATAATTTCAACAATGCCATCTTTAACTTCAGGAACTTCCAGAGCAAAGAGTTGCTTCACAAGGCCTGGATGGCTGCGAGATAACATAATCTCTGGACCCTTGAGCCCTTGTTTTACTTCAACAACGAAACATTTAATGCGTTCACCATGTGTATAGACCTCACCAGGAACTTGTTCCTGAGGCGGAATCTTTCCTTCAATACGACCAAGGTTGACGTGAATCATCTTAGGATCGCGACCTTGCTGAATGATTCCTGAAATCACATCTCCAACAGATGCCGTGAACTCACCAACGATTTCAGCATCATTAGTAGCGCGCATCTGCATCTTGATGGTTTGGCGCGCAGTCGATGTTGCCATGCGATCAAAGCCTTCAACTTCAAGAACATCTTCGCTGACACGTTCACCTAGTTCATTAAAGGTCGGAACATAAATTGCAATATCGCCAGTCTCGCGATCGAGTTGAACGCGTGCATAACGATTAGCTTCAGGAGTCTCTGAATAAGAGGTCAGAATCGCTGCTTCAATCATTTGAATCAACTGTTCAAGGGGCATGCCCTTTGCATCGGTCAGAAGTACCAGTGCTGGAATATCGACGCCCATTACTTGTCGCCTTCTTTGCGATTAAATTCAATTTCAACTTGTGCGCGCTTAATATCGGCCAAAGAGATAACTACTTCTTTAACATCCTTCTTCTCAGTCACAGATAGAGTCAGATCGCTAGCGGTATTGGCAAGAATTCGACCTGTGATAACAACACCATCGGTCTTGGTCACCCTAAGCAGGCGGTCAACATTCTTGGCAAAGTGGCGAGGAAGTGTGAGGGGGCGATCGATTCCAGGAGATGTCACTTCCAGAGTAAATGGAGTCTCTCCCATAAATGTTGCCTCATCGAGAAGTTCTGAGACGAGCTTTGAAGCCACGGTAACTTGATCAAGATTGAGTGCCCTTTCACCATCGACAATGACTGTGACGATGCGGTGCTGTCCTGGAGAAACAAGATTGACATCTTCAAGAAAATATCCAGCTTTATGTAGCGCTGGAGTGATGTGTTCAGAAATCTGGTCTTTAAGAGCCATCTTCGTGCCGTCCTATTCGATTGTTATTAAGTTGTCCTGCAGGTGCAAATTTACTCTAAATAGAGCGAGTATCCAAGTCGCAGAATAAGAAGCCCAGTAACAATCAGATAGAAGATGCGGATAAAGGATGAGCCCTTCTTAATCGCCATGTGTGAGCCCATATATCCACCAGCAAGATTTGCCACTGCAAGTACTAGCCCGAGCTTCCACATAATTCCGATACGAAGCCCAACCACAATGATGGAAGCTAGATTCGTGGTTGCATTAACGACCTTTGCAATCGCAGATGCTCCCACAAAGGCAAAGCCCATGATTGCAACCAGTGCAATCATCAACATTGTTCCTGTGCCAGGACCGATCAGACCATCATAGAAACCGATAAGACAGGCTGCTATCGCACCAATGACCATCATCTTTCGTGGTGAGTGCTTCTCAACATGCACCTTGCCAAGATCTGGCTTTAAGAGCGTATAGATAAAGATTGCAATCATCATAAAGAAGATAGAGCTCTTAAAGCTCTCTGGTGAGATATGAGAGGCCAAAAGAGAACCAAAACAAGCGCCGATGAAGGCTGGGATGACCATCGCAATCAACAACTTGGGGTCTGTCTTAATAAATCTGCGGTATTGAATAGCAGCAGTAGATGTTCCAAAGAAGGCTGCAGTCTTAGAAGTTGCAACAACCTCAACGGGATTTGTATTAGGGAATGAGAGCAACATCGCAGGAGTCTGAATCAAACCTCCCCCACCAGCAATGGCATCGATAAATCCCGATGAAAACATTGCAAGACCCAGCAGGGCAAGATTTACCGCAGTGAGATTTTCAAGCATCAGCTCAATGTAGGAAGCAGGCCAGCGATGAAATCAACTGCTGATGCCACTGCAACTTCAGATTTATCTCCGCTCTTGCGAACGCGGATCTCAACATTTCCCTGCTCAAGTGCCTTACCCACCACAACAATGACCGGGATACCAATCAACTCAGCATCCTTAAACTTAACTCCAGGGCTTGTGCCACGGCGATCATCGATCATCACGCTAATTCCGCGAGCTTCAAGATCTGCTGAAATCTTCTCTGCTGTTTCAAAGACAACATCTTCTTTTCCGGTGGCAACAACGTGGACCTTGGCAGGTGCGACTTCAACGGGCCATGAAAGACCAATTTCGTCATAGCTCTGTTCAGCAATTGCAGCTACTGCGCGTGAAACACCGATTCCATAAGAGCCCATGGTGACAACCTGTGATTTGCCGTTTTGATCTAGAACTGTGAGGCCAAGTGCATCTGCATACTTGCGCCCTAGTTGGAAGATGTGACCGATTTCGATAGCGCGATCAATAATTACTGGTGTTTCACACTTTGGACATGCATCACCTTGTTTAATCTGTGCAGCTTCCACATACTGATCCACAGTGAAATCGCGACCGCTCACAACATTGCGAGCATGCTTATCTTTAGCATTGGCACCTGTCACCCATGATGTTCCTGGTGCAATACGAGGATCTGCATAGACAGTGATGCCGTTCTTCTTTGCATCTTGTGGTCCGATGTAACCCTTCAGAAGTCCTGGGAACTTTGCGAAATCTGCCTCTTCGAAGACGCTGATGTCATTAACGCCGGCAAGATTTGCCTGCAAGCGCTTGAGATCTACTTCGCGATCACCTGGAACGAGTACGGAGATAGGAGTTTTATCTGCCATCAACATGACATTCTTCAGCGTCATTGACCCGTCATATCCCCCACCAAACTTTGCATTGAGCAATCCAACAAGGGTGTCGATAGTTGGCGTATTAGGTGAATCAAAGACTTCAAGGGCTGCCACACCTGATGCATCACTTGCCGCAACAACGGTTGTCATCGCCTCAACATTTGCGGCATAGCCACACTTCTCACAGAGAACGTATGTATCTTCACCGGTCTCGCATGGCGCTAAGAACTCCTCCGATGCAGATCCACCCATCGCACCAGAGACGGCGCTGACGATGTTGTATTTCATACGAAGGCGATCAAATGTCTTGATATATGCCGCGCGATGGCGCATATAAGACTCAACAAGACCTTCATCGGTAAGGTCAAATGAGTAAGAATCCTTCATCACAAATTCACGGCCCCGGATAATTCCAGAACGTGGGCGCGCTTCATCGCGATACTTAGTCTGGATTTGATAGAGAGCAAGGGGTAAATCTTTATAGGATGAATACTCACCCTTCACCATAAGAGTAAACATCTCTTCATGTGTTGGGCCTAGTAAGTAATCAGCACCCTTGCGATCTTGCAGGCGAAAGAGATCTGGGCCGTAATCATTCCAGCGACCTGTTACTTCGTATGCATCTTTAGGAAGAAGTGCTGGGAAGTGAACTTCTTGGAATCCAGCCTTATCCATCTCATCGCGAACAATGTTCTCAATGTTGCGCAGTGTGATCACACCTAGTGGCAGCCATGAATAGACACCTGCGGCAATTCGGCGAATATATCCAGCGCGGACTAGAAGGCGATGGCTTGGAACTTCAGCATCTGCTGGGTCATCGCGCAACGTGCGCAAGAAAAGGGTGGACATTCGCAACATATCGCGAACCCTACCCGACCTTTAGGAGGTTGTGACGGAAGGTACTCCCGATGCAACGCCTGCGGCTTCCATCTCTTCAGCAAGACGCATAGCTTCTTCAATTAAAGTTTCAACGATCTGAGCCTCTGGCACTGTCTTAATGACTTCACCCTTAACAAAGATTTGCCCCTTGCCATTTCCAGATGCAACACCAAGATCTGCCTCGCGTGCTTCACCAGGACCATTCACAACACAACCCATGACAGCAACGCGAAGTGGAACAGTCATTCCCTGAAGTCCTGCCTGAACTTTCTCAGCAAGGGTATAGACATCTACTTGTGCGCGACCACATGAAGGACATGAAACGATCTCAAGTTTACGTTGACGCAAATTCAGAGATTCAAGAATAGAAATACCAACCTTGACCTCTTCAACGGGAGGCGCCGATAAAGAAACGCGAATAGTGTCGCCAATTCCTTCTGCCAGAAGGATGCCAAATGCCGTTGCAGATTTAATCGTTCCTTGAAAGATAGGACCAGCTTCAGTCACACCAAGGTGCAACGGATAATCACACTTTGCAGCCAAGATGCGATAGGCATTGACCATGGTGACAGGATCGTGATGCTTGACAGAAATTTTAATATCGCCAAAGCCATGTTCTTCAAAGAGGGATGCTTCCCAGAGTGCAGATTCAGCTAGCGCTTCAGGAGTTGCCTTTCCATACTTCTTCAATAAACGCGGATCAAGTGAACCTGCATTGACGCCAATACGAATAGGAATTCCAGCATCTCCTGCAGCTTTAGCAACTTCTTTAACCTTGTCATCAAATTGTTTAATGTTTCCTGGGTTCACACGCACTGCGGCACAGCCTGCATCAATAGCTGCAAAGATGTATTTAGGTTGAAAGTGAATATCTGCAATGACAGGAATCTGTGACTTCTTAGCAATCTGTGCGAGTGCATCTGCATCATCTTGAGATGGAACTGCAACGCGCACAATCTGGCAACCAGAGGCTGTTAGTTCTGCAATCTGCTGCAGCGTTGCATTGACATCAGATGTCAGCGTTGTACACATCGACTGAACGCTGACCGGTGAATCAGAACCTACGCCAATAGAACCAACCTTGAGCTGTCGCGTCTTGCGACGCGGATGCAAGGTAGGAGGTGGGGCGCTAGGAATTCCAAGATCAACCATGAACCGTATTCTGCCTTATCTCTAGAGATTGAGCGAGACGGGGTTGAGAATGTCTGCGATAAGCAGGATTGCCGTCAGTACTGCAAGCACTGCAAAGACTGTCATCGTAATTGGTGTTAGCACATTCACATCGATTCCAGCAGGTCGAGGCCTTCCACGAAGACGAGCAAAGAAGGCACGAATCTCATCAGCGATAGCAACTGCCATATGTCCGCCATCGAGTGGAAGTAATGGAAGCAAATTAAAGAGACCGACAAAGATATTTAGACTTGCAATAAGAAGCAGGAATGTTCCAAGGCGTTCAGTGTTATTGAGCTTATTGCTGCTGACAGCATCTCCTGAAACACGTGCGGCGCCAACGATGCCAACTAGCCCATTGGGATCGCGCTTTTCATCACCAAATGTCTGGCGAATAAGTTGAGGAATCTTTGTGGGAAGTGAAATCAGCGCCTTAACGGATTCGCGAGTAAGAACTGCAGTTGCCTGACCTGACTCTTTCACTGATGTAAGAAGTCCCTCGCGCTTAATCCCAATTTTGGTGACAACACCTAACATGTAACGCTTTTCAGAGGTCAGGTATGTAGGAGCTGCAGTAATCGAAATCTCTTGCCCATCGCGCAAGACGGTAAATGTCAGTTCATTTCCTTCTGAGGCAGCTATCGCCTGCGAATCCTGATACCAATCAGTGACTTCATCTCCATCAATAGCAACGATTTTATCCCCAGGCTGGAATCCAGCGGCTGCTGCTGCAGAATTTGGCGCCACCTTTGTCACATCAGAGAGAAGTGCGTTAACGCCAACTCCAAAGAAGATAGAGAAGATAAGCAGGAAGCCGATTACGAAGTGGGCTGTGGAACCTGCACCGAGAACGATTAACTTGCGCGTTGTTGTTGCGCCATAGAAAGCGCGAGATTCCTCACCTAAAGGCATCTCATCCCGTGGTGTCATTCCCTCAATGCGGCAGTATCCGCCTGCAGGAATAGCTTTAATTCCAAACTCTGTTTCACCTCTAGTAAATGACCAGATGCGCTTTCCAAAGCCAAGGAAGAATTCAGTAACCTTCATATCAAAGCGCTTAGCTGTGATGTAGTGGCCAAATTCATGCACCATGACAGATAAGAGCAGGGCTACTACAAATGCCAAAATTCCAAGAAGTTGCATTATCCGACCTTCTTCAATAGTTCGTGAGCTGTGCGACGAGCATCATCTTCGATGGCACTGACATCAGCTAGATCTCGAAGAACGCCACGAACGCTACCGCGCATCTTTTCGACTACTGCAGATACTGTCTTAACAATCTCTGTGAACTTAATTTCTCCATCAACAAATGCTTGAACAACAACTTCATTGGCGGCATTGAATACTGCCGGTAACCCTGCCCCAATGGCGCCCACTTCACGAGCAAGAGCAATCGCTGGAAAACGCTTTGCATCAATCGGATCAAAGTTCCAGGTGTGGGATTGAGTCCAATCAATTGACTTTGTTGCACCAGTAACGCGATGAGGATAGGAAAGTGCAAGAGAGATTGGCCCCTTCATATTGGGAGGCGATCCCTGTGCAATTGTTGAACCATCGACAAATTCGACCATGGAGTGCACGACAGATTGTGGATGAATGACAGCCTCAATCTGAGAGTAGGCAACTCCAAAGAGGTAATGAGCTTCAATAATTTCAAGGCCCTTATTCATCAGCGTTGCAGAGTTAATCGAAACAACGGGACCCATAACCCAAGTTGGGTGAGCCAGTGCT
>JAPLBL010000069.1 GCA_026392765.1 Actinomycetota bacterium
ATTTCCACGCTTCAGTGACCTCATTGGCATCTGCCGGGCGCAAGACTGCAAAGTTTGGAATCGCACGAAGTGCAGCAAAGTGCTCAATGGGTTGATGTGTTGGACCATCTTCTCCCACGCCGATGGAATCATGTGTCCAGACGAAGATAGATGGAATATCCATGATGGCTGCAAGGCGAACAGAGGGACGCATGTAATCGCTAAAGACTGCGAAAGTTCCACCAAAGGATCGTGAAAGGCCATGCAAGCTAATTCCGTTGATGATGGAGCCCATTGCATGTTCACGAATTCCAAAGTGGATGATGCGACCGTATGGATCTGCATTCTTCATCGCACTTGTTGCAGGCAAGAAGGAGTTGCCACCTTCGATAGTGGTCATATTTGAATCTGCTAGATCTGCAGAGCCGCCCCAGAATTCAGGTAGTGATTTTGCAATTGCATTGATGACATATCCTGATGCGGTGCGAGTTGCGACATCTTTACCTGCTTCAAAGCTAGGAAGAGTTGATTCCCATCCTGCAGGAAGTTCGCGTGCAACAAGACGCTTCAGAAGTGCCGCGCGATCTGGATGAGCCTTCTGCCACTGTTCAAACTTTGAATCCCACTCCTTACGAGTTGCAGCACCTCGAGCCTTCACTGCTCGCACATGAGCAAAGACATCATCAGGCATTGCAAACTTCTCATCTGGGTTTAGGCCCAGCTCTTTCTTAGTTGCCGCAATCTCTTCATCACCGAGCGCCGAACCATGTGATTTTCCAGTTCCGCGAAGCTTGGGCGCAGGCCATGCAATGATCGAATGCATACGGATAAGAGATGGCTTTGTCTTCTCAGCTTTGGCTGCAATCATTGCCTTATCAAGGGATTCCAGATCTACATTGCCATCAGATAGTGCCGGCACATCTTGGACATGCCAGCCATATGCACGATAGCGAGCCGCAACATCTTCTGTAAATGAAACGTGAGTATCGCCTTCGATAGAGATTCTGTTGTCATCATAAATAATGTTGAGATTGCCAAGCTCTTGTGTTCCAGCAAGTGATGATGCCTCTCCAGAAACTCCTTCTTGAAGATCACCATCAGAACAGATAACCCAGATGGAGTGATCAAAAAGTGATGTGCCTGCAGGTGCTTCAGGATCAAGAAGTCCGCGCTCATAACGAGCTGCCATTGCAAAGCCAACAGATGTTGCAACGCCTGCTCCTAATGGACCAGTTGTCATTTCAACGCCTGCAGTGTGGCCAAATTCAGGGTGTCCTGGTGTGAGAGATCCCCATGTTCTAAAGGATTGAATATCTTCCATCTCAAGCCCATACCCACTAAAGAAAAGTTGGGTGTAAAGAGTCATGGAGGAGTGGCCGCAAGACAAGATGAAACGATCGCGACCTAACCACTGTGGGTCAGATGGATCATGAACGAGATGGCGCTGAAAAAGGTTGTAGGCAACAGGAGCAAGTGCCATCGCAGTACCTGGGTGTCCATTACCAACCTTTTGCACGGCGTCGATGGCCAGTGCACGTGCGTAAGCAACTGCGCGGTCATCGAGTTCAGTCCAGCCAGCGATCTTCGTCATGTTCTTCTCCTTATGAAGGTTTACGTACTACAGATAGACGGACGCGCCACGCTGCGATCCACACCAATACAGATCCAAGTAAATGCATTACAACAAGCTCCTCAGGTACGCCGAGGAAATATTGGGTATAGCCAATTGCTCCTTGGCCGATTGCAAGAAAGATGAAGATGAAAAGCCAGCGTTTGGTCTCATAGTTCAGCTTTCTTGAAATGAGGAAGAAAACGGAGACAATCATGAGTAACCACACCGAAGCGCTGTGAATTCTCGTGATAGTTGTGATGGCAAAATCTAATCGTGGGGCATCGACATCTCCTGCATGTGGTCCGCTGCCTGTGACGAGAGTTCCAATAGTGATTGCAATAAATGCGAGGTTGATATGGGCTAGTGAGATTCTGGAGATGCGAACCTCAGTCGATGATGTTCGCACACTGGGGTGATGCCTGCGTGAGTGCAGGGAAGTTGCAGCGGCGATGAGAAGAATGGATAGAAGAAGGTGTGATCCCACAGCTAAGGGATTGAGATCGGTGAGGACGGTGATGCCACCTAATGCGCCTTGACCAAGAATTCCTAGAACTTGTGTGGCGCCAAGAAATCTTAAATCTCGACGACCAGAACGAAATATTGCAATCACTGTTGCAAGGGCTGCAAAGAGAAGCGCGAAGGTCAGAAGTCTGTTTCCAAATTCAATCCACGCATGCAATTGACCTTCGGCCTGTCCGGGCACTGGTGTGTAGGAACCGGGAGTGCACTCTGGCCATGTCGGACAGCCAAGTCCTGAGCCAGTTACTCGAACTGCCCCTCCGGTAATAACCAGTGCAGATTGGAGAAAGAGGAGCAGACCAGTTAAGGCAGGAAGGAGCTTGCTCGCTAAACTTCTCGCTCTACTCACGCTCCGTAGCCTAGGACCTTATGGGGGCGCGCAGGCGACACCTGTAAGTGGCGAGGCGGTGCGAATTACGACACAATAGTGTTGTGAAAATCGATGATCTCAGCACCCGCGACGCTGTCGCTCGCTCGGTCCTCGAGAATGGTCCATCGACTGCTGTCGTACTCGGTGAGCGTCTTGGCTTAACCCCAGCAGGTATTCGCCGCCACCTCGATCTCTTGGTTGCAGATGGAATTTTGGAAGCGCGTGAACCTCACCAGGCTCTTACTCGTGGTCGTGGTCGTCCATCGAAGGTATTTGTGATGACCGATTCAGGGCGAGAGAAGTTTGAACATTCCTACGATGACTTAGCTGTTGCGGCGCTGAAATTTATGTCAGCACAATCAGGCGGACATCTTGTTAATGCATTTGCGCAATCACGTGCTGATGACATCGAACGTAAGGGAACAGTTGCACTGGCAAAGCGTTCCAATAAATCTGAAGCACTAGCAACATTTCTTACTGAACAAGGTTACGCAGCCAGTATTGAGAGCCGCCCCTTGGGTGAGCAACTCTGTCAACACCACTGTCCAATTGCCCACGTCGCTGCAGAATTTCCTGCGCTCTGTGAGGCAGAGACCGAAGCTTTCTCGCGCATGCTAGGAACTCACGTTCAACGTTTAGCCACTATCGCTCATGGCGATGGTGTCTGTACCACGTACATCCCCAACACTGTAAAAACCAAACCATCAAAGAAAATAACTGCTGGAAAGGCACACTCATGACAACAGCACACCCAGAGCTCGAAGGCCTCGGAAATTACGAATACGGTTGGTCTGATAGCAATGATGCGGGATCTAATGCTAAGCGCGGATTAAGCGAAGAAGTAGTTCGCGATATCTCAGCGAAGAAGAGTGAACCACAGTGGATGCTAGACCTGCGCCTTAAAGGTCTTGGACTCTTTGATAAGAAGCCAATGCCTTCATGGGGATCAGATCTAACTGGAATTTTCTTCGACACTATTAAGTACTTTGTGCGCTCCACTGAGAAGCAGGCGACAACATGGGATGACCTTCCAGATGATATTAAGAATACATATGACCGCCTTGGTATTCCTGAGGCAGAGAAGCAGCGCCTAGTTTCAGGCGTTGCAGCCCAGTATGAATCAGAGGTTGTTTATCACTCAATCCGTGAAGATCTTGAGAAGCAGGGCGTGATCTTCCTAGATACAGATAGCGCACTGAAGCAACATCCTGAGCTCTTCAAAGAGTATTTCGCGACTGTTATTCCAGTGGGGGATAACAAGTTCGCAGCACTGAATACATCTGTCTGGTCTGGTGGTTCATTTATCTATGTTCCTAAGGGCGTTCATGTTGATATCCCTCTACAGGCTTACTTCCGTATCAATACAGAGAATATGGGTCAGTTCGAACGTACTCTGATTATTGCTGATGAAGATTCCTACATTCACTATGTAGAGGGCTGTACAGCACCTATCTACAAGTCAGATTCATTGCACTCAGCAGTTGTTGAGATCATCGTGAAGAAGGGTGCTCGTGTTCGTTACACAACCATTCAGAATTGGTCTAACAACGTCTATAACTTGGTAACAAAGCGCGCAACATGTGCGGAAGGTGCAACGATGGAATGGGTTGATGGAAATATCGGCTCGAAGGTCACCATGAAGTACCCAGCTGTGATGTTGATGGGACCACATGCAAAGGGTGAAACACTTTCACTTGCCTTTGCAGGCCCTGGCCAACATCAAGATTCTGGTGCAAAGATGGTGCACGCAGCTCCATACACATCATCTTCTGTAATCTCTAAATCTGTAGCTCGCGGTGGAGGACGTACTTCATACCGTGGCCTTGTCCAGGTTCAAGAGGGTGCACACCACTCTAAAAGCACTGTGAAGTGCGATGCCCTTTTGGTTGACACAATCTCTCGTTCTGATACATATCCCTATGTTGATATCCGTGAAGATGATGTCTCTATGGGACACGAAGCTACTGTTTCTAAGATCTCAGATGATCAGCTCTTCTACCTCATGTCTCGCGGCCTCAATGAAGATGAAGCTATGGCAATGATTGTTCGTGGATTTATCGAACCAATCGCACGTGAGCTTCCTATGGAGTATGCACTCGAACTCAACCGCCTCATCGAACTTCAGATGGAAGGTTCAGTCGGCTAATGTCTTCATTGCAATCGAACGTTCTAGAGAATCACACCCCAACGGGGCGTGAAGAAGCATGGCGCTTTACTCCACTCAAACGCTTGGGTGGAATACATGATGGTTCAGCCACCGCGGTTGAACGCAATTCATTGGCAATCAATGGCTCACTTCCAACGGGAGTGACTTTCTCTCACCAAGAGATTGAGGCTGTTACTGAGACTGATGATGTGATTGTTAATCGCATTCGTGCGTTCACAAGCAAGGGCGCAGTTCTTTCTATTGCCGCCAATGCGGAAATTGCTGAGCCCATCATGCTTAACCGTGCTTCTTTCGGAACTGACTCTGCTGAATTCTCACGCGTTCTCATCAAGGCTGGCAATCACTCGAAGTCTGTTGTGGTCATTGAGAACTCAGGTGATACTCATCTTGCAGAAGATTTAGAGATTGTTCTTGAGCCAGGTGCTCACCTCACACTTATCGCACTTCAGGAATGGGATTCGAAGACCATTCATGCAGCGCGCCATCACGCAATCGTTGATCGCGATGCAACATTTAAGTCAATTGTTGTCACAGTCGGGGGAGATGTAGTTCGTCTGCTTCCTACCGTGGACTTCATTGCACCAGGTGCATCTTGTGATCTCTCAGGTGTCTACTTTGCAACTGCTGGACAGTTCTTTGAACACCGCATGTTTGTTGATCATAAAGTGCCTAATGCGAAGTCCCGTGTGAATTACAAGGGAGCGCTAGCAGGGGATAAGGCGCACACTGTCTGGATTGGTGATGTCTTTATTCGTGCAGCAGCTGAAGGCACAGATACCTACGAACTCAACCGTAATTTGCTTCTTTCAGATGGGGCTCGTGCGGATTCAGTTCCCAACCTTGAGATCGAAACTGGTGAGATTGTTGGCGCCGGTCACGCTTCAACAACAGGTCGCTTCGATGATGAACAGCTCTTCTACTTAATGTCACGTGGAATCGCTATGGATGATGCGCGACGCCTTGTAGTGCGCGGGTTCTTTAATGAGATTGTCTCTGAGATTGGTATCGATTCAATTCAAGAGCGCATCATGACTCGCATTGATGGAGAACTTGAAAAGGCAGGTAAGTAAATGTCTGATATTGCTCTCTCATCACTTCAAGCCGGTAAGCCTGTGCGCATTGAGAAGAACGGTGAATCTATCTGTGTTGCCCGTGTGGGCGATCAGGTCTTCGCGGTCAACGATGTCTGCAGCCACTCTGATGCATCACTTTCAGAAGGTGACATCACAGATTTCAAGATTGAATGCTGGCTTCATGGAGCTGAGTTCGACCTTCGCACAGGAGAGGCGTTAACGCCTCCAGCTGTAGCACCCATTAAGACCTATTCAGTAACTGTCGACGGAGACTCCGTCACGGTAGAGATGTAACGGAGATAGATATGAGCACACTTGAAATTCGCGGATTGAAAGTATCTGTCGAGACCGAGCAAGGATCGATCGAAATCCTTAAAGGCGTAGACCTGACCATCAAGTCAGGTGAGACACATGCAATCATGGGACCTAACGGTTCAGGTAAGTCAACGCTTGCATACTCAATCGCCGGTCACCCTAAATACACCATCACAGAGGGCACGGTCACCCTCGATGGTGCGGATGTTCTCGAGATGACAGTTGATGAGCGCGCAAAGGCAGGACTCTTCCTTGCAATGCAGTATCCCGTTGAAGTTCCAGGCGTTTCAGTCTCAAACTTCCTTCGAACAGCAGCAACAGCTCTTCGCGGAGAAGCTCCCAAGCTTCGCGAGTGGGTAGGCGAAGTAAAGAGTGCAATGGAATCGCTCAAGATGGATGCATCATTTGCTCAACGCAATGTGAATGAAGGATTCTCAGGAGGAGAGAAGAAGCGTCATGAAATCATGCAGCTGGAACTCCTTAAGCCTAAGTTTGCAATCCTTGATGAGACAGATTCAGGCCTTGATGTTGATGCGCTTCGTATCGTCTCTGAAGGTGTTGTTCGCGCGAAGGCTGCAAATAACCACGGAATCCTTTTGATTACTCACTACACACGCATCTTGCGCTATATCAAGCCTGACTTCGTTCACGTATTTGCTAACGGTCGTATCGTCGAAGAAGGCGGACCGGAGCTTGCAGATAAGCTCGAAGCAAATGGTTATGCGGAGTACGTCACCGCTTAATTATGACTTTTGATGCTCACGCTATCGCTAAGGATTTTCCGATTTTGAATCGGACAATCCGCGATGGCAAGCGCCTTGTCTATTTAGATTCTGGCGCAACGAGCCAAAAGCCCAATGTTGTTATAGATGCAGAGAGTGACTTCTACCGTTTGCATAATGCGGCGGTGCATCGCGGTGCGCATCAATTGGCTGAGGAAGCAACGGATGCCTACGAAGGTGCTCGCGAAATTGTTGCTCAATTCCTCAACGCATCGGTAGATGAAATCGTCTTCACTAAGAACGCCACGGAATCTCTCAATCTCATCTCCTATGCGATGGGCAACGCCGCTCCTGGCAATCGCTTCCATCTTAAAGCAGGGGATTCAATAGTCGTTACCGAGATGGAGCACCATGCCAATCTCATCCCTTGGCAGCAGTTAGCTGCCCGCACGGGAGCAACTCTGAAATGGTTCACCGTCACAGATGATGGACGTCTAGATCTCTCTCACATCAATTCAGTCATTGATGAGAAGACAAAAGTTGTGGCTCTCACTCATCAATCAAATGTACTTGGTACCATCAACCCGCTTGAAGCGATTACCAATCGTGCTCACGAAGTTGGCGCAGTTGTTGTTCTTGATGCATGTCAATCTGTTCCTCATATGAAGACAGATGTGAAGAAACTCGATATTGATTTCTTAGCATTCTCAGGACACAAGGCAGTGGGTCCTACAGGTATTGGAGTTTTCTGGGGACGCGCAGAACTTCTTGCGGATCTTCCACCGTTTCTTACCGGTGGATCC
>JAPLBL010000097.1 GCA_026392765.1 Actinomycetota bacterium
AGCTGCGCCGATATTAAGACAGTGGCAAGTGAAGATGCAGCACTTAATTGTCTTGATGCATCGAAAGGTGTGGCAGTTGATTCGATTGTGGGACCTGCGCTGATTAATGTGTGGGGAACATGGTGTGCTCCATGTCGCCAAGAACTTCCTCACTTTGCGCATTACATAGCAAAGCAAGGATCTGTGCCAATTATTGGTATTGCGGTGGAAGAGAAGAACATGGCTGTGGTGAGAAAATTTGTTGAGACCCATGGAATGTCATGGCCCATTCTTTATGACGCAGATGGCTCAACACGTGGAAAGTTTGGCATGGGCGTGCCTGTTACATGGTTTATCGATGCATCTGGAAAGGTGGTCCACAAGAAATATGGACCTTTTAAATCAGTTGAAGAGATTGAGTTATCAGTGATGAAGTACTTAGGAGCGAAATGATCTTCGATCTCATCATTGCCTTCATCGCAGTAGGTGCCTTCTTTAACGGTTATAAGAATGGATTGCTCACCACAATCTTGCGCACCGCTTTCTTTATTGCAGGTGGTGTCGGTGCGATGTATTTAGTTGTGAAATATAACCAGAGCGGTTGGCTTATTGCAGCAATCGTTGTGGGTGCATACGTTGCAGCCTGGGTTGGAACTCAGATTGCAAAAACATTGAAGTTCACTCTTATCCGAGGTCCACTGAAATTTCTAGATTCCTTGCTCGGTGCAGCACTTGAAGTTGGTAAGTACGTGATCGCCTTCTACGTCATAGGAACTATCTTGCTATGGGCGCCATGGAGTGCTGGGCAGAATGCAGTCTCTGAAAGTAAGTTCTATTTACAGGTGAGCAAGCATGCACCTGGTGTGATTGCAGATATTCGTAAAGAAGTTGAGAAGGCCCTGGCTAATCCTCGTCTTTAGAAGACTTCAACCCTTCTGAAATCAGCTTCATCACATTGGGATCTGCCAAGGTTGTTGCATCTCCCACGGCGCGGTTTTCCGCGACATCTTTAAGTAGACGGCGCATGATTTTGCCGCTGCGAGTCTTGGGAAGTTCATTCACAACCATTATTTGACGTGGCTTTGCGATGGCGCCAATTTCTTTGGCAACGTGATCGCGTAGCTCTTTAATCAGGTGATCACCATCGGCATGTGCAACGCCACCACGCAAGATCACGAAGGCGACAATTCCTTGACCTGTGAGCGCATCTGCAGCTCCAACGACAGCCGCTTCTGCAACTGCTTCATGGGAGACGAGCGCAGATTCAACTTCTGTCGTTGAGATGCGATGGCCAGAAATGTTCATCACATCATCGACGCGACCCATCAACCAGATTGCGCCATCGTCATCGAGCTTTGCACCGTCTCCTGCAAAGTAGATGCCAGGAAAGCGTGACCAGTAAGTCTCTTTATAGCGCTCATCTTCGCCCCACACACCGCGCAACATCGATGGCCATGGCTTATCAAGAATAAGAAAACCACCATGTCCATTCGGTACTGCAACACCTTTGTCATCGACAACCTGTGCGCTAATTCCAGGAAGTGCTTTCATTGCAGAACCTGGTTTTGTTGCAGTAACACCTGGCAGAGGAGAGATCATGATTGCGCCAGTTTCTGTCTGCCACCATGTGTCGACGATAGGACATCTATCTCCACCAATTACTTGGCGATACCACATCCATGCTTCAGGGTTAATTGGTTCGCCAACAGAGCCAAGAAGACGAAGCGTTGAGAGATTACATTTATTAGGAAATTCATCTCCCCACTTCATCCATGTGCGAATCAGAGTGGGAGCCGTATACAAAATAGTGACGCCATATTTTTCGATGATCTCAAACATGCGACCCTTGTGGGGAGTATCGGGTGTTCCTTCATAGATCACTTGTGTCGAACCATTAATCAGTGGGCCATAAACCATGTAGGAGTGGCCGGTAATCCAACCGACATCTGCTGTGCACCAGTAGACATCGCTACTTGGTTTGATATCAAAGACAACTTTATGTGTGTATGCAGCCTGTGTTAAATAACCAGCTGTTGTGTGGAAAATTCCCTT
>JAPLBL010000096.1 GCA_026392765.1 Actinomycetota bacterium
ACAATGATGAACCCACAAACCAAGATGTTCTCAAAGCCTTGGGAGTTGCTGCAATTCCTATTCTTCTCATCCTTGCTCAACCTGATATGGGAACAGTCTTCATCATTAGCGCATCTGTTGTGACGATGCTTGCTGTCTCAGGTGCTCCCACGCGATGGGTTGTTGGACTCATACTTCTTGCACTGATTGGTGGCTTTGCTGCTACCAAGGCGGGAGTCATCAGTGAGTATCAAGTCAGGCGCTTGCAATCATTTGTCGATCCCAATGCAGACTCACAAGGTGCTGGCTATCAGCTCAGGCAGGCACGTATCACGGTGGGCTCTGGGGGATTGATCGGAACAGGTCTCTTTAACGGTCCACAGACCAACGGTCGCTTTGTTCCTGAACAGCAGACAGACTTTATTTTTACTGTTGCAGGAGAAGAACTTGGATTCTTAGGTAGTGGGCTCATCATCTTCCTCCTCTTTCTTATTTTGATGCGAGCATTTGCAATTGCGCGGCGATCGACGGACCCCTACGGGATGCTTGTCTGCACAGGAGTTATTGCGTGGTTCGCCTTTCAAATATTTGAAAATATCGGCATGACCTTGGGGTTGATGCCTATGACTGGCGTTCCTCTGCCATTTATGTCATACGGAGGATCGAGCATGTTTGCCAATCTCATCGGCTTTGGCCTCTTGCAGAATGTTCACGCAAGTCATCGCAGCTAAACCACGCTCAAAATAGGTTTTTGGCTCAACTCTCTGCCATAATTACCCCAACAGTTCAGCGCGGCCAGCGATCCTTATCGCGCCTGCGGCGGACTACACAAAGGTTTTGTTCGAAGTGAAATCTCATTTCGGGCCACGAGAATGCGTATGACCAGCAATCTGGAGATACGCGCTAAAGGATTTGGTGCCATGGCTATTGAGCCAAAATCACCGCGTAAGCGCGCGGTTAAGAAGTCAAGTAAGAAATCGCTGAGTTCAGATGTAACAACTGAACCAACAGAGACAACTGCAGAGGTAAAGGAAGCGCCTAAGCGCGCAAAGAAATCTGCAGCAATTCCTGTTCCAATCTTTCAAGCAGCACCCGCTGATGCAGTTGCGCCTAAGCGCGCAAAGAAAGCTGCAAAGCCGGCAAAGGCTGAAGAGGTAGAAGAATCAACCGCTACATCGAGTGACTCAGATGATTCTGATGGTCGCGGTGGGCGTAATCGCCGTCGCCGTCGCGGTGGCCGCGGTCGCCGCAAGCCCAATGGTGAAGGCGCAGAAGGACAAGAGAATTCAGAGAACGAGTCAGAGCCGCAGTGATTCACGCGAATACCGTGAGCCATATCGTCGCCGTGGAACCATCATCACAGATGGTGAATTCCTAGCTCGTCGCGAAAACGTTGATCGTGAAATGGTTGTCCGCCAAGTCGGAGACCGTATTCAGATTGCTGTCATTGAAGATAATGTGATGGTTGAGCACTACGTCAACCGTAATGCCAACGTTTCATACGGTGGTAACGTCTATCTAGGTCGCGTTCAGAACGTTCTTCCTTCGATGGAGGCAGCATTCGTTGATATTGGTAAGGGCCGTAATGCTGTTCTCTATGCAGGTGAAGTGAATTGGGATGCAGCAGGTATCTCTGAATCGCAGCCACGCAAAATTGAAATGGTATTAAAGACAGGCCAGCCTGTTCTTGTTCAAGTCACCAAAGATCCGATCGGGCAAAAGGGTGCACGCCTTACTAGCCAAATCTCACTTCCAGGACGCTATGTTGTCTATGTTCCTGGCGGTGGAATGAGCGGAATCTCCAAGCGACTTCCTGAATCAGAGCGCACGCGCCTGAAAGCG
>JAPLBL010000085.1 GCA_026392765.1 Actinomycetota bacterium
GTAAGCCACTTGCAATCTTGGCTGAAGATATTGAAGGCGAAGCACTTGCAACTCTCGTGGTCAATAAGATCAAGGGAACATTTAAGTCAGCAGCTGTTAAGGCGCCAGGCTTTGGAGATCGTCGCAAGGCGATGCTTCAGGACATTGCAATCCTTACAGGTGCCACAGTGATCTCTGACGAAGTTGGTCTGAAGCTTGAAACAGCTGGACTTGAACTTCTTGGTCGCGCTCGCAAGGTTGTTATTTCTAAGGATGAGACAACCATCATCGAAGGTCTTGGCGATGAAGCACAGCTCAAGGGCCGTGTTACTCAGATCCGCACAGAGATCGAGAACTCAGATTCAGATTATGACAAGGAAAAGCTTCAAGAGCGCCTTGCAAAGCTTGCTGGAGGAGTTGCTGTCATCAAGGCAGGAGCTGCAACAGAAGTTGAACTTAAAGAGCGCAAGCACCGCATCGAAGATGCTGTGCGTAACGCAAAGGCTGCAGTAGAAGAAGGAATCGTCGCCGGTGGTGGCGTTGCACTTCTTCAGGCAGCAACTGCAGCATTTAAAAAGCTCAAGCTTGAAGGCGATGAAGCAACAGGTGCAAAGATTGTTGAACTCTCAATCGAGGCACCACTGAAGCAGATCGCAGTGAACGCTGGTCTTGAAGGTGGAGTTGTTGTTGAGAAGGTTCGCCACTTGGATGCAGGCTTTGGCCTTAATGCAGCAACTGGAGAATATGTAGACATGATTAAGGCTGGCATCATCGATCCAGCTAAGGTCACACGTTCTGCTCTTCAAAATGCAGCATCGATTGCAGCTCTCTTTATTACAACAGAGGCAGTCATCACTGATAAGCCAGAACCAAAGTCATCTAACCCAATGCCACAAGGCGGCGGGGATATGGACTTCTAAACTACGCGTAATCCGTTAGAGAAGGCCCCCGAGATTAACCTCTCGGGGGCCTTCTGCTTTACGATTAGAAGATGAAGACATTTGATGCACAGACCGTTGCACGCGATGCCGCACTTCTTGAGGCAGAGTTTGCAACACAGGTCGGCGACTTTGTCTCAGTTGATTATGATGATAACAATCGCGTAGCGACATATTTATTTATTGCAGATATCGCTGGATACCGTGGATGGCGTTGGTGCATCACCGTTGCAAAAGTTGATGAAGATGCGCAAGCAACTGTCTGCGATGTTGTTATCTTGCCAGGGCCTGATTCACTTCTAGCACCCGATCACATTCCTTATATGGAACGAATCTTGCCTGAAGATATACAGCCAGGTGTAATTGTTCCCAGCGTTCTTGAAGATACTCGCCTTGTTCCAGGCATTAATGCACTTGCACAAGATGAAGGCCTTGATGCCACTGAAGTATTTGATTTAGGTTTGATGCGTCCACGAGTTCTCTCGATTGAAGGTCGCGATCAAGCAAGTAAGCGTTGGTATACGGGTGATCGCGGACCGAATACTCCTCTTGCACAAGGTGCTCCTAAGCCATGTTCTTCATGTGGATTCTTTATTCCTATTGCAGGTTCACTTCGATCATCATTTGGTGTCTGCGCCAATGCGATTGCACCTGATGATGCACGCGTCGTTTCAGTCGACCATGGCTGCGGCGCTCATAGCGAAGCAACGCTCTAAGCCCATTCACGCCTAAAACTAGGTCGCACGCCCCATCGCGGATGCGATAAATTAGCCCCCTGTCCGAATCCCCTCGGCTACACCACACGGAAATTCTTAAGGAGTAAGTGCAATGCCTACAGGAAAAGTTAAATGGTTTTCCCTTGAAAAAGGTTTTGGATTTATTGCCTCCGATGAAGGCGAAGATGTTTATTTAGCATCATCAGCACTTCCTGAAGGTGTTTCAACTGTTAAGCCTGGCACCAAGCTTGAGTTCTCTGTGATTGATTCACGTAAAGGACCACAGGCAATGTCAGTGCATATTGTTGATGCACCAGTATCACTTGCTGAAAATTCACGTGCTAATAGCGATGATCTTGCAGCGATGATTGAAGACACCATCAAGATTCTAGATCGCGTTGGAAATGGTCTTCGTCAGGGACGCCATCCATCGGGTGCTGAGGCAGAACGCCTTGGCCGTGTTTTGCGTGGTATTGCTTCTCAGCTAGAGGCTTAAATACCTGTGCGACGTGATCGTCGTATTGAGTAACGAATACCCATCGCACCTAAAACTGCGCCCACTACGCATGTCCAAATAATCTTGGACTGCGCTCCTGCTGCAATAGCAACTACTCCTGCTGCAAGCCAGCAGATGGAGCCAATAGCGATTAGAGTTACAACAGATTTAATGTTTGATGCCATGGGAAAAGAGTAATGCGAATTAAGGTTGATGAGAACGGAAACTGGCGCTCATTTCGCCATCGTAACTTCCGCATCCTCTATCCAGCCAATGCGATGTCGAATATCGGCACGTGGGCACAGCGCGTTGCACAAGATTGGCTTGTTCTAGAGCTAACTGACAATAACGGTTTCTATCTTGGTCTTGTCACAGCTATTCAATTCGCCCCTGTGCTGCTCTTTAGTCTGCAGGGTGGTGCGATGGCAGATCGTATCGATAAGCGAAAATTATTGATCTGGACAAATATCGTTGCTGCCCTTGCCTGCTATGCACTTGGTATCTTGGTTGTGGCAGAGGTAATTCAACTCTGGCACGTCTTTGTTTGTGCAGCTGTCTTAGGTATTTCATCAGCGCTGGATGCTCCCATTCGCCAGAGCTTTACCGCAGAGATTGTGGGTCACTCAGATGTTGCTAATGCAGTCAGTTTGAACTCAGCGAATTTCAATGCAGGGCGCTTGGTAGGACCTGCCCTCTCTGGTTTTCTCATCGCTCGCTTTGATACAGGCCCTTCCTTTCTAATCAATGCAACTACTTATCTCTTTGTGATTCTCTCCCTGTTTTTTATGCGTTCATCCGACTTCTTTATCCAGAAGAAGGAAGAGACTCTTGGCACCATTCGTGAAGGTCTTCGCTATGCCAAAGCTCGCCCTGATCTCTATGTTGTGATGGCGCTAGTCTTTTTTGCAGCAACCTTTGGTCTGAACTTTCAAATCTTTAATGCGTTGATGGCCTCTAAGGAATTCGGTAAAGGCCCTGCAGAATTTGGCCTTCTTGGAACTTATATTGCAGTGGGTTCATTAACGGGTGCGCTACTGAGTGCTCGTCTTGAACGCTTTAGAGATGCAAAGCTTGTGATTCGACTTGGTGTGTGGTTTTCAATTGTCGTCATTGTTCTATCAGTGATGCCGACCTATACGTGGTACTCACTCTGGTTACCTGTCTGTGGAATATCTGCGCTCACAATGTTGATTAGCGCTAATTCTTATGTGCAGGTCAATAGCGATCCTGCTGTGCGCGGTCGTGTGATGGGAATTTATCTCTTGGTATTTATGGGAGGAACACCGGTTGGTTCACTTCTGATTGGTTATCTGACTGAAGCGCTA
>JAPLBL010000105.1 GCA_026392765.1 Actinomycetota bacterium
TCTAGATTTCCATGATGAAATGGCGGTTGCATCATTCTGCGGTGAGCTAAGTGAATTGGCTCTTCATTTGTAAGTAATCCTTCTCCTAATACTTTACGCATCCTGGCAAAGCCAACTCCCTTAACAAAGTTATGTTGCTGAGCAACAGTTACTTCATGCACACCAATTGGTGAGAAAAGGCCGATGAATAATCTTCTAGATAAGAAGAATGAGCAGTGATCACCATACCTTCGTTGCATTTTGAGTAAAAACTTTGGTGTGTTAACCATAAAAGTTGCAGTAATAAAATCTGAAAGTATTGGATTAGGGCCGGGTAGATTTTCATCGCCAAACCAACTTTTTCGAAAAATTGGATCAGGTATCGGTGCATACTCAACTGGACGGGGTGCGGAATAAGGCTTATTTGCCTGAATCGTCATTTCACAAGAATAGGCACATTACGAGGTAATTAAAATGAGTTTTAGACATAAATTTGGTTAATTTCTTTAAGGTGAGTTAACCTTTGGCCATGTTAATCACAGGTGTTTGCGCATCACTTACTTCATTACGCCTGTCATCACTCCTTCTTACCTGCCGCGGCGGGGCCAAGTAACCGGTCCCCTCGTCGCGGAGGTTGGTCACACCGGCAGACCACTTTTAACCGACGAGGAGAAATAAATAAAATGAGTAACTTTCCAGAACAAAGTAAATCGGCAATGCCAGTATCGCGTTATGCCCCATTTAATCCATTTCCAAATAATGGTGGCTTAACTGATCGCACCTGGCCAAGTAAAACAATGACAAGTGCACCTAAGTGGTGCTCAGTTGATTTACGAGATGGTAATCAAGCCTTAATTGATCCAATGGATGCTAATCGCAAACTTGCAATGTTTAAGTTGTTAGTCAAGATGGGTTACAAAGAGATTGAGGTTGGTTTTCCAGCTGCTAGCCAAACTGATTTTGATTTCATTCGCAAAATTATTGAAGAAAAGTTAATTCCAGATGATGTAGTAATTCAGGTTTTAACCCAAGCCCGTAAACCTCTAATTGAGCGAACCTTTGAATCAATTAAAGGTTCAAAGCAGGCGATAGTCCACCTATATAACTCAACCTCAACTTTGCAGAGACGGGTTGTATTTGGCCAAGATAAAGATGGCATAAAGAAGATTGCAACCGATGGCGCTCAAATCTGTTTGGATTTAGTAAAAACTGTGCCAGGCACTTTGGTCTCATTTGAGTACTCACCTGAGTCATACACTGGAACAGAGCTTGAGTATGCAGTTGAGGTTTGTAATGCGGTCAATGATATTTGGAAGCCAACACCTGCCTGGAAAACTATTATGAATTTGCCAGCCACAGTTGAGATGGCAACTCCAAACATTTACGCAGATTCAATTGAGTGGATGCATCGCAACTTAAAGTATCGCGACAGCGTGATCTTAAGTTTGCACCCACATAATGATCGCGGCACTGGTGTTGCAGCAGCAGAGCTTGCCTACTTAGCAGGAGCTGATCGAATTGAGGGAACCTTATTTGGAAATGGTGAGCGAACTGGAAATGTTTGCTTAGTTACCTTAGGACTTAATTTATTAACTCATGGAATTGATCCCATGATTGATTTCTCCAATATTGATGAGATCAGGCGAACAGTTGAGTACTGCAATCAATTGCGTGTGCCAGAGCGGCACCCATATGGTGGGGATCTAGTCTTTACTGCATTTTCTGGCTCTCATCAGGATGCAATTAAAAAAGGATTTGAGCATATGGAAAAAGATGCCAAAGCTGCTGGAAGTGAAAAAGATAAATTCACCTGGGCAGTTCCATACCTTCCAATTGATCCAAAAGATATTGGCCGCTCATATGAAGCGGTAATTCGCGTCAATAGCCAATCTGGCAAGGGTGGGGTTGCCTATTTAATGAAGCATGAACATCAATTAGATCTTCCTCG
>JAPLBL010000081.1 GCA_026392765.1 Actinomycetota bacterium
CGGATATCAAAGGCTTTAGAGACCTCTTCGATATTCACTACATTGCGCGCCACGGTAGGAGAGCGTACCTTTGAACTATGAAGGTCACTGACCGCGCATATGCGTTAGAGCTCGATAAGAATGACCCTCTTGCTCCCTATCGCAGCAAATTTGTTATTACCGACCCCAATCTCTGTTATCTCGATGGGAATTCTCTAGGTCGCCTGCCCCATGCAACTGTGAAGGCTGTCAGCGACTTTGTCTCCCATGAATGGGGCAATGAAGTTGTTACTGGGTGGAGCCACTGGATTGATGAGGCACAAGTTGCAGGAGATCTCTTAGGTCGAGCAGCCCTCGGTGCAGCAGCTGGACAAGTACTTGTATGTGACACAACATCGGTCAACTTCTATCAACTCTGTCTTGCAGCAATTAAGGCACGCCCTGGTCGAAAGACAGTTATTACAGATGCTGCAAACTTTCCCACCGATCGCTACATCCTTGCAGGCATTGCAGAACAACTCGGTCTCAACCTTGTCATTATTGATAATGAAGACCCAGCAGTTGCTGAGAATGAATTAATCACTGCAGAACTTCTTGAGAAATACATGTCTGAAGATGTTGCTCTCGTAACTCTTGAAGTTATTCAATATCGATCAGGTGCTCGCTCAGATATTGAATCCATTACAGATCTAGCACGCTCCTACGGTGCATTTGTAGTCTGGGATGCAAGCCATGCAACAGGTGCTATTGAGATGAACTTTGATGAGCACGGTGTTGACCTCGCAATTGGTTGCACTTATAAATATGGAAACTCAGGTCCAGGTTCACCTGCCTGGCTCTATGTGAGTAAGCGCGTGCAGAAGGAGCTTCAAGTTCCTATCCAAGGATGGTTTGGAAAGCCCATCGATTATTGGAATTCGTGGTGTGCAAATCGCCTTTGAGATGATTGCTGAAGCTGGAATTGATGTCATCGCATCAAAGTCAGCAATCGGAACACAGATGATGATTGATCTCTATGACGAGTGGCTTGCTCCCCTTGGTTACACACTTCTGACATCACGTAATCCCAAAGAACGTGGCGGTCATATCTCTATCGGCCACCCAGAGGCAGCAAAGATCTGCGTTGCACTTCGTAAATTTGCCAACGTCATTCCTGATTTCCGCACACCAAGTGCTATTCGTTTAGCTATATCTCCCCTTCCAACTTCATATGTTGAAGTCTGGGATGGTTTCCAGCGCATCCGCGATCTCACTGAGAGCCGTCAATACGAAGAGATCGAAGGATCGGATTCACGAGTCACATGAGCGATAACTACGAATCAGCGCTGACATACACCTCTTATTTAGCAGTTGATGATCTACTCAAACTTCAGAAACCTCTATCTGATGGACCTGAGCATGATGAGATGCTCTTCATCATCATCCACCAAACATATGAACTCTGGTTTAAGCAACTCATCCATGAATTCCAACAAGCGCAGAGCGCACTTGAATCTGGCAATACGCACTACGCCCTCTCTATTCTCGGACGTATTCGCACCATCATGAAGGTCTGTGTTGCTCAAGTTGATATCTTGGAGACGATGACGCCACTGCAATTCAATGCCTTCCGCGGTTATCTCTCATCTTCTAGCGGTTTCCAATCAGCACAATTTAGAAAGGTGGAAGCAATTCTTGGCCGCCGCGATAGTCGCATGGCTGGCCACCTACCTCCTGATATCCAGGCAGAGATTAAAGAGATTACTTCTGGCAATTCAATTTGGGATTCCTTCTTGGATTACCTCACCAAACGTGGTTATTCACTACCTGCTGATGTTGTGGGGCGCAAGAAGGAAGTTGCTTACGAATCTAATGCAGCCGTGCAAGATGTATTGCTTACAGTGCATCAGAAGGATCCAGAGAGTGCGATGGTCTCTGAGCGCCTTGTTGATATCGATGAAGGTATTCAAGAGTGGCGCTATCGCCATGTGAAGATGGTTGAGCGCACGATTGGCCACAAG
>JAPLBL010000056.1 GCA_026392765.1 Actinomycetota bacterium
GGCAATGATGGAGGTAATTTCTTTCTCTGATATTCCAGCAACGCTTGAGAAAGCGATGCGCACAGCATCGCCATCGAGTGTGCGCTCAATGCGATAGTCAGCAGATGATTTATTGATATCAAGGGGTGCAATACCCACACCTATCTGTCGTGCTTCATCGAGCAGCAATCGCTTGGGATACATCCCAGGATCATGGGTCAATATCCCTGCGATAAAGGCTGCAGGGTGATGGGTCTTAAGCCATGCCGATTGATATGTAGGCAGGGCAAAGGCTGCAGCATGTGCTTTACAGAAACCAAAGGATGCAAAGGCGCGCAGAACATCCCAGATCTCAGTAATCACCTTTAACTCATATCCACGTTCACTAGCCGCAGGAAAGAACCAATCGCAGACCTCTTGTTGGCCAGCCCTATCCCCCAACGCTCTGCGCTTTTCATCAGCTGCGGCCAATGAGATACCGGTCATTACAGAGATAATCGAGATCACCTGTTCGTGAAAGACAACAACGCCTTCGGTTTCAGAGAGGATCGGCAACAGATCAGGATGAATGATCTGAGCTGGGCGAAAGCCATGGCGCGCTTCAAGGAATGGTCGAATCATGTCGCTCTTGACCGGCCCTGGCCGAAAGAGTGAGATATCGATAACCAAATCGTTAAAGGTGCGCGGCTCTAACTTTCCCACGAGTTCGCGCTGTCCAGGGCTTTCGACTTGAAAGATGCCTAAGGTGCGCGTTGATTGAATCAATTTATAAGTATCACCATCATCGAGTGCCACCGCATCGATATCAATCTCTTGATCTCCAATGCGTTTAATTTCATGCACAGCATGGGCAATTGCCGATTGCATCCTCACGCCCAAAATGTCGAGCTTAAGCAGCCCAATATCTTCCACATCATCTTTATCAAATTCGACCATAGGAAAACCACCAGCGTTGATTTGCACCGGTGCGCGATCAAGAAAAGATGCATCGGATAAGACCATGGCGCATGGGTGCATCGCCAAATGTCTTGGCAGGCCATCGAGGCGAGCAGCGAGAGCAATAGTGGCGCGGGTAAGGGGTGCAGAGGTATTGAAGTCCTTGAGTTCAGGCAATGAGTTAAGGGCTGCATCGATATTGCCGGCACGAATATGTGGCATTGATTTTGCAAGCAGATCAATCTCCATTGCCGGCATGCCAAGTGCTGCCCCTGCATCGCGGATCGCATTACGTGCACGATAGGTATCGACCATGGCAACGGTTGCACAGCGTGAAATAAGTCCTGGTTGATCCCATGTAGCGGGGCCATATCTCTTAAAGACCATCTCATAGATTTCAAGGCGCCTAGCTGATTCCACATCGATATCGATATCAGGAAGTGCACGACGTAGAGGTGAACAAAAACGCTCCATCAATAACCCATGTTGCATGGGATCTACTCCTGATATTCCAAGTAAGTGACAGATAAGAGAACCCGCGCCGCTGCCACGTGCTGCAACGCGGATATCGGCACCTCGCGCCATATCGGTAATGTCCGCAACGGTTAAGAAGTAGGACTCGTAACCAAGCGTTGCAACGATGGACAGTTCATCATCAAGTCGTGCACGCGCCTTAGCAATAGTTGCCCCATCGTTATAGCGCCAATTGATTCCAGCTTCAGAGCGAGTGCGCAGCAAGGTGCGCATTGCAGCAGGTGATGTGGCGCCCACAACATGGGGTTCAGGTAGATGAATGCCGCCTAAACCAATATCGCGATGCGGTGATAGCACTGCGCGCTCTGCCCACTGCCTAGTTGTCTTCAGTAGCGCACGTGGTGTGCGCTCTCCTGCTGCTTGTGCAATCTCTGCAGCAAGTGCGATCATCTCATCACTACTCTTTAAATATCCTTCAGCATTACGGCGTTCAACGTTGCGCGGATGTAGCGGTACTAATTGCCGCGCGCAATCAAGGACATCGGCCACAGGGCCATCGGCGCGATCGCGCATACGCGCAGCATTGGTAATCACTGCATCAATATCGTTATCGCGAGCAAAGATTAGAGAGCGTGCAGCATGGGCTGTTGAGCGGGGACCACTGCCTGCAACTAAGTGCGAAACACACTCAATAGCGTGGTCGGCAAAGAGATCACGGGTCTGATTAAAGATTTCTAGCGCTCTATCAAAGCGATGGGTGGCAAGGGCTTGTGAGACCGGGGACTCTGGGCCATGCAGCAGATGCAAGTTCGATGTGTACTGGCTAAATTTTTCAAGTAACTCTGGAGTCAATACCGCTGTGCGATCTGGGCTATTCATCTGCAGCCCTGTATAGAGGCGCACCAAACTGCGCCATCCCCCATCGCTATGTGCAAGGACTGTAACGCGTGGAAGTGTGCCTGAGATATCACCGATTGCAATCGGAAGATTGATTCCGATAATCGGTGCAATCCCATGAGATACACATGCTTTGGTAAAACGGATAGCACCAGCCAAACCATCGCGATCTGTGAGTGCGAGCGCCGGCATCTCAAACTCTGATGCGCGCGCAACTAAATCACGAGGTTGTGTTGTTCCATATTTCAGTGAGTACGCACTTGCTGTGCGCAGATGGATAAAGCTCATTGCTAGATGGCCCTAATAATCCATTGACCCGTTGCTTCATCGCGTTCGAGTTGGAATGTGGTGAGTGCACCGATAGGCGCAGCCTCAACAGTCCAGAGCGCACGCGCTTGATCATCGGGACGAAACTTTCCATCGCTAATGCGATTCCACCATCCACCTGCCTCACACCATCGCGATAAGACTGCATGGATACGAAAGCGTCTTCCCTTAAAGGTGAATTCGATAGGCGTCAGTCCCCCATCGGAGACGACCTCGTGAGCCTTTACTACTTCTGCTGCCATCTTCTCTTACTTCCCCTTGGTGCCTATTGATTATTCGAACAGATGTTCGAAAAGTAGACCAGAGGGCTGACAAGGGCAAGTGGCCCCCAGATTGAGCGTGGATCGAGCCCCCACAGGTGAGGCAAAGGGCGTGGCGTGGCCAGAGATAGTTGAAATTTCAACTATTCTTACCCTGTACACACCCGCTAACTCTTAGGAGACACAATTGGACGCAGTTCTACTCGTAGGCCGAATTCTCTTCGCCTTTATCTTCATCACATCAGGTATCGCTCACTTCGCAAAGCTTGAAGCGATGACAGGTTACGCACAGTACAAGAAGCTCCCAGCTGCAAAGCTCGGCGTTCTAGCTTCTGGCCTATTCTTCCTTCTCGGTGGCGTCTATATCGCTATTGGTCTCTGGGTTGACCTTGGCGCACTTCTCTTGGCTATCACACTCATCCTTGCTGCAGTTATCTTCCACAACTTCTGGAAAGAGACAGACCCAACAGCTAAGCAGAATGAGATGATCGCATTTAACAAGGACATCGCACTGGCAGGAGCTGCTCTTATCCTCTTTGCACTCATCGCATTTGGATCCCTCACAGAGTTCGGTCCAAGCGTTGGAAGCCTGAACTTCTTCAACTTCTAATATAAAGTTCATTAAAAGCCCCTCGAGAAATCGGGGGGCTTTTACTTTTATCCTGCCAAGATAGCCATATGGAAATCCTTGGAGCACTCCTTGCTGGCTCATTCATAGGAGCAGTCCTCGGCTTTGTCGGAGCAGGCGGCGCCATGCTCTCTGTTCCTATCCTGATGTATCTCTTTGACTTCCAACCCAAGCTTGCAACAACGGCAGCTTTGGCCGTTGTCTTTCTGGCGGCTGCATCTGGCCTGATTCCAAAGGCGAGAAAGAAGCAAGTTCTCTATCGAGATGCCTTTGCCATCTGTGGAATCGGCCTTGTTACAAACTTTGGCTTTGCATCGATTGCACACCATCTTCCCGATTCCCTCATCACCACAGGTTTTGCTGGAGTCCTAATCCTTGCTGGATTCTCGATGCTGCGCCCACCAAGGCTTGAAGAACATAAACGCATGCCGATCAGCGTTCTCATCGTGATGTCACTTCTTATCGGTTCGATGACAGGGCTCTTTGGAATCGGTGGGGGCTTTCTTGCTATCCCTGTGCTGGTTCTCTTCTTCGGCACTCCTCAAGCAATTGCTGCAGGAACATCACTTCTGATCATCGCACTTAACTCACTGATCTCATTTGTTGGCCACCGCGCGCTCTGGAGTGATGTGCAATGGCATATCCCCATCTTTATGGCAGGAGCTGCAATTGTGATTGCACAGATTGCATCTCATTACTCAGGAAAAACTTCACCTGTCGTATTGCGCAAAGCCTTTGCCTATCTTCTCTTTGCAGTATCGCTCTTTACCCTTGCACAGACCTGGCTTTAAACCTTAATCACGCGAGATAAGAACCCTGCCATTGCAAGGAGTGCAACGGGATAGAACATCGCAACTGGTAGCGAGAAGATATCTGCAAGAAATCCCGTCACAGTTGGTCCAATGAAGTAACCGGCAATACCCGTTACTCCCACACGAGCGATAGCAACACCTGGTGCAATGCCTGGAATGCGGCTTGCAGCCAAGATAAATGCAGGAAACATCGGACCAATGCCAAGACCAGCTGCAGCAAAGCCAATATTGATGATGATAAATGCTGGTAGTGGATGAGAGTCTGAAAGTGGAACAGCGATTGCAATCGCACTTCCCCAG
>JAPLBL010000083.1 GCA_026392765.1 Actinomycetota bacterium
ATGAAGACAGATGTGAAGAAACTCGATATTGATTTCTTAGCATTCTCAGGACACAAGGCAGTGGGTCCTACAGGTATTGGAGTTTTCTGGGGACGCGCAGAACTTCTTGCGGATCTTCCACCGTTTCTTACCGGTGGATCCATGATTGAAAATGTCACGATGGAATCTGCAACATGGGCGCGAGCACCAAAGAAGTTTGAAGCCGGTGTTCCCAATATGGCACAGGCTGTTGGATTAGGCACAGCGCTGACCTATCTGACTGGAATTGGTATGGATAACATCCATAAGCATGAGATATCACTTACCAAATATTTGCTTGAGGGTCTCTCTGCTATTACCGATCTGCGCATTATTGGTCCAAAGACAACAGAGCTCCGAGGTGGCGTAGTTTCATTTACTCTTGGAGATATTCATCCACACGATTTAGGTCAGTACTTAGATAGCCAAGGAATTGCAGTGCGCACAGGTCATCACTGCGCATGGCCACTGACTCGCAAGTTAGGAGTTCCCGCAACTACACGTGCCTCTGTCTATCTCTATAACACCACAGATGACCTTGATGCGCTCATCGTTGGCGTGCAGGGCGCTCAGAAATACTTTGGTCGCTAATGCAGCTCGATAATCTCTATCAAGAGGTGATTCTGGATCACTACAAGAATCCGCAGAACAAGAAGTTGAATGCAACTTTTGATGCGCAGGTTCACCACATCAATCCCAGCTGTGGCGATGAAATCACTCTCAACATCACACTTGAAGGAAATATGGTCAAGAGCGTTTCTTGGGATGGCGTGGGGTGCTCGATTTCTCAGGCAAGTGTCTCGATTCTTACGGACCTTCTTATCGGCAAAAACCTTGATCAAGCTCAGGTGATAGCTGATTCCTTTATGCACTTGATGCAGAGCAAGGGAACCGAGAAGGGTGATGAATCACTCCTTGAGGATGCAGTCGCCCTTGCGGGAGTTTCTCAGTATCCGGCACGCATTAAATGTGCGTTGCTAGGTTGGATGGCATTTAGAGATGCAAGCGTTCAAGCGTTGGCAAAGCAAGCCTAAAAAGAAAGTAGGATAGAGACATGGTTGCAAAGATCGAAGATATTAACGAGGCGATGAAGGATGTTGTCGACCCAGAACTTGGTATCAACGTTGTTGACCTTGGACTTATCTACGACATGATGGTCGATGACAACAATATTGCAGTTCTCAATATGACTCTCACATCTGCTGCATGCCCACTCCAAGATGTGATTGAAGATCAAACACGTCAAGCTCTTGCACCTTTTACAGACGATGTGAAAATCAATTGGGTGTGGATGCCACCTTGGGGTCCAGATAAGATTTCTGATGATGGTCGAGAACAACTTCGCGCCCTCGGCTTCACAGTCTGATTCCTTAGATCTGATCTCTGATGTCTCAACATGCAGTCTGGATGACCTTTCGGTCAATGACTGCAGATCCAACTGTTAAGTCTCAGAAACTAAAGCCAGGAACAATCAAGAGAATCATTTCCTTCGGCAAGCCGTATAAATCACACATCATCATATTTCTCATCACCGTAGTAATCGAAGCGCTCCTCGTCGTTTCAACCCCACTGTTGCTTCGCGAACTCATCGATAAGGGTGTCTTGCCTAAAGATACGGGCCTTGTTACAAAGCTTGCCTTCCTTGTGGGACTGCTTGCTGTGGTCGATGCTGCATTTAACATCTTCGGGCGTTGGTACTCAGCAAGAATCGGCGAAGGCCTGATCTATGACCTGCGCTCACAAGTCTTTGCTCATATTCAACGCCAATCGATTGCATTCTTTACTCGCACGCAAACAGGTGCGCTGATCTCTCGCATTAACTCAGATGTGATGGGTGCTCAACAAGCCTTTACTGGAACTCTGTCAGGCGTTGTGAGCAATGTGGTCTCACTCGTACTCGTTGTAGCAACGATGCTCATTCTCTCTTGGCAGATCACAGTGGTTTCCCTTCTGCTATTGCCAGTCTTTCTTCTTCCAACGAAGTGGGTTGGAAAGCGCATTCAAGCTTTGACTCGTGATTCATTTAATCTCAACGCAACAATGTCTAGCACCATGACTGAGCGCTTCAATGTCTCAGGTGCTCTACTTGTGAACCTGTATGGAAAGCCAGCAAAAGAGGAGAACTTCTTTCGCACACGTACGCGCAAGGTTGCAGATATAGGCATTCAGACAGCGATGCTTAACAGAGTCTTCTTTGTCGGAATCACAAGTGTTGCAGCAGTTGCAACAGCCTTCGCTTATGGCATTGGGGGACACCTTGCGATTAACGGTTCCATTACGGTTGGAACTTTGCTCGCCATCACTGCGCTGCTCATTCGCCTCTATGGGCCGCTGACTGCGCTCTCTAATGTTCGCATCGATGTAATGACTGCACTTGTCTCATTTGAACGTGTCTTTGAAGTACTAGACCTTCAGCCGATGATTGTTGATAAGGCTGGTGCAAAGGTTTTGAGGAAGAAAGACTTGAAGATCGATTTCACCGAAGTTGCCTTTAGCTATCCGCGAGCTGATGAGATTTCATTAGCATCGCTTGAATCGGCGGCTAAGCCCGAGACCGTTGAAAGCGGAGAGGTTTTGCGCGGAATTACTTTTAGCGCACCTGCAGGATCAATGACTGCAATTGTTGGCCCATCGGGAGCTGGTAAGACAACGATGAGCGCGCTACTTCCAAGGCTGTATGACGTTACTCGTGGTGCAATCACGATTGATGGCGAAGATATTCGAGAGTTCACTGTGCAATCACTTCGTGACTCCATCGGTGTTGTCATGCAAGATGCCCATCTCTTCCACGAAACTATTGCCGAGAATCTTCGTTATGCGAAAGAAGATGCTAAAGAGGCCGAGATGATTGAAGCGTGCAAGGCAGCGCAGATTTGGGATCTAATCTCAACGCTTCCAAACGGCTTTGACACGATGGTGGGAGAGCGTGGCCATCGCCTCTCTGGTGGAGAGAAGCAAAGGCTTGCAATAGCCCGACTACTTCTTAAAGCACCTGCCATTGTGATCTTGGATGAGGCAACTGCGCACCTGGATTCTGAAAATGAATCTCTCGTGCATGAAGCACTCAAGCATGCTCTTAAGGGGCGAACATCGATTGTGATTGCTCATCGATTGAGCACAGTGATGGAAGCTGATCAGATTTTAGTTCTTGAAAAGGGGCTGATCGTGGAGCGTGGAAAGCATGAAGAACTTATTGCTAAGGGTGGTTTGTACTCAGAGCTCTTTGCTAGACAAGACATCACGACGAATTAAGAATCGTCCGTAGATAACAAGGCCTCCGAAGAAGAGCCACTGCAAGGCATAAGCCATATGTGGCCCATCGGAGAGTTCAGGAAGTTGCGCTGGAACAGCAGGAGTGAGAGCAGAATCTGATCCACTCAGTAAATCAATATAGAAAGTCTCTGTTGAAGATCCAGATTGTGCATTTGCCTTCGAGACAAGTCCGTCAGCTTTGTTGCCAGGAATCGCAAAGAAAGATCCACGCGGAAGAGAAGAATCTAAGCGAAGCCTTCCGGTAATGCTGACCTCACCCGTTGGTAAGACAGGTAGTTCGGGTTGAGAAGATGCGCTCTCGCCAGCTTTCACCCAGCCGCAATCAACCCAAAAACTCTTTCCTTCAGGAGTAGTGAAGCGCGTGAGAAGTTCGAAACCGTACACACCTTCTGAATAGCGATTGCGCAACAGTATTTGTGATGAGGAGTCAAAGATGCCTTCAGTTCGTACTGGTTGCCATTCATGGTCAGCAGGGTTGGATCGCACAGATGTCAATGAGACGGGGCTCATGCTTGAGTTTGTTTCGATAACTGAATTGCGTGCGTGTCGATCAACACCACGGTGATACTGCCATTGCGCTGCCCAGAGGCATCCAATAATAAGAAGTAGGGCGACGAGCGATTTAAGGAGTGAGTAACTCTCTTTCTTTGTTGTGTTACTCAATTCCTCTCGGCCTCTTCTTCAAGATGGCTTCACCTGGTAGAACTGTTTCGCGCCCTGCATTTGCAACTACGACTGCGATATAGGGCAAGGTAACGGCGCCGAGAAGAGCAAACCATCGATATGGACTGGGTAGTAACACAGTCAGGATGAAGCAGGCTGTTCGTATCATCATTGAAATGAAATAGCGACGTTGTCTCGCAGACTGGTCAGTAGATAACCCTTTTGGGGCGCTAGTGATGTCGTAAACGTCATCTTCTTTAGCCATAGAGCAACAGTAGGGTAGTTTTCTCTCATGAGCGAGCCGACTTCAATCGCACTTGTTACCGGTGGAAATCGCGGCATCGGTTTAGCAATCGCAACTGCTCTCAAGGCCGCAGGGCACAGAGTCGTCATTACCTATCGCAGTGGAACACCACCGACAGGCTTTGATGCTGTGCAGATGGATGTCACTGATTCTGCAAGTGTGGATGCAGCATTTACAAAGATTGAATCTGAAATTGGACAGCCTGAGATTATCGTTGCAAACGCAGGCATCACCAAAGACACGCTTGTCCTGCGTATGAGCGATGAAGATTTTGAAAGCGTGATTGATGCAAACCTCACAGGCGCGTTCCGAGTTGCAAAGCGAGCGACGAAAGGTCTGCTTAAGTTAAAGCGAGGACGCATCATATTTATTGGTTCAGTCGTTGGGGGAGTAGGCGCTGCAGGCCAAGTGAATTACTCAGCATCCAAATCAGGTCTTGTCGGAATGGCTCGATCCTTTGCCCGTGAACTTGGAAGTCGAGGCATAACAGCAAATGTCATTGCACCGGGATTTGTCGAGACAGATATGACTGCCGAGCTCGATGAAAAGCGTCGCGTAGATATTGCAGCACAAGTTCCACTAGGACGTTTCTGTTCTGCTGCAGAGATTGCAGATGTTGTTACCTTTATTGCATCCCCGCAAGCTAGCTATATCACCGGTGCCATCATTCCAGTCGATGGCGGATTAGGAATGGGTCACTAAGTATGGGAATCCTCCAAGGTAAAAACATCCTTGTCACCGGCGTTCTCACCGATGGATCAATCGCATTTCATATTGCCAAGATTGCACAAGAGGAAGGTGCGAACGTAGTTCTTACTGGCTTTGGTCG
>JAPLBL010000070.1 GCA_026392765.1 Actinomycetota bacterium
TCATCACACACAACCTCAGTTGGAACAGATGCGATCTATCGCTTTATGCGCCCTGTCGCCTACCAAGGATTTTCTCAATCAGTTCTTCCCAAGGCTTTGCAAGATTCCAATCCTTGGTCTGTTCCACAAAGTATTAACTAAACAATAAATCCGTTCGGAAATGGATCGTTCTCATCGAGCGTCCAGGTGGCTTCGCCCATAACCCAGGCGCGCCCCGTAATCATAGGAATGATGGCATCAAAATTTCCTACTTTAGTGCGCTCTTTAATCCGCCCCTCAAAGTGCGAACCAATCCATGATTCGCTATTGAGAACATCGCCCTCTTTAAATTCTCCTCGCGCAACCATTTGAGCAAGTCGAGCACTGGTTCCCGTTCCGCAGGGTGATCGATCAAACCAACCAGGATGAATGGACATTGCATTTCTCCAATGCAAAGGACCCTCACTACCTGGTGAGATGAAGTCGATGTGATGACAGATTGCAATGTCAGGATTTTCAGGGTGCACGGGACGGTTCTGTTCATTGATCGCATCAGAGATCAGAAGTCCGTAATCAAGAAACTTCTGTCCATTCTCGTGCTTGAACTCAAGTCCTACACGTTCAACGGGAACGATGGCATAGAAGTTTCCGCCATATGCCATGTCATAAGTGATCTTTCCTAGACCTGGAACATCAACGACTTGGTCGAGTGCGTAAGAAAATGAGGGAACATTGGTCATCGTGACATTCTTTGCCCGTCCATTTCCGACAGCAACATCGACCACAACTAAACCTGCAGGTGTATCAAGGCGGATTGTTGTCACTGGTTCAACGACCGTGACTAACTTCTTCTCAACAAGAGCTGTTGCAACCCCAATGGTTCCGTGTCCACACATAGGTAAACATCCAGAGACCTCTATATAAACAACACCCCAATCAGCATCGGGACGAGTTGGCTTCTGCAAGATCGCACCACTCATTGCGCTATGTCCACGTGGTTCATACATCAGCCACTGGCGGAAGTAATCCATATGCTCCATGAAGTGAAGGCGCTTATCGAACATTGTCGCACCTGGAATCTCACCGATTCCTGAAGTCACAACGCGAGTCGGCATACCTTCGGTATGGGTCTCAACCGTTGTGACAGTGCGGATGCTCTTCATAGGAATTCTTAGCGATTCTTAAAGTATGCCAACGCAACATCCATCTCACGATGAATCTGCTCTTGTTCATGCTTGGGAAGAGGCAAACGTGGCAGACGCGTAGGTCCGCCATAGCGACCCACATGATCCATGCCTAGCTTGATTGCTTGAATGAACTCCTTCTTAGAATCCCAGTGGAATACATCATGAAGTGCCGCATACATCGGCGCCGCCTCTTTGAAGTTTCCTGAAGTGGCAAGGTTATAGAGCTCCATAGATTCCTTAGGAAGTGCGTTTGGAAATCCTGCAATCCATCCAGCAACTCCTGCTGTAGAAAGCTCAAGGAAAACGTCATCCGCTCCGACAATGACTTCAATGCGCGGTGCCAAGCTCTTGATCTGCCAGATACGGCGGACATCGCCAGAGAATTCCTTAATCGCAACAACGTTGGGTACTTCTTGCGCAATACGAGCAACCAGCTTGGGGGTCAGATCTACCTTGGTATCAAAGGGGTTGTTATAGGCAATGATGGGGATGCCCACTCTGGCAACTTCTTTGTAATGAGCAACCACTTCATCATCAGATGCACGGTAAGCATTAGGTGGAAGGAGCATGACTGCGCCCGCTCCAGCTTTCTGTGCGTGCTCTGCCCACTTACGTGATTCCGCCGCACCATATGCAGCTACTCCTGGAACAACGCTGAAACCTTTAGGTGCTGCAGCAACTGCAACTTCGACCATCTTCGCACGCTCTTCAGCGGTGAGAACTTGATACTCCCCAAGCGAACCATTTGGAATCACACCATGAGTTCCATTGGCAGCAAGCCATGCAACATGCTCTGCATATTTGTCATAGTCAACTGCAAAATCGGATGTGAAGGGGGTCGCTGTGGCTGTTAATACGCCATTCCATGGGTTAGTCATGTCGCACAAGGTATCTCGTTCTCTTACTTTTTTCCATCTCCCAATAGTCCAAGTGCAATAGGAGCTGCGATCGGTCTATTACTTGAAGCGATGCGCTCTTCATCAGTGACTGAACATTTGGTCAAGCCAGCAACAATCTCTGACACATTGCGAGAGCAGATGCGTCCTTGGCACAATCCCATGCCAGCGCGAGTAAATAACTTCGCTGTTCGAGAATCTTCAGCTCCTAATTCAGCAACTGATTCTTCAATCTCGCCCAGTGACACTTCTTCACAGCGACAGATGGTGGTTGATTTCTCAGCCCACGATCTCCAGCCATCCTTGACGGGATAACTGCACTTGAGTGCATCAGCAAATACCTGTTTCCTAAAGCGTGCAAAGCGAAGAATTGAGGAAATTTTCTGACTCGAGGCTGAAAGACCTGCAATCTCACCTTCCAGAAGTGAGAGATCTGCTCCACCAATACCTGTTGCTTCCCCAGCAATCCAGACATTCTTCTGCGAACTTAATTGATCGCCATCAACTTCAAAGATTGTTGTCCCATCAACATCCACGCGCTCTTTGCATCCCACAATTCCACCCAGTGTGAGATCTGGCGAAAATCCCCATCCCACTGCAACGACATCAACTTCGAAAGTTAGTGCTCTCTTTCTCTTCAGTGCAAAAGATGAATTCACGGAAGTTATGGTCACCTGACCCTTATCAAATCGGGAGACTACCCGGCCGAAACGGGGTGCCATTCGATACTTGCGAATAAGGCCTGCGTAATAAATCAATTCAGCAAACTTAGACACATTGAGTAACAACGCTTGCGGAGAGAGCAACCAGCGCAGAGGGCTATGTGCCTCATAGAGTCCAACTACCTTTGCACCAGCTTGCGCAAGTCCGGTTGCAACAGGAAGCAAGAATGGTCCAGTACCCGCAACAACAACTGACTGTCCAGCTAAAATCCCATGGCCCTTAAGTAGAGCTTGCGCAGCACCAGGTGTCATAGAACCTGGTTGATCCCATCCGGGGAAAGGGAGCGAGCGATCGTATGCACCGGTTGCAAGAATCAATTTCTCTGCAGTGAGTGAACTCTCTGAGCCACCTTGCAAGTAATTGACACGGATGAGCTCGCCATCTCTTTCAATGCTCCACACGGTTGCTTCCGAGATATAGGTAATTGATGCTGCGCTTTTAACTTTGGCAAAGAGGAGATCTGCTCGATTGCTGCGATATCCCGTCACTGTCGAGCGATGACGCCAATATTGACCACCGAGACGAGATGCAGAATCAATGAGAGCAACTTCGCTGCCATTACGGGATGCTGCCTCTGCAGCTGCAAGACCTGCAGGACCTGCACCAATCACAATAATCATGAGGAGCTCTCAATATTCATATCTGCCTTAGCCTCAATCAGGCATGAACGCTGATTAGCAACACCATCAACGACCACAACGCAGTCAAAGCAAATTCCAATTCCACAGAATATCGAGCGGGGTTCTTCACCAAATCTAGTTTTTCGCAAGGCAAGAGTTCCTGAGTTGATGACCGCTGCAGCAATGCTCTGACCCTCTTCGCACTGGACTGCGACTCCGTTAAATGTGAATGAGATTTGCTTACTCATAGCGAGACCGTCGCAAATCGGTGCGGTGAAAACGGTGATCCGTCCATGAATGACTCTCTGCCAAGGATTGCATCAGTGATTAGCGCAGCAGATCCCGGAGCTAAGCCGATACCTGCACCTTCATGCCCTGCTGAGTGCCACAGGCCTCGAACCTTTGAATCTTCACCAATGACGGGCAGATGATCTGGCGCATAGGGTCTAAAGCCACGATATGCGCGAAGCAATTGCACATCGCGCAAAACAGGAAAGAGAGATGTTGCTTGCGCTGCAAGTCGGCGCAAGATCTCGTAATTCATGGAACCATCAAAGCCAATGCGTTCACGGCTTGCACCAATAAGAATAGTTCCACTACGCGTTCCTTCAACAACAGTACTTGTCTGCAAATCTGCATCACTACTTGCCACATTTGTTACATAATCTGAGTCATATACTTTATGGAAGACATACTTCTTTGTTGGCTCTGTCACCAGAATGAATCCTTTGCGCGGTGCAATCGGCAGATGCGATCCTGCCATCTGGGCTAACTCCCCTGCCCATGTGCCTGTGGCATTGATGATGATAGGTGCTCTGAAGACTCCTTTCGAAGTTTCAATCCCAGCAACAGCGCCGTTCTCAACAACGATGCGCGTGACCTTTGCCTGTGAAATAAATGCACCACCGCGAGCAATCACAGTGCGAATGACCTGAGCTGCCGCCAACATCGGTTGGCATTGCGCATCTTGCGGGTAGAAAACACCTGAGTGAAAATCTGGATGAAGGTATGGCTCAAGTTCATGTAGGGATGATTGATTCAACTTCTGGGTCGTCACTCCATGCTGCGATTGTTCTGCTGCAAGTTTCAACAGTGGGCCATCATCATGACGGGCAACAACTACGCCACCTTTAGCCTCTAACTCAAAGCTATCGCCAACATCATCTTGCATCTCAAACCACAAATCACGTGAGCGCAGAGCCAGCGTCAACTCCGGTCCTGGATCCTTATCTGAAACAAGAATATTTCCTTCACCAGCTCCTGTGGTTCCACTGGAGACGGCTCCGCGATCGATTACTAAGACTTTCAACCCTGCATTAGTCAGAGATAGCGCAGATGATGCTCCGACAATGCCTGCGCCAATAACAATCGCGTCAGGACTTTGCATGTGAGAAGTGTGCTCTACTTCGTAATCTGTTGCAGAACTTCACCAAGATCTGCGTCATCAGCCGGTGCAATATCCCATGGCTTATGCAGGCCATCATCCTTCCAGCGAGGGATAACGTGCATGTGAAGGTGAAAGACGGTCTGCCATCCGGCTTCCCGACTCATCTGAAAAACAGTGGTTCCTTCAGATCCCAACTTGGCGGCAAGCAGGTCCGCAACATCTTTGGCGGCAGCAGCAACCTTTGAATATGTGAGGGCGTCGGCTTCGTGAATATCTCTTACATGTTTCTTTGGAATCACCAATGTGTGACCACGACCTGCAGGGAAGATATCTAAAAATGCATAGCAATCATCGTTTTCAAAGACCTTATGTGAAGGAAGAGATCCTTCAACTATCTTGCAGAAGATGCACTCTGACATGGCGTCACTGTAGAGCGTTGATTCTTGCGCGCGCAATCTTCTGACTCGGTGATTCATGGCCCAGCATGTAAGAGAGAAAATCCAGCAGAACTTTGCTCACCTTGAGCCACATTCGAGAACGCGGTTTAAGTCCAAGAGCCGAAAGAAAGGGTTCATCGATGGTGGCAATAGCTGCATTGGCAAGTATTCGGTAGAAAAGAAGGCCTCCTACCGAAAATGGTGGCTTGAGAATGAATCCCACTATGGGTGGTGTCATAGAGATCGTGACAACTTCATTGCGTGCAAAGCTATCCATCACGGATGCAAGTTCTTGCTTAGACGTGGGAGCAGAGCTAAGTCCGAGTGGCTCAGCACTCTTTGCCCACTCATTCACGTAACGATCGGCACCTTGTGGCAATGCATAACCAAGTTCCTCGTGTGCACGCAGGAATGAATCAGTGAAAGCACAATGAACCCACAACAAATATCGTGGATCACTTGCGCTATATCGCGCATGCTCACCGCTCTTCTGCACGAAATTTCCTTCTACACGTTTATGCATTTCACGCACTCGGCGGGCTTCAATTTCAATTGCCTCTGTTGAGCCAAATGATGTGATGGTCAGCCAGCGCGTTGTGCGCTCAAGTCGACCTAAAGGATCTGTGTCATAGGCAGAGTGCTCGGCAACACCGGTCAATGCTGCAGGATGTGCTGCTTGCATCAGCAAGGCGCGAATGCCACCTACCAGCGTTGCAATACAACCATGCACCTGCCAGACAGCACTTTCTGGACCAAAGAGGCCAACATCATTTCCGATCGCCATCTGCTGCGACCACTCGGGAGCACCGCTTGCATCTCCTGAGACTATTTTGCGAAATGCATCAGCTGCTCTATTTCCGCCAAGAGCCCCAAGTACTTTATTCACGGATGTAATTCTAGAGAAGTATTGCTATCGTGCAATTTCAAGGACGAGTAGAGAACCCAGCTGCCATCTCAAGAACTACAAGAGCTGCCAATCGCACAGTGCGTTCATCTGCAGAATCCTTGGTTGCATCAATCTCAGTGATATCTGCACCAATCACAGAAGGTGATGAACCTGCAAGGAATGCGAATTGACGCAGTTCATCGGCGCTAATTCCACCAGGGGCTGCAGCAGGACAAGCTGGTACAACAGATCGATCACAGACATCCATATCAAAATCAACAAAGACCTTATCGCCAGCAACCGATAACGCTATCGCCCAGATATCTTCAACACTTTTGCCTCGAAGCTCACTGCGAGGAATGACGGTGATACCGAAATCCTTTGCTCTCTTGGCATACTCAATCGAGTTGGAGAAATCAGCAATACCAATTTGGACAACCCTCTTACCGCTTAACCCTGCCTCAATGAGGCGTCGCACAGGTGAACCATTGCTGACACCATCTCGTAAGTCGTAATGTGCATCCAAAGTAATTAATCCTGTTGCTTGCGTTGCCTGCACGCAGCTATAGGTAATCGAATTATCTCCACCCAGTGCAATAACCAGTGAGCTCTTGGCAGCTGTTGATTTCAACTCAGAGATAGCTGCAGCTTCATCACGATCGGGAGATGTGATATCTCCGGCGTCTTGCAGGGAAACTTTCTCAAGATTGACGCTGGGATCTGAGTGAGCGGTGGAGTAACGCTGTAACGCTTGCCGAATTGCATTGGGAGTCTGATGTGCTGATGTCGGACTCAGGCTTGTTTGTGAGGCCGGAACTCCAACGACAGTCACATCTGCTTGATTTTCTGACTGCTGTGAAAAAAGAGATGCTGCCCGTGGCCAGAGAGGATCGTGAGGCAATGCCATGGTGAAAGGGTAGTGGAAACGGCAATGATGCAGATATATAGTGCTCAAATGATGTCAGGACCTCGTCCAGTAAGAGCGCCTCGCGGAACAACAAAGACCGCACACGGTTGGGGTCAAGAGGCAGCCCTTCGCATGTTGCAGAACAACCTCGATCCTGAAGTTGCTGAACATCCCGACAAATTAGTTGTTTACGGTGGAACAGGTAAAGCTGCTCGAAATTGGGATTCCTTCGATGCTCTTATTAAGACTCTGACCAATCTAAAAGATGATGAAACGATGTTGGTGCAATCTGGAAAACCCGTTGGCGTATTTCAAACCCATGAATGGGCACCTCGCGTACTCCTCGCCAATTCAAATCTTGTAGGAGATTGGGCGACCTGGCCAGACTTTCGAAGACTCGAAGATTTAGGTTTAACGATGTATGGCCAGATGACTGCAGGGTCATGGATCTATATCGGAACTCAAGGAATTTTGCAGGGCACCTATGAAACTTTTGCAGCAGTTGCTGAAAAGCACTTTGGTGGGACGCTCGCTGGAACGCTGACAGTCACGGGTGGATGCGGTGGTATGGGTGGGGCTCAACCACTTGCTATCACCATGAATGAAGGAACATGTCTGATCATCGATGTCGATGGTTCACGCCTCAAGCGCCGAGTCACCAAGAGATATCTCGATGTCATTGCAGATAATTTGGAAGATGCTGTTGCAATGGCTGTGAAGGCAAAGAATGAGAAGAAGGCAATCTCCATCGGTCTTGTGGGAAATAGTGCAACCATCCTCCCCCAACTCTTTGCCATGGGAGTGCCGATAGATATCGTCACCGACCAAACATCAGCTCACGATCCACTTTTCTATATTCCTGAAGGTATTGATATCAATGATGCGCGCGATAGCGCAGATCGCAATCCCGTCGACTTCTCCAAGCGCGCAAAGGAATCAATGGCAAAGCACGTTGAAGCAATGGTCAACTTCCAAGATAAGGGCGCAGTGGTCTTTGACTATGGAAACTCCATTCGCGATGAGGCACGCCAAGGTGGTTACACCAGAGCATTTGAATTCCCTGGCTTTATTCCAGCCTATATACGACCACTGTTCTGTGAAGGAAAGGGACCATTTCGTTGGGTCGCACTGTCGGGAGATCCGAAAGATATTGCACGTACCGATCAAGCAGTTCTCGAACTTTTCCCTGAAAACAAGCATCTACATCGCTGGATCAAGATGGCGCAAGATCGCGTCGAATTTGAAGGGCTACCTGCACGCATCTGTTGGCTCGGCTATGGAGAACGCGATAAGGCTGGATTGAAATTTAATGACCTTGTCGCAAGTGGAGAAGTGAGTGCTCCGATTGTTATTGGGCGCGATCACTTAGATTGCGGCAGCGTTGCATCCCCTTATCGTGAATCTGAAGCAATGCTTGATGGCTCAGATGCGATCGCTGACTGGCCACTACTGAATGCAATGATCAATATTTCATCAGGTGCATCATGGGTCTCGATTCACCATGGTGGCGGCGTTGGTATTGGTCGCTCTATCCACGCAGGACAAGTCAGCGTTGCAGATGGAACACCACTTGCTGCGCAGAAGTTAGAGCGAGTGCTCACCAACGATCCTGGTATGGGCGTCATTCGCCATGCAGATGCAGGCTATGAACACGCAAAGGAAGTTGCCATTGAAAAGGGTGTTCACGTGCCCATGATGAATGGTGCACCTATCAAGTGAGCTCCATAGCATTTACCAACATTGCAACTCTTGTTACAAATGATGTATCAGCAGGAGAAGGCGCCATAGGAGTTCTACATAACGCAACTGTTGTGGTGGAAGATGGGCTGATTTCCCAGATTTCACAGACTCGTCCAACTGGTGTCGATAGCGAAGTTGATTGCTCGGGCAAGACACTTCTTCCAGGATTTGTGGATTCACACTCTCACCTAATCTTTGCTGGAGATCGAGCAGATGAGTTTGCAGCGCGTTCACAAGGTGGGAAATACACCGCAGGTGGAATCGCATCGACTGTGAAGGCAACGAGAGTGGCATCAGATGCTGATCTTCGCCAGAATGCACAGCGTCTTCTCAACGAAGCACTTGCAACGGGCACCACAACGATGGAAATCAAATCTGGATATGGCCTCACTGAAAAGGATGAGCTTCGCAGTCTTGCTATTGCAAATGAATTCACCGATGAGACAACTATCCTTGCAGCTCATGTGATTCCTGAAGAGTTTGAATCGAATCCGGATGGCTATGTGGAGCTCATCATCAATTCAATCATTCCGAAATCCAAGGCGAAATGGATCGATGCATTTTGTGATCTCGGTGCCTTTAACCCAGAGCAATCTGAGGCAATACTGCGCGCAGGAGTAGCTGCCGGCATGCAGGTGCGCATCCACGCCAATCAACTCTCTGCAGGAGGTGGTGTTGCACTCGCCGTAGCACTCGATGCAGCATCGGCAGATCACGTGAGCAAATCAACGAATGCAGATATTGAGTTGTTGGCATCAAGTAATACCGTTGCAACACTCCTGCCGGGCGCTGAATTCTCCACACATCTGCAATCAGGACTTGGTCGACGTTTTCTTGATGCAGGTGCAACAGTTGCCATTGCATCTGATTGCAATCCTGGCTCTAGCTACACCACATCGATGCCATTTTGTATTGCAACAGCGGTAAGCCTCTTGGGATTTACGGTGGAGGAAGCAGTTAAGGCTGCAACACTTGGCGGAGCACAGGCTCTTCGAAGAACTGATATCGGAATAGTGAGTGTTGGTAAGAGAGCAGATCTCGTTCTACTTAACGCACCTTCTTACATACACCTGGCATATCGCCCCGGCGTCAATCTCGTCCACAGCACCTACAAATCAGGAAGAGCAGTGACATCATGGCAGAAGTAGTAATCACGACATCAGGCATGACTTTTAGTGATCTCGTGACAATTGCACGAAATGGCGCCACTGTCTCACTCTCACAAGAATCACTGAGTGCCATGCAAAGCTCGCGTGATCACGTTGAAAAGCTTGCAGCATCTGAAACTCCTGTCTATGGAATTTCAACCGGCTTTGGAGCCCTAGCAAATCGCCATGTGTCGCAAGAGCTTCGCACACAACTACAACGTTCCTTGATTCGCTCGCATGCAGCGGGTGTTGGAGATCCCGTAGAGAGAGAAGTTGTGCGAGCACTGATGGCTCTTCGATTGAAAACTCTCGCTTCAGGAAAGACAGGGGTGCGACCCGTAGTTGCCGAGACAATGGCTGCTCTTTTAAACGCTGGCATCACTCCCCTTGTTCGCGAATTTGGGTCCCTTGGTTGCAGCGGAGATTTAGCGCCTCTTGCTCACTGCGCACTCGTTCTTATGGGCGAAGGAGAAGCCTTTGATAACAATGGTGTGCAACGACCAGTGGCTGATCTTCTTCGCGAAGCAAAAATCACTCCTGTGCAACTTGCCGAAAAAGAGGGTCTTGCTCTCATCAATGGCACAGATGGCATGCTCGGAATGCTCATCCTTGCTATCGAAGATTTACGAATGCTTGTTAATACTGCAGATGTCGTTGCAGCGATGAGCGTTGAAGGTTTGCTTGGAACAGATCGCGTCTTCATTCCAGAGCTTCACCTTCCTCTGCGTTCTCACCCAGGACAGGCAGAGAGCGCTGCACGCATGCTTGCAACACTCAAAGGCTCAGGCATAGTCGCATCACACCTAGAAAATGATGATCGCGTGCAGGATGCGTACTCACTTCGCTGTGCTCCTCAAGTTGCCGGCGCTGTTCGTGACACAGTCGAATATGCAGCAACTGTTGCGCTACGAGAGCTAGCTGCTGTCATTGATAATCCAGTAGTTTTAGATGATGGTCGCATTTCATCCAATGGTAATTTCCATGGAGCACCTATCGCCTATGTTCTGGACTTCCTTGCTATTGCTGTCGCAGATTTAGGAAGCATCGCAGAGCGACGCACAGATCGTGCACTCGATAAGAATCGCAGCGCAGGATTACCACCATTTCTGGCCGATGATCCTGGAGTTGATTCAGGTCTGATGATTGCCCAATACACACAAGCCGCCCTTGTCAGCGAGAACAAGAGACTTGCATCTCCTGCAAGTGTCGATTCCATTCCTTCTTCTGCGATGCAAGAAGATCACGTATCCATGGGATGGTCTGCTGCGCGAAAACTACGGACATCAATTACAAACCTAACGCGAATCATCGCCATAGAACTAGTGACAGCTTCTCGTGCGATTGAGCTGCGCGCTCCCTTAACCCCAAGCCCAGATTCAACCAAGGTCATTACAGCGCTGCGTAAAAGCGTTGCAGGCCCTGGGCCTGATCGATATCTATCGCCTGAATTGGAAGCTGCAACAGCATTTGTCGCAACAGGTCGCGTTATGAATGCGATTGAATAAAGAGTCGAGAATTTTCAAAGATAATCTCTTGATCGTAATCAAGGGTTGCAACGTGGTAACTATTTACTAGTTCTATGCGGTTCTTCTCTCTCGATCCCACACCTGCCATGATGATTTCAGTGTTAGAGACGGGAAGTGTGTGATCGTCAACGCTATGAAAGAGCTGCAGTGGCGCTGTCACATCGTGAAGTCGCTTGCGGGTATAGGAGAGCATCTTCAATAGTTGGTGCACCCCAAGGGCCGGGAGAGAGTCATAGCCCCATTCGGTAATTCCGGGGCGCTTAATGTCATCACCTACGGAATCGCGCATCTTTTGAAAGCGTGAGATGACCCAAGCCAATTGATGAGGCACGAACTTCACATGAATCATTGGATTCACAAGGATGATGCCAGCTAGTTGTCTTGAATATCGCGTGGCAACATTGAGAACAGTTCCTCCGCCCATGGAGAGCCCACAGATAAATACTTTTTCGCAACTTTGCAGCAATACATTGAGATCGTTCTCGACCTTCGCCGGCCACTCCTGCCACTGCACGATATTCAAATCTTCAGGGCGAGTTCCGTGCCCTGGGAGTAGTGGCACTGTGACGGTGTATCCAAGTTGATTCAGATATTCACCCCAGGGACGCATCGATGCGGGAGAACCTGTGAAGCCATGGACGAGAAGAACTCCAATAGCTTTATTGGCACCTTTGCCTTCGGCATGCCAGTCATTTAATAATCCCGCAGGTGCTCCATCAACGCTCATGTGTGCAGACTATTGCCCAGCCAATGTCATAGCAATCATCTACTGTTAACGCGTGGTTAACGATTCGATGAATTCTTCATGGCAGAGCACTTTCCAAGCAATTGGTAGGCCGCTTGTCGATACAACATTTGTTGTCATTGATCTTGAGACCACTGGTGGCGCACCACATTTAGGCGCTGGAATCACTGAGATTGGCGCTGTAAAGATTTGCAGGGGCGAAACAGTTGGAGAGTTTGAAACCTTTATCGACCCAGGCCATCCCATCCCTGCCTACATCACCGAACTCACCAGCATCACCGATGAGATGGTCTTTCAATCCCCCACCATTGCTCAAGTATTTCCCTCACTTCTCGAATTTCTAGGTCACCCTGATAAGACCGTGCTCGTTGCTCAGAATGCACGTTTTGATCTCTCGTTCCTTACATACGCTGCCCGAGCGCATGACTTTGAATGGCCAAAATTTCCCGTGCTCGACACCGCCATCATTGCTCGCAAGGTCCTCACTCGTGATGAAGTACCCAATTGCAAGTTAGGAACGCTTGCAGAATTCTTTGGAACGAAGACCTCGCCCAATCACCGTGCACTCGATGATGCTCGGGCAACGGTAGATGTTTTTCACGGTTTGCTGGAACGACTTGGCTCTCACGATATCTACACGCTGGAGGAGCTCAACAACTTCGGCAAGAAAGTTAAGAAGCCGAAATCTCCTGAGTAAGAGCTGCCCATTTATTGAGCAACTCACTTGCTGCTCCAGAATCAACTGCCTGCACAGCACGCTCTAACCCACGAGTTAAACGGGACTTAATATCACTATCCATATCGCCTTCAAATGCTGCAATCGCAGCTGCTGCATTGAGCAAGACTGCATCACGCGGTGCACCACGTTCTCCTGCAAATATTGCTTGTGAGATTCTGGCATTTTCTTGAGCATCCCCACCCACAAGGGCTTCGATAGGTGCGTTATCCATTCCGAAATCTTTCGCATCGATGCGATCGCTATGAATCTCTGACTTTCCAATGGAAAGCACTGAAGTTGTGGTTGTGAGCGTGATTTCATCAAGCCCATCATCGCCTCTAAAGACAAAGCCATCGCACCCTTTATCTGCGAGTACCTGTGCCATCACAAGATGCATCCGCTCCTTGGCAACACCAATAGCTGCAGCCTTGGGTTGCGCTGGATTTGCCAGCGGTCCCAAGATATTAAAGACAGTCGGTACTCCTAGTTCTTTACGAGCTGGTGCTGCAAATCGCATCGCTGGATGAAAGACCGGAGCGAAACAGAATCCAATACCGAGCTCTCGCACTGTGCGCTCAACTCCTGCACCATCTAATCCAGGCACTACTCCTAGTGCTTCTAGAAAATCTGATGCACCCGACTTGGATGAGACTGCGCGATTGCCATGCTTGACCACGCGAGCACCAGCTGCTGCTGCGATGACGGCAGCTGTTGTTGAAATATTGATGGTGTGTGCGCCATCGCCGCCCGTACCCACGGTGTCCACGGCGCGTTCTGCAATGTTGATCGGAGCAGCATTTGCATACATCACTTCAACAAGGGCGCCGACTTCCTCAGAAGTCTCACCTTTTGCTTTCAAAGCCAGAAGAAAACTCTTCACGCTTTCAATATCTGATTGCCCACCGAGAATCTCCTGCATCGCCCCTTGAATTTCCGCTCTTTCGAGATCAAGGCCAGCCAGTAATTTTTCAATGAGAAGGCTCCAGCTCACAGGAGTTGAAGTCATAGTGAAACCTTCGTTATGCGGTTGCGTTTGTCGCGATAGTACGTGCGCGAAGAAGATCGGCAACAGTGTGAGAGAGAGTAAATGGGTCCACAGGATGTAAAACATTTGCTTCTGCGCGAGACCATGCTGCAAGCCATGCATCTTCCTTACGACCTGTTATGACCATCACGGGAGGACAGTTGAAGACCTCATCCTTGAGCTGACGAGCCATTCCGATGCCGCCTTCTGGAACCGCTTCGCCATCTAAAATAAAGAGATCGATAGGAGATTCTGATCCGACTTTCTTGCCATCGACGAAGAGGCGAAGTGCTGCCGCGGTCGCAAATTGATGGATGACATGCTCGGCCATTTCAGGAGAAACCCTGGAACCTAGGGCTCCTATAACTGCCTCGCGGACTGTGACGTCATCGGAGTAGAGAACGATGGAGTACTTGCGCTCCCGTGCCCCAGCATTTTCTGACATAGGCCAAAGTCTAATAGCCCGCCGGCAATGGCGATGACGAAAGAATGAGTCGAAATTGCGTGACCCTTTTCACCTCGATTAGGCGCAGAATCGAGGCCATCAGAGGGTCCCCAAATAGGTGAGTGCGCCCCTTTTCGGGAATAATGCCACCTATGACTAGCACCAGCGTGATCGATCACCACAAAATCACCCGCCCGAACATGGTGGCGGTCGGAACGATTGTTTGGCTCTCAAGCGAACTCATGTTCTTCGCCGCGCTCTTTGCAATGTATTTCACCACACGCGCTGTGCAAGGTCCGAATGTTTGGCTTGAATCGACTGAGTTTCTCAACATTCCTTTTGCAACGCTGAACACAACAGTTCTTGTTCTCTCATCAGTGACATGCCAGTTCGGTGTGTTCGCAGCCGAGCGTTACCAAGCGCGTCGCACAGGTTCTCTGATCAACATCAAGAACTGGGGAATGCGTGAGTGGTTTGCACTCACTTTCCTAATGGGTGGCTTCTTTATCGCAGGTCAGATTTACGAGTATGCAGCTCTCGTCAGTGAAGGTATGGCTCTTTCAACCTCCGCCTACAGTTCTGTCTTTTACATCGCAACAGGTTTCCACGGATTACACGTAACAGGAGGCCTCATCGCCTTTCTGATCGTTTTAATTCGTGTCGCTAAGGCTCGTCGATTTACACAAGGTCAGGCAACAACGGCAATCGTAGTCTCCTACTACTGGCACTTTGTTGATGTTGTCTGGATCGCCCTCTTCTCAGCTATCTACCTCATTAAATAAACCAAAGAACTGAATTTGACAATGACTGACCAACTGAAAGGAACACAGTGAAGCGCCTCTCGCGTCTACGCAGACATCGTGCAGCAGGACCAATTCTTTTGATCTTTGCTCTCTTCACCATCGGCACCACTTTTCAAGTAGCTAGCGCAGTCAACAATGAGAGCACCTCCATTGCAGATCGCGCAGTGACGATTGAAGAAGGTAAGCAGATCTTCCTTAAGGGTTGTTCTTCATGCCACGGACTAAACGCAGAAGGTGGTCAGATTGCACCTTCTCTGATTGGCGTAGGAGCAGCATCTGTTGATTTCCAGGTCGCAACAGGTCGCATGCCGATGGCTGATATGAGCGTTCAAGCAATGCGCAAAGACCCTGTCTATAACGCAGAGCAAGTACATGCACTTGCAACTTATGTTGCATCCCTTGCACCAGGACCACAAGTCCCGGGTGAAGAGCTTTTGAATTATGAGCGAGATGGTTCTGTTGCAGAAGGTGGCGAGCTCTTTCGTACCAACTGCGCGATGTGCCACAACTTTGCTGCACAAGGTGGAGCACTCACTCAAGGTAAATATGCGCCAACTCTGATGGGTGTTGAACCACGACACATCTACGAGGCAATGGTTACGGGACCACAATCAATGCCGGTCTTTAGCGATAAGACAATCACTCCTGAAGAAAAACTCTCCATCATCAAATGGATCAAGTCCGCAGAAGCTGAGCCACAATTAGGTGGTGCAGCACTCGGTCGCGTAGGACCTGTCACTGAAGGTTTACTTGTATGGACTCTAGGAATCGGACTGCTCATTGGTGTTGCAGTCTGGCTAGCAATGAAGGCGAGATAAGTAATGTCTAACGAGATCGAGCTTATTAAAGATCCAGGACTACCTGCTCACGTTCATCGCTCCACCGATACTGATCCAAAAGCTGCAGCACGCGCAGAGCGTCAAGTTGCAATTCTCTTTGGTCTTTCAGCACTCGGAACAATCACTCTGATTTATTCTTACATCTTCATCAAAGATGATGTATTCGTCTTTATCCCAATCCTTGGTCAGACTCACCTTCAACAACTAGGAATCGGATTGGGGATGGCTCTTGCCCTCTTCTGCATTGGAGCAGGACTAATCCACTGGGCTAAGACTCTGATGCCTGATGAAGAGGTAATTGCCCAACGCCATGAATTTAGATCAGAGGATGAAGATCGCTCAGAATTTATTAAGACTGTAAAAGAAGGCGCAAGCGCAGCCGGTCTTGGTCGTCGCCCTTTGATTAAAACCACACTGGGCGCAGCACTGGGTCTTTCAGCACTCTCCCCCATTCTTCTCTTGCGTGACTTGGGTCCACTTCCTAAAGATGATCTGAGTAAGACATCCTGGAAAGCAGGGACTCGTCTGGTCACTGATCCAGGAGATCGCCCTTTGCGTCCAGAAGATCTCGAAGTTGGAGCCGTTGCACAGACTCTTCCTGAAATCGAAGCTGGGGCGCATCGCTCACTTGCAGATATCGGTAAAGATGCTGTCCTTCTTATCCGCTTGCGTCCTGAAGAATTTAACCTCGACGCCGAGAGACTTTCATGGACTCATGAAGGAATCATCGCCTTCTCAAAGATTTGCTCACATATGGGGTGTGCAGTTGCTCTCTATGAACAGCAGACTAAGCACCTACTCTGCCCTTGCCATCAATCCACATTCGATGTGACTCGTGCTGCCAAAGTTATCTTTGGCCCATCTGCGCGACCTCTGCCACAATTGGCCATCACAGTCGATGCCGATGGTTACCTAGTGGCCCAGGCACCATTTACTGAACCTGTAGGACCTAGCTTCTGGGAGCGCTCATCATGACAGCACGCGAGAGAATCGCCGGTAACGTCGCAGGATATGTAGACGATCGCACAGGCGCTGCAAAGTGGATGAAGAAGAACCTCACCAAGGTCTTCCCGGACCACTGGTCATTCCTTCTCGGTGAAATTTGCTTGTACTCATTCGTGATCCTTCTTCTATCAGGAACATTTCTCACATTTTGGTTTGATCCTTCAATGCGCGAAGTTGTCTATGAAGGATCATATGAGCCACTTAAGGGTCTAGAGATGTCTGCGGCTTATGCCTCAACTCTTGATATCTCATTCGAAGTTCGTGGCGGTCTCTTGATGCGCCAAATTCACCACTGGGCAGCTTTAATCTTTATGGTTGGAATCGTTGTTCACTTGATGCGCGTCTACTTCACAGGTGCTTTCCGCAAGCCACGTGAATTTAACTGGATCATCGGTGTTGGACTTCTTACACTCGGTATCGTTGAAGGCTTCTTGGGTTACTCACTTCCGGATGACTTGCTCTCAGGGACAGGTATCCGCATTGCCGAAGCAATCATTCAGGCTCTGCCACTTGTCGGTTCCTACCTTGCATTCTTTGCATTCGATGGAGCATTCCCTGGTACCGCATTTATTCCACGTATCTACACCGTGCACGTACTTCTACTTCCAGGAATTTTCCTTGCACTCATCACAGTGCACTTGATGCTCGTCTGGTACCAGAAGCACACACAGTTCCCAGGTCCTGGTCGCACAGAGAAGAACGTTGTTGGTTATCCACTTATGCCTGTTTACATGGCTAAAGCTGGTGGCTTCTTCTTCATCGTCTTTGGTGTGACAGCTTTCTTAGGTGCAGTTGCATCCATCAACCCGATTTGGCTCTATGGCCCGTATACGCCAGGACAAGTATCTGCAGGCTCCCAGCCCGACTGGTACATGGGTTGGCTCGATGGTTTAGTGCGTATGGCACCGCCGATTGAGACACATGCCCTTGGCCACACCATCTCTTGGAATATCTTGATCCCAGGGCTGATCTTGCCTGGAATCATGTTTACAGGACTTGCTCTCTATCCATTTATTGAGAGTTGGGCTACGGGAGATAAGCGCGAGCATCATCTCCTTGATCGCCCACGTAACACCCCAAATCGCACCGCAATCGGTGTCATGGCTCTTACCTTCACACTTGTTTCCCTTATCAACGGTGGTAACGACATCATTGCAACCACCTTTCATCTGACAATCAATCAGATGATGTGGTTCTCTCGTATTGCCATCATCGTCCTTCCTCCGATTGCCTTTATCATCACCAAACGCCTCTGCCTTTCATTACAGCGCGCAGATCGTGATCTTGTCTTGCACGGTCGCGAAACTGGACGCTTGGTGCGTATGCCAAGTGGTGAGTTTGTTGAAGTTCATGAGCCAATCTCAGCGGAGAAGGCATGGCTGCTTACTTCACACGAGCAGCTCGCACCCCTTGAACTACCAGAGCATGATGCATCAGGTGTACGTCGAGCTGGATTAATCAAGAACAAGATTCGCAATCGAGTCTCTCGTGCAGCAGCTGTAGCAGTGCCAAAGGCCACAGAGACAGAACGCCGTGAGCTCGAGGGCCATCACTAAGTAATTACGAAATCGGCCCGGTCTTGCAAAATGCGAGCAGGGTCGATTTTTTTATGCACCTGTGTAGTGATGGGCGATGCTGGCAAAAGCTTGATCCAAGATCGCAAATCCTTCACGTAGCTCTGCCTCTGTGATGTTACATGGTGGGCAGATATGCATTCTGTTGTAATTATTGAAGGGGAACAGTCCCAACTTCTTGCATGCAGCAACGAGCTCATTCATTGCAGGACTAGATGCTCCGTAGGGAGCAAGTGGTGCTCGTGTTGCGCGATCTGTGACTAAATCCAGAGCCCAGAAGACACCCATGCCGCGAATCTCTCCAATGACTTTATGTTTTGCCATCAAATCTTCAAGCAGTGGCTTAATGACCTTCTCCCCCATGAGCGCTGCATTTTCAACAATCTTCTCATCAGCCATCACATCGAGTGTGGCAACGGCTGCAGCGGTTGCAAGTGGATGGCCACTGTAGGTAAGTCCTCCAGGAAATACGCGATCGTTAAATGTTGCAGCTATCTCATCACTGATAATGACGCCGCCTAGTGGCACATAACCGCTGTTAACACCCTTGGCAAAGACGATGAGATCAGGCTCTGCTGCAGAGTGTTGGTAGGCAAACCATTTACCGGTTCGACCAAAGCCTGACATGACTTCATCGGCAATCCATTTAATTCCATATTTATCACAGAGCGCTCGAACTCCCTCAAGATAGCCAACAGGCGGAACGAGAACACCTGCAGTGCCAACAACTGACTCAATCAGAATCGCAGCAATTGTTGTGGCTCCTTCAAAGATAATCACTTGTTCAAGATGCTCAAGGGCGCGCTTGCACTCTTCTTCCTCACTCTTTGCCCAGAAGGCTGAGCGATAGAGGTAGGGACCAAAGAAGTGAATGTGGCCATAGGCATATTCATTAGGCCATCTGCGTGGATCACCCGTTGATGCAATAGCAGCTGTGGTGTTGCCGTGATAGCTGCGATAGAAAGAGAGGATTTTATGTCGGTGGGTATGAATACGCGCAAGACGAATCGCATTTTCCACACCATCTGCTCCACCATTGGTGAAGAAAACCTTATTGTGATGAGAGCCGGCGCGTGCGGTGATGCGCTTTGCCGCTTCTCCTCGCGCCTCGTTGGCATGTTGTGGAGCAACTGTTGTGTAGAGACCAGCTTGATCTTGAATTGCCTTGATCACCTTAGGGTGCTGATGGCCAATATTTGTAAAGACTAATTGACTAGAGAAATCCAGATACTTATTGCCATCGTAATCCCAGAAGTAGCTTCCTTCTCCCCCTGCAACAGGTAGCGGTGAAATCTGTGCTTGTGCCGACCATGAGTGAAATACATAGGAGCGATCAAGGTCAAAGACCTCTTTGCCACGAGCTGGATCTGCAGGAGGTTGAGTCATAGCCATATCTAATCAGTTAATGCAGAAAAATGTGAGTCTATGAACGAATGACCAGGGCCACTCCAAGAGCGGTCATCACAATTCCAATTACGCCAAGAGGTGTCACGGTCTCACCGAAGAGAATGAAAGCTTGCAATACCGCCATCGGTGGAACGAGATAGAGCAGACTTGAAACTTTCGCAGCCGAACCTCTATTGAGCAACCAGAGCAAAAGTAGTATCGCTGCAATCGATGTGACAAGAACTGCCCACGCCATGGTCCAGAAAGAGGTGTGGGTAAGTTCAAAGCGCGTTCTTCCTCTCACGATTGAAATAAGAAGTAATCCCACACCAGCGATTGCAAATTGATAGGTAGTTCCAATCATGAGTGGAATGGAGTGGCCAATCTTCTTCTGAAGCAGTGTTGCAACCGTGCTGCCTGCAAGTGCCAGAAAGAGGAAAAGTAAGGATTCTGTTGTGAAGCCCTCTGCCTTCGAAAGCTTGGGTAGGACGACGAGAAATACGCCGAGTAACCCAAAGATCAGACCAGCAACTTGTCTGCGCGTGAGAGGTTCACTCAGTAAGCGCACTGCAAGGAGAGAGACCACAATCGGTTGCATACTGGTAATCACTGATGACAGGCCAGCTGGAGCTCCCAGCTCGATTGCATACCAAACACCAGCTAGATAAAAACCATGCAGTGCAATACCAATGGCGAGGGAAGCGCGAAAATCTGCACGAGAAAGTGTGAGCGGCTGACGAAGTGCGGCAGTGAGAACGAAGAGGATGATAGCTGCAAGAATGAGTCGAATCGCTAGAAAAAAGAGTGAGTCAGCATCTTCAAATCCATATTTAGCAACAACAAAGCCTGAACTCCAAATAAGGATAAATATCCAAGGAGCGGCGCCCACTATCTTCTTCATAGGCGTTTAGAACAAGAAATCGTTAGTGGGAGCTTTGAGAAATTGGCTTCTCGTACTCAGTCACCATTCCGATGATGCTGATGACCAAAGCCCCTAGTGAGATTAGTGTTAACCACCATCCGATGATCAGGCCTAGCCCCATCGCTGTAGCACTTAAAGCAACAGGAAGTGGCCACCAAGAGTGTGGACTATAGAAACCAAGTTCACCTGCATCATCTGCAATCTCAGCTTCCAGATTGTCGGATGGAATATCAAAGCCGATGCGCTTTTGAGTAAACCAGAGATAGAAACCCACCATGCCTGCAAGACATGCGGCAAGAATCATTCCCGTAATACCAACGGCTTCGCCACCGACCACATAGTAAATAACAGCCATCGCAACATAGAAGATTGAAAGTCCTGAAAAGAGTTTCCAGTTAGCCTTCATGCTTAGTGACCTTCTGTCTTGATGTGTGGGTGGTGCAGATCAAATGCTGGGCGCTCTGAACGAATACGTGGCATCGATGTGAAGTTATGGCGCGGTGGAGGACATGAAGTCGCCCATTCAAGGGATGCTCCATAACCCCAAGGATCATCGACTTCAACCTTAGGAGATTTACGAGTAATCCAGACGTTGACAAAGAACGGAATCATGGAGAGTGCGAGAAGGAAAGATCCAACGGTTGAGATCATATTCATCTCTGTAAATCCATCAGTTGCTAAATAATCTGCATAGCGACGAGGGAAGCCCTTAATTCCAAGCCAGTGCTGGATAAGGAATGTGAGGTGGAATCCGAAGAAGAGCGTCCAGAAGTGAATCTTTCCAAGGCGCTCATTGAGCATGCGGCCTGTGAACTTTGGCCACCAGAAGTAGAAACCTGCGAACATTGCAAAGACCACTGTTCCAAAGAGAACGTAGTGGAAGTGAGCAACGACGAAGTAAGAGGCAGAGACTGCAAAATCAAGAGGTGGTGAAGCCAAGATGATTCCTGTAATTCCACCGAAGAGGAACGTGACTAGAAAGCCCATAACCCACAACATCGGAGTCTCAAATGTGACATGGCCGCGCCACATTGTTCCGATCCAATTGAAGAATTTCACACCCGTTGGAACACCGATAAGGAATGTCATAAATGAGAAGAATGGGAGAAGTACTTTTCCAGTTGCGAACAAGTGGTGTGCCCACACTGCAACAGAGAGAGCTGAGATTGCGATAGTTGCAGCAATCAAACCCTTATAACCAAAGATTGGTTTGCGACTAAAGACCGGCAAAATCTCAGTTGCAATTCCAAAGAATGGAAGCGCCAAGATATACACCTCGGGGTGTCCGAAGAACCAGAACAAGTGTTGCCACAACATAGCTCCGCCATTGGCCGGATCAAAGATATGCGTGCCAAAGAGGCGATCTGATTCAAGTCCAAGAAGTGCTGCAGCAAGCGGTGGGAATGCAAGCAAAACAAGAATTGATGTCAACAATACGTTCCACGAGAAGATCGACATACGGAACATCGTCATTCCAGGTGCGCGCATGGTGAAGATTGTTGTAATGAAGTTAACGCCACCCAAAATTGTTCCAAGACCTGAAATTGCAAGGCCCATAACCCACAAGTCTCCACCAATGCCTGGTGAATACGTTGAGTTAGCAAGGGGTGCATATGCAGTCCAACCGAAAGATGCAGCTCCACCAGGAGTTAAAAACCCGATAGTTGCTTCGATGGAACCGAAGAAGTAGAGCCAGTAAGAGAGCATGTTAAGACGTGGGAATGCCACGTCTGCGGCTCCAATCTGCAGAGGCATAATCACATTGGCAAAACCAACGAAGAGTGGCGTTGCAAACATCAAAAGCATGATGGTGCCGTGCATTGTGAAAATCTGGTTGTACTGCTCATTGCTCCAGAACTGCATTCCTGGGCGGGTCAGTTCGATTCGAAGGAGCAGCGCTAGCAGCCCACCGATAAGGAACCATGTAAACGATGTCGCGAGATAGAGGTAACCGATGCGCTTATGGTCTGTTGAAGTAATCGTCTTAACAAACTGACTACCCCATGAAGTCTTCTGCACACCTTGGCGAGGAGCTGCAATGGTTGGACGTTCTGCAAATGTTGTCATTATGCGCTCGCCTTCAGTGAGTCAAGATATTTCTGGTAATTCTCAGGGGTAACAACTTTGACCTTAAAGAGCATCTGTGAGTGATTGCGTCCGCAGAGGATGTTGCAGCGGCCTGGGAACTCGCCCAACTTATTAGCTGTGAACTGAAGATGATTGGTCTCACCAGGCAAGTTCTGCATCTGAATCATAAAAGCTGGAATCCAGAATCCATGCACCACATCATTTGATAAAAGAGTGAAGCGAACTTTCTCACCTTGAGGGACATAGAGAGTTGGTGGATTTGCAGGAGTACCAGTTACTACTGCCTTCTCACCAGCTTCAGGATAAGTAAATTGCCATGACCACTGGAATCCATTGACTGAAATTTCGTGCTTGACGGGAGATGTCTTATCGATGATCTTGTCTTGCTTAACTGCAGTGAAGTAGAACATCACGGCAACAATTGCGAAGGGAATTACTGTGTAGAGAATTTCAACAGGAATGTTGTACTGAGTCTGCTTAGGAAATTCGCCCTTGCCTGCCTTTGCGCGATGAAAAACTGCTGGCCACAGAATGAGAACGAGGGTAATTACCCCAACTACTCCCCCTGCAATCCATGCACCTTGCCACAGTGAGAGTGAGATGTCGTTGACACTTGATACTCCCTTAGGAAAACCCATTCCAGAAATATCATTGGAATTAAATGAGCATCCCGTTAAGAGAGCCGGGGCAAGGAGAGCCGCTGCTCGGATATAGCGTTTTCTGCGCGGTGCGTGAGAAGACATGGGGTAAGGATAGTGGCGCGATGTGCATGCGCTCGCCCGAGCGAGTAGCGTTGATTCGGTGGTTCATGTCACAGGAAATTTCGCCTCTGAGGGCCCTCTCCACCCTGCCGCCAGAGAGGCTCTACTCGCGGCTTTTGACCAAGGTTGGGCAGATCCCAAGAAGCTTTCCCAGAGTTCATCTAAGGCTGCAATCCTTCGCAATCACGGCCTTGAAACTATCTCCACCCGATTAGGCATTCCAGCGGATTCGATCGAAGTGTTGGGCGAGCCATCCTTGGGCCACTATCTCGCTATCGCAGGTCTACTTCAGGAATCTTCCACCTTTGCATATTCAGCAATCGATAAGGGAAAAATCCGAGCCATCGCGCGATCTCGCACCTCGCAAGTCTTAGAACTTGCCGTGGATTCCGCCGGAGCCATTCAAGGGCTCAGTGAAGTTTCCCATGGTGCTGTGCTCTCTCTGCAGTTGGCCAATGGTGAAACCGGAATTATTCAAGATCGCCTCCTATCCATCTCAGAGGATGTGCAGATTGCAATCGATGCAACAGCATCTGGTCCTCGAGTTGCTCTGCCAGATCGTTGGAGTACGGCCCTCTTTGATGCAGCATCGTGGGGCGGCCCTAGTGGTCTTGCGATCATGGCTATAAGAAACCGTTCACAGTTCTCTTATCCCCTACCGCGCATCGCCCCCATCAGCTCCCCCGGTAGTTACTCACTTCCACTTTTGATTGCATCTGCCGTTGCTCTTGAAAACTTCACTCCGGAATCAACTTCTCTTCGCGAGTTTGCAGTTGCTCAATTATCGAAGATTGATGACGTGCATCTTGTGGGGCCACAATCACCTGCAATGCCCCATCTGCTCTCACTCGTAGCAGCAAACGTCTCTGGTGAAAATGTAGTCAGAGAGTTAGCTGCGCAAGGCGTTGATGTTGACTCAGGGTCAGCATGTTCGGCTGAAGATCTACAACCCAGCCATGTATTAGTTGCGATGGGTTATGAGACCAACGGCCATATTCGCCTCACTCTGCACAACGGAACAACAGAGGCTGAAATTGCCAGCTTGGTTACAGCTCTTTCAGGAGTATTTCAAAAATTACGCAGGTAGCTGCACTGAGATTTCAGCTGCCGCATCTGATCCATATGCATCACTAAAGCGTGTGACAAATTCATCCTTTGTGAAGCGATACTCCTGCGTTCCTGTTGTTTCGATGACATAGGTAGCAATCATTGAACCAAGCTGTGCGCAGCGCTCATGTGAGAGTCCCCATGCAAGTCCTGCAACAAAGCCAGAACGGAATGAATCGCCAACACCCGTTGGGTCAATCTTTGCCTTCTCTTTCGCACATCCCACTTTGATAAATGTTCCATCGGTACTTTCAACTCGAGCGCCTTCAGAGCCCAATGTGACGATGCGGTATTTCACTTGTTCCAAAATCTCGTGATCACTCCATCCAGTCTTCTGGATGGCAAGTGCTAACTCATACTCATTCATAAAGAGGTAGGTAGCGCCAGAGATCAACTTCTTGATCTCATCTCCACTCATGCGAGCCATCTGCTGTGAAGGATCTGCAGCTACGGCAACGCCCATGGCAAGTGCTACCTCTGTGTGTCGCAGCATCGCTTCAGGATCATCAGGTGACACAACAAGGATGTCGAGTTTTCCGACCTTATCCATGATGGGTTTAAGTTCAATGTTGCGAGCTTCAGACATTGCGCCAGGGAAGAAGGATGCAATCTGATTGAGTTCTGTATCGGTTGTCACGGTGAAGTGCGCCGTGTGCTGCTCTGTTGAGACAAGTGCGTGGGATGTATCAACGCCATGGCGTGTGAGCCATGCATCGTAATCAGCAAAATCCTTTCCAACTGCTGCAATCAAGATGGGGTTCAGGCCAAGGACGCCAAGACCAAATGCAATATTGGCAGCGCACCCTCCACGACGAACATCAAGACCGTCGACAAGGAATGAGAGAGAGACTTTTTCTAAAGAACCAGCAACGAGAGAATCAGTGAACTTTCCAGGGAAAGTCATGAGGTGATCGAGACCTACTGAACCTGCAACACCAATTTTCATGGTCGCATCTAACTACAGCAGCTATGTATTAGCGGTGATTAGTTAAATGAATCGCCGCAAGCGCATGAACCGCCTGCATTGGGATTATCGATTGTGAAGCCCTGCTTCTCAATTGTGTCTACGAAATCAACTGTGGCACCCATAAGGTAAGGATCGCTCATCTTGTCGACAACAACTTTGACTGCGCCAAACTCACGTGTGATATCGCCTTCTTGATTGCGATCATCGAAGTAGAGCTGGTAGCGAAGACCTGAGCAGCCACCTGGCTGAACAGCAACGCGCAGGTAGAGGTCATCGCGACCTTCTTGAGCAAGAAGGGCAGAAACCTTTGCAGCTGCCACATCAGTAAGTGCGATGCCGGTTGTGATCTCGACTGGAGTTGTTGTTGTTTCAGTAGTCATGTGCGCAAGAATACCCGCGTTTGGGTTGCGATGGCTAACCCAAACGCATGACAATACGCATATGTCTATCAGCCTCGGCGAGCTACTCATTCTGGGCCAAGGCTCAGATCTTGCCTCAGAGCGCGGAGTCTCATGCACCGGCGAACTTCCACCTGCCAGCGACCCGCACCTCGTTGAACGCGCTATCGCAGCCAGAGCTGCCCTCGGAAGTCGGGCGCTGATTCTGGGCCATCACTACCAGCGAGATGAAGTCATTCAATTTGCCGATATCACTGGAGATTCATTTAAGTTGGCAGAGTCAGCAGCTGCCCAAAGTTCTGCTGAATTCATCTTCTTCTGCGGTGTTCACTTTATGGCAGAGAGTGCAGACATTCTCACCTCTTCCAAGCAACGCGTCATCCTCCCCGATTTGGCTGCAGGCTGTTCGATGGCAGATATGGCAACAGCAAATCAAGTAAACCAATGCTGGCAAGATCTTGAAAAAATCGGCGTTGCATCCAAAACCGTTCCTGTTACCTACATGAATTCATCCGCTGCCATCAAAGCTTTCACCGGCGAACATGGTGGCACCATCTGCACATCATCGAATGCGCAGAAGACTCTTGAATGGGCATTTGCTAAAGCGGAGAAGGTTCTCTTCCTCCCTGATCAACATCTTGGGCGCAACACAGCTGTCCTATCTCTTGGTCTCTCACTCGATGATTGCGTCTTATGGAATCCATGGAAGCCGATGGGTGGTCTGACCGAAGATGAGATCCGTGGAGCCAAGATGATTTTATGGCGTGGACATTGCTCTGTTCACGGTCGCTTTACTCGGGAATCAATTCAAGAAGTTCGCACTCGTGTTCCAAGCGTTCAAGTCATCGTCCACCCTGAGTGCCAGCATGAAGTAGTAGTCGATGCTGATGTTGTGGGCAGCACTGAAAAGATTATTCAAACAGTGACGGCATCGCCTGCCGGAAGTAAGTGGGCAATCGGCACTGAACTCAATCTCGTCTCTCGCCTTGCGCAGAATAATCCCGATAAAGAGATTGTCTTCCTCGATAAAAGCGTCTGCTACTGCTCGACGATGAACCGCATTGATCTGCCCCATCTGGTCTGGGCTATGGAATCAATCGTGGCAGGTCATATCGTCAATCAAATTAAGGTCGATGAGCGAGTAGCCCGCTTATCCAAGTTGGCTCTAGAGCAGATGCTCGCCCTATAGTTACCGCTATGACTGAATCAACTGCTGATAAAAAAGGTCGTCCGACCCCTAAGCGCAAAGAAGTAATTGCAGCCCGTAAAGTTTCATCTCTTGCTCCTGCATCAACAAAGGCAGAGAAGAAGCGCGCAAAGGATGCCTCCCGCGCTGCACGTATTGCCAATCGCGCCGCCTATATGCGTGGAGATGAAAATTCGCTTCCTGCACGCGATAAAGGTCCAGTTAAGCGATTTGTCCGTAACTATGTGGATTCACGCAAATCAATTGGTGAATACTTCCTGCCCATCATCTTTATCGTTCTCATCTTTACCTTGGTTCCATATCCAATATTCCAAATCGGAAGCATCATCATCATGAATGGCGTTCTCTTGATTTCAGTCATCGATGGATTCTTCTTAAGTCGCAAAATTAAGAGTGCTGTGCTTGTAAAATTCCCAGGCACAGAGCTAAAAGGAATCGGAATGTATGGATGGCTGCGCTCAACCCAGATGCGCAGAATGCGCTCTCCTAAGCCTCAGATCAAAGTTGGAGAAAGCTTCTAACTCTGCCCGCTAAGCGCGAGGGTTAGGGCTCTCGTTCTTCTTCGGATCGCGCTCTGGCAACTTTCCAAGAGCGTTATCAATGGCCTGGATAACATCGGCTGATAATTTGATTCCAGATGCTTTGACATTCTCTTTCACCTGAGATGGCTTAGTCGCACCCATAATGGCGCTAGAAACATTGGAGTTCTGAAGAACCCACGCCAGTGCCAACTGAGACATTGAGATATCTAGTCCGTCGGCAATTGGCTTTAACTTCTGCACAGCAGTCAGTACTTCCTCTGACATCCAACGAGAGATGAAGTCCGCCCCGCTCTTCTTATCTGTCGCGCGAGATCCCGCAGGTGCTTTCTTCCCTGGCAAATATTTGCCGGTGAGAATTCCTTGCGCCATCGGTGACCAGACAATCTGACCAATCCCCTCTTTCTTCGAAAGTGGAACTACCTCACTTTCAATCACACGCCAGAGCGCTGAATATTGAGGTTGGCTTGAGACAAAACGGTTATAGCCGCGAGCATCCTGGATTTTGAGTGCATCAGAGATTTGCTTTGCATTCCATTCAGAGAAACCGATGTAGCTGACTTTTCCTTGACGGATCAGATCATCAAAGGCGCTCAAAGTTTCTTCCAGCGGGGTCTCAACATCAAAGCGATGCGCTTGATAGAGATCGATGTGATCGGTCTTCAATCTCTTAAGCGATGCGTCACACGATTCCATGATGTGTTTACGCGATAGCCCGCGATCATTCTTGCCTGTGCCCGTTGGCCAATAGACCTTAGTGAAGAGTTCATAGGATTCACGGCGAACGCCTTTGAGGGCCTTAGCAAGAACTACTTCAGCTTTTGTTCCGGCATAGACATCTGCCGTATCAAAGGTGGTAATTCCTTGGTTGAGAGCTTCTCGCACACATTTGACTGCAGCCTCTGTCTCAACTTGTGAGCCGTGAGTGATCCAGTTTCCGTAAGAAATCTCTGAGACATACATTCCGGTATTGCCAAGGCGTCTATATTCCATGGCGCAACCTTAGGGTTGTGCGTGGTGAGTTGCCAACACCTAGACACTATGGTTTGGTTCGACCAGTAAGACTACAACTTCATAGGTATCTCAGTAGGGGAAGTTCGGTGCAATTCCGACGCTGACCCGCAACCGTAAGAGAGTTCATCCCTGAACTGCTTAAGTCGGATTACCTGCCGAGATATTTGTTTTTGACCAACACCCGCCGAGGTCTGCGGGGTGTAGTCCAAAGGTATTTGGCGTATTTGGCCGACCGCTAGCGAGCTACCCCTGTGAGACTCTTCTTTTAAGGAGTTCACACTGTGAAAGCAATACATTTCAACAAGATCGCACTTGCGATTCTTCTCATTACATCTCAAGTTATCTCAATACCTGCATCCCATGCAGAATCAAAGGGCTGGCGTTATTGGGGTTACTTCCAAGCAGCCCCTGGAGCATCAACTTGGAAAGCTGCCATGACTGGACCGACTGTCGATATTGAAGATGGGGCCGTTGAAGGATGGTCATTTGTCTTTAGTAGCGATGATGTTCCATCCGTAGCACCCAAGACAAAACCTTCCTTTGCATCCATCTGTGGAAAGACAAAGGCAGATTCAGATACCAAGCGCATTGGTCTTGTCATCGAATTTGGTAACTCTGCCTACGCACCAAAGGGTGAAAAGGTGCAGAAGCCAATAGTGCGTTGTGTGACGACAGCAAAGAGTTCACAAGGTATCGATGTACTTGGCCAAGTCGTTAAAGTCCGCTCTGCCAGTTCAGGTTTGATCTGCGGATTCAACGGCTTCCCTAAGAAGGAATGCGGAGTAGAGATAAATACTCCTGCTGCGCTAATCAAGAAGTAGTAAAGAAGCTCGTCATGAAGAAGCCACTGCATCCACTCACACTATGGATCAGTGCAATACTCCTTGCAATAGGTGTTGTTGCACTCGAAAACGTATGGATCGCACTCGCGATCGTGGGTGCAGTGGCTTTTCTTGTCTATGTGCGTCGCGATGGTTCACCTTGGGAGAGAAGTTTCATTCTCTCGCTTCGGATTTGCGCCATCATTCTGGCTATTCGCACGATTGTTGGAATTCTGATTGGTGTCCCTATTCCTGGAACCATCCTCTTTAGATTACCCATCCTTGATCTACCTTCATGGATGCCCGGTATTCGAATAGGTGGAGCCGTAACCCTCGAGAGATTATCTTCATCTCTTCACGAAGGTGTCATCATCGCAACGATGATTGCTCTCTTTGGAGCTGCGACATCTCTGACAAGCCCACATAAATTATTGCGTGTCACTCCCTCCTTTATCTATGAAATAGGAATCACGCTAGTGATTGCCACATCGCTCTTCCCACAACTTGCCACCAGTGCACGTCGAATTCACACAGCACAGAAGTTGCGTGGAATGGAAAACGTTCATATCCGCTCCATTGCAATCCCATTACTTGAAGAATCACTCTCACGGTCATTGCAACTTGCTGCTGCAATGGATGCACGAGGTTATGGAATAAGCCGTAAGCGCTCTCGATATCGCCCTATGCAATGGTTGATGCGCGATAACGTCATTGTTGTGCTAACTGTTGCCGCATCAGCTGTGATGGTGGCGCGATGATTACCTTCTCCAATGTGTCATTGATTTATCCTCACTCCACCAAGACCATCCTTGAAGATCTCTCTTTTCAGATTCAAGAAGGCGAGATGGTCCTTGTCATGGGTGAGACTGGATCAGGCAAATCATCGCTGCTACGCCTGATAAATGGACTAGTCCCCCATCACACCGGTGGCATCTTGGCTGGTGATATCTCTGTTGATGGGATTTCAACCCGTAAAGTGAAGCCAGGTTCTCTTGCTCATTTGGTTGGCATCGTTGGCCAAAATCCTATCAATGGCTTTGTCACAGATATTGTTGAAGAAGAGCTCGCATTTAGCATGGAGGCTCTGAACTTCGCCCCCGATGTTATGCGCAAGAGAGTGGAGGAAGTTCTCGATCTTCTCAGTTTGAGTTCTCTGCGCAATCGCTCCATTGCAACCCTCAGCGGTGGTGAACAGCAACGCGTAGCAATAGGTGCAGCCCTTGTGATGCAGCCCAAAGTTCTTGTTCTTGATGAACCCACAAGCGCACTTGACCCCATAGCAGCAGAGGAAGTTCTCTCAGTTCTACATCGCCTTGTTCACGACTTGAGCGTCACAGTCATCATTGCAGAGCACCGCTTGGAAAGAGTCATCCAATTTGTTGATCGAATTATCTATATTGAGGGAGATGGTGAGACATCGATTGGCTCCCCTGATGAAATTCTCAAAAATTCAGAGCTAGTCCCTCCTATTGTGAAACTGGCTCGTGCCCTGAACTTGAGCGAGATTGGCACAAGCGTTCGTGAAGTAAGGCGAGCTACCGATGAGATTCGAAGTCGCCAATATCGTCTTTCAGATGTTGCACAGAGAGCAGATTCGCCCGCAATAGAAGTATCTGATGTTTCGCATTCTTATGGTGAGAAGCTCGCACTCAACACAATCACCACCACTATCCATCACGGTGAAATCGTTGCCATCATGGGGCGCAACGGTGCTGGCAAAAGCACTCTGTTGCACTCCATTGTTGGTTTGCACGCACCTGAAAAAGGAAGAATCTCTATTAACGGCCAAGATCCCACAGAGCTCACTGGTGCAGCGCGCAGACAAGCGATTGGGTATGTCCCTCAAGAACCTAGCGATCTTCTCTTTGCATCCAGCGTTGAAGAAGAATGTGCTCATGCAGATCGTGACAATGAGTTAGTACAGGGATCGACGGCAGCACTTCTCAATCGACTCGTCCCAGGAATCACCACCCAAGCCCATCCCAATGATCTATCTGAAGGACAACGTTTGGCACTGGTTCTGAGCATTGTTCTTGCAGCAAACCCTGATGTTTTGGTTCTTGATGAACCCACTCGTGGACTTGATTACCGGGCCAAGGGGCTCTTTGGTGTGGCTCTCAAAGAGTATGCAACGCAATTTAATAGGCCAGTGCTGCTTGCAACCCACGATGTGGAGCTTGTCGCAGAACTTGCAGATCGAGTTCTCTTTCTCGCAGAAGGTGACATCATCGCAGATGGCACAACACTGGAAGTTCTTCTCTCATCTCCTGCCTTCGCACCACAAGTAGCAAAGATTATGTCGCCTAAGCCATGGCTCACTGTCAGCGATGTTGTTCAAGCTTTGGGAGATGTTTCATGAAGACTGCCGGAATTTTCTCCTTTAAGGGTGCCTCACTCATCGCACTACTCGCAACAAGTGCAATCAGTGCGCTCGGCTTTCTCTGGCCATTTCTCATCAGTGAGAAACAAGGCCACCCTCAGTGGATCTTCTTGCTAGCAACTCCCTGCGCACTCTTGCTTCTGATGATCAGCGTGAGTAATAAGGATCTCGATAGCAAGTCCATCGCTCTTCTTGCAGTGCTCTCTGCGCTCATTGCGGCGCTGCGCCCTATGGGAACAGGTGCTGTGGGGATTGAACCGATGTGGTTTGTACTTATTTTGGCTGCACGAGTATTTGGCCCATCCTTTGGTTTTCTTCTAGGAATTATCTCAATGTTTCTCTCTGCAATTCTCACAGGAGGGCTCGGTCCATGGGTTGCATATCAATCATTTGCTGCCGGGTGGATCGGACTTGGAGTCGCACTGATTCCAAGAGGGTTGCGAGGCAAAACAGAAATTTTCGCACTCGCGCTCTATGGAGTAGCTGCAGCTGGATTCTTTGGTATCGCCATGGATCTTCAATTTTGGCCATGGACACTCGGTTCAGATACTCAACTCTCCTACGTTGCAGGAGCTGCTCTCTCAACGAATTTCTCACACTTTATTTCATACCATTTTCTCTCAGCTATGGCCTGGGATATTCCGCGAGCAATCTTTACAGCCTCATTAATTGTGATGACTGCTAAGCCAGTTCTTCACACTTTGCGCAGAGCTCACACAAGAGCTGCCTTTATGACACCGATTGAATTTATCGAACGTGTGAGGGCATAAAGGGCAGAGCGCTGATTGTGGCTGAGGATTGCCGGCCTCGAACATCAATGGTGACAACATCCCCAATCGCATAGGCAGGATCAATCAGCGCAAGTGCAATTCCCACTTTCAGAGACGGTGAGAAAGTTCCACTTGTGACGATGCCGATCTCTGTGCCTTCAGAATCTTTGATGGCCATTCCTGCACGAGGAATTCCACGGTCATTAGATTGCAGCGCTTTCAAGGTGCGAACCACTCCCTCTTCACGCTGAGATTGCAAAACTTGTGAGCCGCGGAAAGATTCCTTCTTCCAACCAATGGCCCATCCCGCACTTGCCTGTACTGGAGAAATTTCAAGGGAGAGTTCATGGCCATGAAGCGGGTAGCCCATCTCAGTGCGCAGAGTGTCACGCGCACCAAGGCCGCAGATTGCTCCATCAAAAGGCTTCATCGCTGCAACCAGTGCATCCCACACAACTGATGCATCTTTCCAAGATGGAACTAACTCATATCCATGTTCACCGGTATATCCGGTGCGGCAGAGAATCACATCGCATCCTGCGATAGTCACATGTGCAAATGCCATGTAATCCATTGTGGGGTTGATACCAAGGCTCTTCACGACATCGACAGCACGTGGTCCTTGCAGCGCAATTACAGCAAATTTCTCGTGGAGGTTGGTCACAGTGATTGAGGCTGGCGCGCTCTCACTCAGCACTCGCACCACATCTGTCGTATTCGATGCATTAGGGATTAGGAAGAAATCTGAATCCGAATTGCGATAGGCAATCAGATCATCGATGACGCCACCATCCGGGTTGCAGAGCAAGGTGTATTGCGCCTTGCTATCTACGATGCGAGTTAAATCATTGGTAAACATGGAATTGAGAAACTCCAGTGCACCTTCACCTTTTACGCTGGCTTTCCCGAGGTGAGAGACATCAAAGAGGCCCACTCGTTCACGAACAGCGGAGTGTTCAGCCAGAACTCCAGCTCCTGGATACTCAATAGGCATCAGCCAGCCGCCAAAATCGGCCATCTTCGCCTGAAGGTCGAGATGTTTCTGATGCAAAGGTGAGTTTTTCACAACGACAACTTACACTTACGACCTCGCATCTGCTGAGTAACGGCGGAGTGATATCTAGAGGAGTCTCCATGACCACGATCCGCCTTTCAGACGGAATTGTTAAAGATGATGTCTTAGTCGTTGGTTTGGCATCTAAGAACTCCAAGTCCTCTAAGGCTGGAGCCACTTCACTCCAGATTGAATGCGGCGATCTCGCCCTCGACACCAAAGTGCTGATGCAGGCACTTGCTGATTTAGGGGCGACTGGAAAAGCAGATGAAGTCATAAAAGTTCCTGGCACTTCCACGCGACTCATTGTCTTCACAGGCCTAGGAACTGCCAGTGCCAGCTATGACCACGAAGTACTTCGCCGTGCGGCAGGTGCTGCAGCGCGCGCTCTCGCGGGAAACTCCAGCGCAACATTCTCACTCCCAGCTAAATCCTTATCCGGAATTAGAGGCGTTGCTGAAGGCGCCGCCCTTGGCTCATATCTCTTTGATCAATTTAGAGGTTCTACAAAGAGCGGCCAGAAGTCACCTTTGAAATCCATTACGGTCCACACAGATTTAGCTTCACAAGCAAGTGCGAAGTCAGCTGCGAAGTCAGCAGAGATTATTGGAACTTACACAAACCTTGTGCGCGATCTGATCAATACTCCCCCAAGCCACTTAACTCCAGAGACTTTCTGTAAAGCCATTAACGATGCAGTGAAGAAGGCAGGAGGCGCAGCAACTGGCTTGAAGGTTTCTGTCATGACAGATGCTCAATTAAAGTCAAAGGGTTATGGCGGAATCATCGGAGTAGGTCAGGGTTCTGTTAATCCCCCACGTCTTTTGAACATCTCATACACACCCAAGGGTGCAAAGGCGAAGAAGAAATATGCCTTTGTTGGTAAGGGAATCACATTTGATTCTGGCGGTCTTGCACTCAAGCCTGCTAAAGGCATGGAAGCAATGAAGTCAGATATGAGTGGTGCTGCAGCTGTCTGTGCTGCAACTATTGCAATCGCCCTTCTTAAACTTCCTGTTGCAATCGAGACTTGGGCACCACTCGCAGAAAATATGATCAGCGATACTGCAACACGTCCTAGTGATGTCATCACTATCTATGGCGGTAAGACTGTTGAAGTTCTCAATCCTGATGCGGAAGGTCGCCTCGTTCTTGCTGATGCAATTGTGCGAGCACAGGAGACGAAAGATCTCGACGGAATCATCGATGTCGCAACGCTGACTGGTGCTCAAGTTGTTGCACTCGGAACTCGCACGAGCGCTGTGATGACAAATAATGAAGGATTCTCATCTCACTTTATGGATGTGACGAAGGAGACAGGTGAAGCTTTCTGGCCAATGCCACTGCCTGTTGAATTACGAGCCTCCCTTGATTCACCGGTTGCAGATCTTGCGAATATCGGAGAACGCATGGGCGGAATGCTCGTTGCTGGCTTATTCCTGAAGGATTTCGTCGCAGATGAACTCCCATGGCTTCACCTTGATATCGCAGGTCCTGCCTATAACGAGAGCGCGCCCCATGGTTACACCCCAGTCGGTGGAACAGGAATCGCTCTTCGCTCCCTGGTGCAGCTGGCTATCTCTGCCAGCTCTTAGAAGCGCGTTATGCATTCGCCTGCCTAGGCTGGCAAGATAGGGTCGTTGGGCTTAAAGAGGAGTGTGTCGGTGGCAAATTTTGATCTCGTAGTTCTCGGTGGCGGTAGTGGCGGCTACGCCGCAGCCCTTCGCGCATCCCAACTCGGATTGACCGTAGCGCTCATCGAGAAAGATAAGGTCGGCGGAACATGCCTACACCGCGGATGTATTCCCACAAAAGCCCTGCTCCATGCTGGTGAAGTTGCAGATAGTGCACGCGACTCATCCCACTTCGGAGTAAACGCCACTTTTAACTCTATCGATATGGCTGGCGTGAATTCCTATAAGGATGGCGTTATCGCAGGCCTTCATAAAGGTTTGCAAGGTCTGGTTAAGTCTCGAAACATTACCTACGTCGAAGGCACCGGGCGACTCGTCTCCAATAACACCGTTGATGTGAATGGCACTGCCTATGTTGGTAAGAACATTGTTCTCGCAACTGGTTCCTATGCCCGCACATTGCCCGGATTAGATATCGACGGAGATCGCGTTATTACATCCGATCACGGTACTTCTCTGAACTACGTTCCAAAGAGCGTCATCGTTCTTGGCGGTGGAGTCATTGGATGTGAATTCGCATCTGTTTGGAAATCATTCGGTTCAGAGGTCACCATTATTGAAGGCCTGCCACATCTGATCGCCCTTGAAGATGAATCTTCTAGCAAGTTACTTGAGCGTGCTTATCGCAAGCGCGGAATCAATTTTGAATTAGGTGTTCGCTTTAAATCTCACAAAGTTGATAAGAAGGGCGTCACCGTCACTCTCGAAGATGGCCGTGAATTCACAGCCGATCTCCTCCTTGTCTCTGTGGGCCGTGGTCCTGTTACAGATGGCGTTGGCTACCAAGAACTGGGTATCACGATGGATCGTGGATACATCACTGTTGATGACCATTGCCGCACCAATATCCCTGGCATCTTCGCAGTAGGAGACATCATCCCTACTCTGCAGCTAGCTCACGTTGGATTCCAAGAAGGAATTCTTGTTGCAGAGACAATTGCAGGTCTTAATCCTCGTCCAATCAATTACGACGGAGTTCCACGCGTTACCTATTCAGAGCCAGAAGTTGCATCGATGGGGCTCTCAACCAAGGTTGCAAAAGAGCGTGGTTATGACGTTGTTGAAGTTGATTACAACCTTGCAGGTAATGGCAAGGCTCAGATTCTTAAGACTGCGGGATCAATCAAGCTTGTTGCACAGAAGAATGGTCCCGTCCTTGGAATTCACATGGTTGGTTCTCGCGTGGGTGAATTAGTTTCCGAAGCACAATTGATCTTTAACTGGGAGGCATCAGCAGATGATGTTGCACCTCTCCTTCATGCACACCCAACACTGTCTGAGGCAATGGGCGAAGCTCATATGGCTCTTGCAGGCAAACCACTTCACTCGCACGGTTAAGTAAGAGGAGAAAATAGCGATGTCATTCTCGGTCACAATGCCAGCTCTCGGTGAGAGCGTCAGTGAAGGAACAGTTACTCGTTGGCTCAAGAACGAAGGCGACATGGTCGCTGTCGATGAACCACTCCTTGAAGTTTCAACCGACAAAGTCGATACAGAGATCCCTTCTCCTGTTGCAGGAATCCTTACAAAAATTGTTGTTGGCGTTGACCAGACAGTTGCAGTCGGCGCAGAACTTGCAGTGATTGCAGATAGCGCAGGCGCTTCAGCTCCAGCACCCGTTGCAGCTCCTGCTGCGCCTGTTGCAGCACCCGTTATTGCAGCACCAGTAGCTGCACCCGTTGCCCCAACTCCCCCACCTGCAGCACCAGTGGCTGCACCTGCAGCATCCGGTGGTGGAACAGTCATTACAATGCCGGCACTCGGTGAATCTGTCAGTGAAGGAACTGTTACACGTTGGCTTAAGAACGTTGGCGATTCTGTAGCAGTAGATGAAGCACTCCTTGAAGTTTCAACAGATAAGGTCGATACAGAGATTCCTTCCCCCGTTGCCGGAACACTTCTTGCAATCGATGTTGCAGTTGATACAACTGTTGCAGTCGGCGCCCGTCTTGGACTTATCGGTGTTTCAGGATCTGCACCTGTTGCCACCACACCACCACCTGCACCAGCTCCTGTTGCAGTTGCACCTGTTGCACCAACTCCAGCACCCGTTGCAGCTCCTGTTGTCGTTGCACCCATTGCGCCAACACCAGCAGCTCCTGCAGCTGCGTTGGCACAACCACAAGATGCTTATGTCACTCCTATTGTCAGAAAACTTGCTAATGATCTCGGAGTAAATCTGGCATCCGTGCGCGGAACAGGAATTGGCGGTCGTATTCGTAAGGAAGATGTTGAAGCTGCAGCTCCTCGATCTGTAGTCACACCTGTTGCATCAGCTCCTGCAGCTGCGGTGGCATCAACTCCATCAGCACCACGTCCAGCTGCAGTTGCATCACCGCTTCGTGGAACGACAGTGACAATGTCACGACTTCGCAAAGTTATTGCAGCTCGCATGGTCGAATCCCTTCAGGTCTCAGCGCAGCTGACAACAGTCATTGAAGTAGATGTCACAAAGATTGCGCGTCTGCGCGATCGCTCCAAGCCAACATTTGAAGCCCGTGAAGGCGTCAAGCTCTCATTCCTTCCATTCTTTGCAGTAGCTGTCTGTGAAGCACTTAAGCAGCACCCAGTTCTTAACTCATCTGTCGAAGGTGATCAGATCATCTATCACGGCGCAGAGCACCTCGGTATTGCAGTTGATACTGAGCGCGGTCTCTTAGTTCCCGTCATTCATAACGCTGGTGATTTGAACATGGGCGGGGTTGCTCGCAAGATTGCAGATCTTGCAGCTCGCACACGCGATAACAAGGTAACTCCTGATGAGCTCGGTGGTGGAACATTTACTCTCACCAATACAGGCTCACGTGGTGCTCTCTTTGATACACCAATCATTAATCAGCCACAGGTTGCAATCCTTGGACTCGGCGCAGTTGTGAAGCGTCCAATGGTTGTGAAGGGTGAAGATGGTGGCGAGACAATTGCTATCCGCTCCATGGTCTATCTCGGTCTCTCCTACGATCACCGCGTTGTCGATGGCGCAGATGCAGCACGCTTCTTAGTTACTCTGAAAGAGCGCCTTGAAGGTGGAGCATTCGAATCTGATTTGGGTCTCTAACCTTTATGTCAGTCCCACAACGCATCGCAATCACTGGCGCATCAGGACTCATTGGCACAGCACTCGTTGGCCATCTCAAAAGTGAAGGCCACACTGTCCAGCGCTTTGTGCGCCGCCCTGTTGTTGCACCTGATGAAATTCAGTGGGATCCAAAGACTGGTTATGTTGATTTCGAAGCACTTCGAGGTGTCGATGCAATCATCCACTTAGCAGGAGTCGGTGTCGGCGATAAGCGCTGGAGCAAGAAGTACAAGTCAGAGATTCTCAATTCACGTCTTCTTGGAACAACAGCTATCGCACACGCAGTCAATGAAGTTAAGCCACAGGTATTTATCTCAGCAAGTGCCATCGGCTGGTATGGAGAATCCGGTAATCGCGCTGTTGTGGAATCAGATCGCGTCGGAGATGATTTTCTTGCCGCGGTCTGCCGCGAATGGGAAGGCGCTGCAGACCTCGTCACAGATGTTCGCACAGTCAAAATTCGCACGGGCTTAGTTCTAGATCCCACAGGCGGCGCACTAGGAAGAATGCTTCCACTCTTTAGATTTGGCCTTGGCGGCAAGCTCGGTAACGGTAAGCAATGGTGGTCATGGATTACTTTGCATGATGTTATTCGCGCAATAACTTTCTTACTTGAAAATAGGATTTCAGGTCCGGTAAATCTCACATCCCCTAATCCTGTAACTAATCAGGAGTTCACATCAGCACTTGCTCGAGCAATGCATCGTCCAGCGCTCTTTCCGGCTCCTGCCATTGCACTCAAGATTGCTCTCGGTGGCTTCTCATCTGAAATCTTGGGAAGTAAGAAGGTAGTGCCACAGGCGCTCACTGATGCTGGCTTCACATGGGATTACCCACACATCACAAACGCACTTACCGCCTTAATTCAGGAGTAGCTCCTGCGCTGCAAGGCGCCCGGATAAGAGTGCACCATTTTGTGAAGGTGCGGTTCGATAATCACCGGCGATAAATACTCCCTCTGCAAACTGTGAAGATTGAGCGCCTTGCACACCTACTCCAAAGATGGGAAGTGATTTAGGAATTTCATATTTGGCAATCAGCGCCCAGTCAGAGCTTGAAACACCCCACATGATCGCTAAGTGTCTGCGCACTTCTGATTCAGATGCGAAGTCGATTGTCGTAGAAGACAGAAGCGTCTTTCCAGATGGTGCATAACTTGGAACCATATTTGATATTGCAATTGAGTTAATGACAGGACCTCTATTTTGTCCATCTATCAAGAGATTCTTTGATGAAGTCACACCTTCTGGAATCTCGTGATACCAGGTTGTACTCGATGCAAGTTTAGGAACGTTAGGAATATCCAGTAGTTGCGCTGCAGTAGTGACATCCGTTGCAACAATGACAGAGTCTGCATCGACTTGATCAATCGCATCAATGCGTGAGTTGAGATGGATGGTGTTTACACGTTTTGCAAGAGCTTTCGCCAACTCCCCCACACCGTGTGCTGGCAGCCCTGGTTTTCCTGAAACAAATGAGCGAATGATTTCTTTCCCGCTCACCGCATCAACATTGGCAGGAGAAGTGAGAAATACACCTGAGAGAAAAGGCTTGAGTACACGAGCGTAGAGATTGCCATATTGAATCAGTTCTTCTTCAACGCTCATTCCCGCCTTCGCTCGGCTAGTCAAATATGAGAGAAAGCGCACCTTAGTCAGAATTGAACCAGTTGCTGGATTAACTGCTGAGAAAGGATGGCGGCGAGGATCTCCTAAAGAGATCTGTGATGTATCGAGTGAAATATCGATTGTTCGTGAGGCCACTATGAAATCAAGCCCTGAAACAATTCCGAGTCGCACAAGTTCCGGGTATC
>JAPLBL010000048.1 GCA_026392765.1 Actinomycetota bacterium
GCTTTGTCAATTTCATCAATCCAGAGAATGCAGGGCGCAATGGCTTCTGCGGTCTTAATTGCAGTTCTCATGTTCTGCTCACTGCTACCCACAAGACCGGCAAAAATCTTGCCGATGTCTAATCGCAAAAGTGGCAATTGCCACGCTGCGCCAATTGCTTTTGCGGTGAGTGATTTTCCACATCCGGGTACACCGGTTATCAGGATTCCTTTAGGTGCAGGGAGTCCATAAGATTTTGCTTCGTCGAGCCATGATTCATTGCGTTTAAGCAGCCAACGCTTTAAATTTTGCAGGCCTCCTACATCTTCGAGAGCAACATCGACGTTGATAAATTCTAAGATTCCAGATTTCTTGATTGTTTGACGCTTTTCATCAAGAACGGTATCAACGTCAGAATCAGAGAGTTTTCCATCTTCAACCATCGCTCGGGCAAAGGCATTTTCTGCTTCATTTAAGGTTAAGCCCATTGCAGCTTTAGCAAGCTTTTCTTTTCCGCCTTCAGTCACTTCGAAAATAATTCTGCCGTCTGCCTTATTTGTTTCAACCATATTCTCGAGTACTTTGAGTATGTCTGCCTCTACTGGAAGAGGAAAGTCCAAAATGGTAATTTCTTTATCCAGATCTGTTGGTAACTTTAAGACCGGTGCCACAATGATTAGCGTTAGCAATGAAGACCCATTCTTGAAAGCAAAAGCAATGTCTCTCAGCCTTCGAATAACCGTTTGATCAGCAGGCTTTCCATTATCACCAAAGGCAGTGTGGAGATCTTTGAACACAAAGACTGTTGGCTCTGTCGTGGCTTGCGCCATAGCTAGCGCATCAGCAGGGGCTTTGGAATTTGCAGGACCTTGGCCGCCTGGAAGTGTAAGTCCGTCAGTAGATGACCAGACCATAAGGCGTCGGGGGGTTCTTAATCTGTCTTTATCGGAGACAACCGCAGTGATCTCTGCAAGAACGCGTTGCTCTTCGTATGACTCAATGTAAATGAGTGGGAAACGAGCTTTAAGTAAATTTTCAAGATTCTCTCTAAATCCGAGCAATTTTAACCCCCATTAGAGAATTTGTAAGTCCAAATAATACGGGCTTAAAAAATAAAGGGCAATACAAAATACGTGGGCAGAGTAGCTTCGCAGACCATTGGGTAGGGGGTGAGACTCCACCTGCTTCTCTGTTTGGTGTGGTTAAGACTTAACAGAACCTGCAAGAAGTCCGCGCACGAAGTAGCGCTGGAGTGAGAAGAAGACGATCAACGGAATGATGATTGAGAAGAGCGCAGCCGGTGCAACGTTCTCCCACTTAGAACCTAGTGATCCACCGAGGTTTGCAAGGTGAAGCGTAAGAGGTGCAACATCATCTGTGCCGCCTGCAAATACGAGCGCTACTAGCAAGTCATTCCAAATCCATAGGAACTGGAAGATTGCAATGGATGCAACCGCAGGAAGAGATAGTGGAAGAACAATCTTGCGGAAGACTTCGAAGTGATTAGCACCATCGACGCGAGCTGCTTCTAATAGTTCGCGAGGAAGAGCTGAAACAAAGTTGTGAAGTAAGTATGTAACAAGTGGAAGACCGAACATCACGTGTGGGAACCAGACAGCAGCCAGTGTTCCAACGATTCCCAGCGGTGGAAGGATTTGATGTCCACCGATCTGCACACCTGTTGCAAAGAATGTGAGAAGTGGGAGCAATGAGAGCTGTAGTGGAACGCCCTGTAGTGCAAAGAGGCCATAGAAGACGTGGTTACTAAAGCGGAATGGGATCCAGGCAAGTGCGTATGCAGCCATTAGTCCAAAGCCGACTGAGAGAACAACAGCAGGAATTGTGATGGCAAGTGAGTTCACTGCAAAAGGAATCATTCCCTCTGAACCAAGGGATCCACCACCAGTTAAGAGAACTGTGCGGAAGTTTTCAAGAGTAAATGATGGATTAGTAAAAGATGTCCACCAGCCAGAGGAGAGGATCTCTTCCTTGGTGCGGAAGGATGTAACAACAAGGCCGAGAGTTGGAACTGTCCACAAGAGCGCAATGACCGTGACAATCGCTGATGCGATAGGTGAGGTAAATGGCTTTGTGCCAGAAGGTGCAACGAGTGGCTTATTCTTCTTCAATTTTAGAGTTGCCATAGTTAGTGCTTCCGTTCTGCGCGAAGAGAGCGGATGTTGTAGTAAGTAATAGGTAGAACGCCAAGGAAGATCAAGATTGCAAGCGTGGATCCGCGGCCATTGTTGAGATAGACAAAGTGCTCATCGAACATACGGTTGGAGAGCACGTCGGTCTTAAAGTTACCGCCGGTCATTGTGTGGATTACATCGAAGAGCTTGAGCGTGCCAACCATGGCAGTTGTAAGGACCACGATGATGGTGGTTTTGACCATCGGCACCGTGACTGTGCGAAAGAGTGTGAATCCTGAAGCGCCATCGAGCTGAGCTGCCTCTTCAATATCTTGTGGGATATTTTTAATAGCTGCAGAGAGAATCACCATGCCAAAGCCTGTAGTTCCCCAGATGTAAACAGCCATAAGGAACAAGTTGTTCCATGGTGACCACAACAAAAGGTGTTGCAGTGGAATTCCGAGTGACTTCATAATCTGACCGACAAGACCTGTCTGATTCATATTGGGTTCTTGATATTGATACATCAAGTTCCAGATAAGTGAGCCGCCCACGAATGAAATTGCCATAGGCATAAAGATCAGTGATTTTGCTAGCGCTTCGCGCTTCATCTTGTTGAGCATTGTCGCAAGACCTAGGCCGAGCACTGTTACGACAACTGGGGAGATGATGATCCAGAGCATGGTGTTACGGAATGCAAGGAGAATATCTGGGTCTTTAAATGCACGTGTGTAGTTAGCAAAGCCAACCCATTTAGATGAGTCAGCGTTCTTAAATGATTCGATAAAAGTTTGTACTGCAGGAATTCCAAGACCTGTCATCGCAAGGATGAGAGCTGGAACTAAAAATAGTGAGAGGGCTAAAACATTCTGCTTCTTACCTTGTAGGCGTGCTCCAGCTGCAAATGCGATTCCATAGAAACCAAAGAAGATAACGAGCACTGCGAGGATCTGAAGGATTTTTGGACCAGAGCTGTTGAGAAAACTTGACCATGTCATAGCTCATCCATCCCTTCATTGTGAAATCAATTTTTTCTTATTAGGTGGTGATTATCCAAGAAGAGACCGGGGCCCACAAGGAGTGGACCCCGGCATCTTTACTTCTTTATTGCAGTGAAGCTAATTGGTATTAATTACCAGTTAGCGTCGATTGAAGATGCTACTTCCTTCATTGACTTACCTTCTGCGTAGAACTTGGTCATTTCCTTCCAGAAAGCACCGTTTACTGCAGTTGGCATCAAGTCAGATGCATCGAACACGATTGCGCCAGACTTGTTCTGAAGCTGTGCTGCCACAACCTTAAGAACTGGATCTGAGTATGAAGCTAGAGGAATACCAGTGTTAGCTGATGTCCATCCGCCTGCCTTTGCGCGCTCAATGCCGTATACAGGTGAAGATAGGTAATCCTGGACGAATCCAACTTCCTTCTTCTTTGAGAATGCGACTGGGAACTCTCCGCCACCCATGATTGGCTTACCAAACTTGGTGTTTGTTGGTGGGAGGTAGAACGCATCAGCATCACCTGAAGGACCGAATGTGGTTCCTGCTGGGTACATTGATGAGTAGAAAGAAGCCTGCTGCAACATGCCGCAAGTTCCTGCCTTGAGTCCTGGAACGCCTGCATCCTGGAACTTACGTGTAGCAACTGACTTGAGATCTCCAACTTGTGAAGATGTTCCGAGCCATGAAGCAACCTTGTTCATTGCGCCAAGAATTTCTGGTGATGAGAACTTGAGCTTGCCTTGCCACCACTGGTTGTACTTCTTTGGACCCTGCTCACGAAGAACCATCTGCTCGATCCAGTCAGTTGCTGGCCATCCTGTAGCAGCTCCTGATTCGATTCCTGCACACCATGGGTTAGCTCCTGCAGCCTTGAACTTCGCTGCAACTGCTTCCATTTCAGCCCATGTGCTTGGAATTGTTACGCCAAGCTTCTTGAACTGTGCTGGTGAGTACCAAACAAGTGACTTCGATGATGCGCCAAATGGTGCACCGTAGATACGTCCGTTGATTGTTGTAAATGTTGCCCAAGCTGGGTTGTAGTAGTTAGTGAGGTTTGAACGAGTTGCAGCTGAAATTGGGACAGCCTTACCTGTTGCAACCATTGTTGCTACTAGACCTGGTTGAGGAATGATTGCGAGGTCAGGTGCGTTTCCGCCCTTAACGCGTACTGGAAGAAGAGTTTCGAACTGGTCTGTGCCTTCGTAAGCAATCTTGATGCCTGTGCACTTTGTGAACTCAGCGAAAATCTTTTCCATTGTTGTAGCTTCAGGATCACGGATACCAGCGAAAATCTTTACTGTGCCAGTGCCCTTCCACTTTGAATATTCGTCACAGCCAGCAGCTGATGCTGATGTTGCTGTGAAAGTAGTTGCTACGAGTGAAAGAACTGCTACTGCAGCTCCAACAAGTAGACCCTTTTTCTTTAGCATGTAGGTACCTTTTCTATTGAGGGTTGTTAAGACCTGCTGGAGAACCCAGAGGCCCTGAACGTGAGGCAACGGTATTGCTAGGGGCTTGCAACTAGCGAGTTTTGAGGGCCTCGGTGATAAAACCGTTATAAACGGTATTGGGCGATACTTTCCACGCTCACCTATCACCCCTAGCTCTATTCAAAAAGAGGCCCCAGGGGTACCTTTTGCAGAGGTTTTGCAGGTTTTTTCAGGGGGGGAATCGGCCATGAGTGGAGTCGTTGAGATCGCCAAGAAGGCCGGCGTCTCACCTGCCACTGTTTCCAGAGCTCTGCGCGGCATGCACCATGTCAATGAACGAACACGATCAAAGATTGTCGCAGCTGCAATGGAACTTAATTATCCGTTGCGACCTGACCTCATTCCACAAGGTTTAGTAAAACGCACAAACAGAATTGGTGTGATTGCACCATACATCTCTCGTTGGTTCTTCTCACAAGCAATTAACGGAATCGAACAGAGCCTGCGTGAAGTGGGAATGGATTTACTTCTCTATAACTTCTCGCAAGTCGATGCACGACAGAGAATCTTTCAACAGAAACAGCTGCGTGGAAAAGTTGATGCGCTCATCGTGGTGAGTATGCCTCCCACAGATGAAGAGTTCACATCACTGCTGAGTTTGGGAAT
>JAPLBL010000040.1 GCA_026392765.1 Actinomycetota bacterium
TGCAACCACTGAATGTGGCCGAGAAGGTGCGCAGTGAAGTTGAACGATTGGGTATGGATGTCACCCAACATATGCTCTCTTTCTATGCGCCATTTCTCAATGCCATTGGTGCTGTGAAATCTTCTGACTTGCTTTCTCATCGCTCCAAGTCATCAGTCCTTGTTGCAGGAGTCAAAGTAGCCCTGCAGACTCCGCCGGTGCGTTCAGGTCGCCGCGTTATCTTCTTAACTCTCGATGATGGTTATGGATGCAGTGATTCAACATTCTTTCCTGATGCACAAGTCGATCATGCATCAACGCTCTATGCGACATCACTTCTCTTGGTGCGCGGTGAAACCCGGCGCACAGGTGCTCGCGGTATCTCTATCCGCGCAACAGCAGTGTGGGACTTGCGCTTGGCCTACGAAAAATGGCGTAGCCAAGCAGATAGTGTGGCGATATGAGTATCGATGAGGCACAGGAATCCACCATCCTGCATGTCGATATGGATGCTTTCTATGCATCGGTAGCCGAACTCGATAACCCGCAATATAAAGGTAAGGCACTTGTTGTGGGAGCTGGAGTGCGCGGCGTTGTTCTCTCTGCAAATTATGAAGCTCGTAAATTTGGAATAAGGGCTGCAATGCCTGTGGGGCGCGCAAAGCGGATGGCACCGCATGCCATCTTTATCCCACCAGAGCACCATCGCTACTCTGAGATATCAGAGCGTGTGATGACAATCTTTAACTCCTACACACCGCTGGTCGAACCCATCTCACTCGATGAAGCATTCCTTGATGTCACAGGGTCGCAGAAGTTATTTGGCACAGGACGTGAGATTGCAGCTCTGATTCGCACGCAGGTGGAGAAAGAGGAAGGCATTACCTGCTCAGTCGGTATCGCACCTTCTAAGTTCATTGCAAAGCTGGCATCCCAACATTGCAAACCTAATGGGATGCTGGAAATCAAATCTGATCGCATCCTTGAATTTCTTCATCCACTTCCTGTGCGCGCTATCTGGGGAGTGGGGCCAAAGACTGCCGAATCCCTTGATCGCTTAGGCCTTCATACCGTTGCCGATATCGCCAATACTCCGCGCTCCACAATGATTCGAGCACTGGGGGATGCAACAGGTGAATCTCTCTATGAACTTGCATGGGGGCGCGATTACCGCGATGTGGTGGTTAATGAACCGGAGAAAAGTATTGGCAATGAAGAGACATTCTCACGAGATATTGATTCACCTGAGGAGATCTTGCGTGAATTCCTGCGGATGACAGAGAAGGCCACTGCGCGAGTGCGTGATGCCAACCTCTTTGCAAAGACGATCACCATCAAAATTAAGTTTGCCGATTTCTCATCGATTACGAGATCAAAGACTCTGCCACTTGCCATCGATAGTACGCACCAGACATATGAAGTGGTGAAGAAGTTATATCTTGCACTGCGCAATGACGGTGCCCGTATTCGCTTAGTCGGCGTCTCTCTGAGTAATTTGCAGGAGGATGTGCCGGTCCAACTTGAACTGGGAGCCCGCGAACGAGGCTGGCGCGAGGCAGATAGCGCTATCGATAAGGCAACTGCCCGATTTGGGCGGGCCAGTGTGCGCCCAGGACGCTTGATTAAGCCTGAAAAGGAGCAGGAGAGCGAGTAAGTAGCGCGTATGTAGGAACTGTTCTATTCTCTGTATATGTCTTTATCTGATCGCGAACGACGCCTGCTGGCTGAGATGGAAGAAGCTCTCGCCACAGATGATCCACGCCTTCAATCGCGTTTAGCGGGTAGCACTATCACCGCCTCTCGTCCGCGGATTCTTCTCGGAGTAAGCCTGAGCTTTATCGGTATCGCCATCATCTTCGGCGGGCTGATCTCAAAGACCACACCTATCGGAGTAGCGGGCTTCCTCGTGGCGTTGGTGGGGGTCCTGATGCTCATACGCTCCATAGGCTCCATCTCAACCTCGCGCACACCTGGCCCTAAGGGTGCCCGTAAATCTGTGGGAGATCGTCTTCAAGAGCGTTGGGATCGCCGTAACTTCGAGTAGATAAGCCCTTATCCATAAGCCCTGGCCCTACGGTCGGGGCTTTTTTCTTGCCCGAATTAGGCCCACACATGGGTGGGGAGAGGTGGGGCGGGATAGGGAAAATAATGGGTGAGAGTGGTGTAAAAAGGGGGAAAGTGGTGTAAAGTGGGGAATTGAGCGGGAAATTCACGCTCAGACCAACTTGGGGAAGGTGGTGATAACGATGTTTCTCGGCACACATGAACCACGCCTTGATGAGAAAGGTCGCCTGATCCTTCCCGCCAAATTCCGCGAGGATCTCTCAGCTGGATTAGTTATTACTAAGGGACAAGAGCGATGCCTCTATGTCTTCCCATCTTCAGAATTCGCAACGATTACAGAGACGTTGCGCCAAGCACCTGTGACTGCAAAGAGCGCTCGCGATTACCAGCGCGTGATGTTTGCAGGCGCCCACGATGAAATTCCTGACCGCCAAGGTCGCGTCACCATCCCACAAGGTCTTCGCACATATGCGGGCCTTGAAAGAGAGTGCGTCGTAATCGGTGCAAATACCCGCGTTGAAATCTGGGATAGCGCTGCATGGAGCACATACCTCGCCGATCGCGAGAAGAGTTTTGCTGATGTCTCTGAAGAAGTTTTTCCGGGACTTTTTTAGAACATCAGCAAAAAACATTTAAAACTGAATAAGCAGTAAAGCAAGACCGCAGAACACAACTACATAGAGCGCTCATTTGTGGCCACCGCCGACCTTTCCAAGCATGTTAGGCCGGCAGCGGCGCCCCTTCCCCGGCGTCGCTACTGAAAAAAGATCCGTCGGCCGGCGGTGACCAGAGATGAGCGCTCGAAAGTTTTTGCAGAAGTGAAGTAGTTAAGGAACGGGGGAGAAGATGCAACATATATCTGTAATGCGTGATCGCTGCGTCGACCTTCTCGCACCTGCAATTCTTGCAACACAGAATCCAGTGATTGTTGATGGAACTCTCGGCCTTGGTGGCCACACAGAAGCTCTTCTGCAACGTTTTGAAAACCTCACAGTTATTGGTATCGATCGCGATGAGATTGCCCTCGAGCGCGCAAGTAAGCGCCTTGCACCATTTGCAGATCGCTTTAAGACTTCACATTGCATCTTTGATCAGATTACAAGTGTGGTTGAAGGCTTTGGATATAGCCAGATTAATGGCGCTCTCTTTGACCTTGGCGTCTCATCCATTCAGCTCGATGAGAGCGAACGAGGATTCTCTTATTCACAAGATGCCCCACTTGATATGCGTATGGATCGCAGCCGTGGAATAACTGCCTCAGAGATAGTCAATACCTATGAGCCAGGCAAGTTAGTTCAGATTCTTCGCACCTATGGTGAAGAGAAGTTTGCAACCCGCATCGTTGAGAACATTGTCAAAGCTCGCGCAAAGGCGCCGCTGAACTCAACGACAGAGCTTGCAACTCTTGTGAAGGAGAGCATCCCTGCGGCTACTCGTCGCACAGGTGGAAATCCTGCAAAGAGAACTTTCCAAGCACTGCGTATTGAGGCCAATGATGAACTCGGTGCGATTACTCGCGCACTTCCTGATGCACTCGATCTATTGATGGTGGGCGGTCGCCTTGTGGTGATGTCCTTCCAATCACTGGAAGATCGCATCGTTAAAGAAATCTTTGCAGAAGCTTCCACTTCAAAATCTCCTCGCAATCTTCCCGTTGAACTTCCTGAATATGCAGCGAAGTTCTCACTGGTCTTTCGCTCGAGTGAGACACCGACAGCCGATGAACTCGAATCCAATCCACGTTCGGCATCTGTTCGCCTTCGTGCTATCGAGAGGGTGGCTGCGTAATGTCGATAGCTAGCGCCCGCAAAGTTTCAGCTGCGCGTCCTGCAACGAAGAAAGTTGCGCCAAAGGCGAAGAAGCAGGTTGCAGAGCGCACCGCAGAAATCATTTCGGGACTTTTCCCAGAGATGTCATCAGGTGCTCGCGCTACTCATAAGCACTTTGCAACATTTCTCACCGTTGTCAGCGCACTTGGATTCCTCACACTTCTTGGAATCAACACTCTGCTTGCCCAAGATGCCTTCACACTTTCTAATCTTAAGATTGAAGCAAAAGCGGTAGCTGATCAGCGCGATGCCATCAATCGCAGTATCGATTCATATGCAGCACCTGAACGATTAGCTGCGGCTGCAACAGCCCTTGGCATGCGCCCTTCAGAGACTCCCGTCTTTCTTGATCTGACACCACCTGCGAGCGGTGTGACCAATGGGTAATTTGCTCCTTGCCAAATCACGTATCAATATCTTGGTTATAGGAATCTGTCTTCTCTTTACACTCCTTGCCTGCCAGCTCTTTCGTGTTCAGGTAGTTCAGGCAAGTAACTATCAGCAAAAAGCTGCCAATGAGATGCAATCCACCCGCGTTATTCCAGCTCCTCGTGGTGATATCACCGATGTGAATGGAATCGCCTTTGCTCGCAGCGTTTCAGCAATCACTGTCGTAGTCGATCAGACACAGATTACAGATCCAGCACGAGTGGCAAACTTTGTTGCGCCAATCCTTGGGTTGTCTGTGGCAGATGTTCAGGAGAACATCACGGGTACGCGCAAATACTCGATCGTGTTAAAGAATGGTCGCCCAGCTCTCTGGGATAAGTTGACTGAAGCAATTTATGAATATAACAAGACCCTCGATGACAAGCACTTTGATAAGCGCATTATCGGCTTCTTCCCTGAGCGCTCTTATATTCGCGAGTATCCATCAGGTCAATTGATTTCATCCCTTGTTGGCTTTGTTCGCGCAGATGGAATAGGTGCAACAGGGCTTGAATCAAGTATGAATTCAAAGATTACAGGCACAGCAGGCAAGTACTCCTTTGCACGTGGATATAGTGCTGAGATTCCAGGCTCACAGCGCGAAATCATCGCAGCGAGTGCTGGAACAAATATTCGACTTACTATCAATCGCGATGTGCAGTGGGTTGCAGCTAAAGCGATCGCTGATGCTGTGAAATCCTCCGCTGCTACAAGTGGAACTGTCATCGTGATGGATCCCAAGACTGGCGCAATTGTGGCTCACGCAACTGCGCCAACGTTTAATCCGAATAACACCAAGAACGTTGCGCTCTCCTTGATGCGTAATCCCTCTGTGCAAGATGTCTATGAGCCAGGCTCTACGGGCAAGGTCATGACAATGGCTGCAGCACTTGAAGAGAAGACCGTTTCACCGACGACAGTATTTTCAGTGCCATATATGCTCAAGCGTGGAGGTTCCACATTCCATGATCACGAACGGCATCCAATACAACACCTGACTGCATCAGGAATTCTTGCAGTCTCAAGTAATACTGGGACTATCAAGGTCGCTGAAACTTTCAGCCACGATACTTTATATAATTACCTCACTAAATTTGGAATTGGAAGTAAGACAGGTTCAGGTCTGCCTGGAGAATCAGCAGGTCTGTTGCGCAAGGTCTCAGATTGGTCTGGAACAACTGCTCCTACCGTTGCTTTCGGCCAGGGATATTCGTTAACTGCCATGCAGGCAACGAGCGTCTTTGCAACGATTGCCAATAATGGAGTGCGCGTATCACCGACTGTGATTGCAGGAACCAGTGATGCATCAGGACATTTCACGCCAACAGCTAATCGCAGCAGCGTTCGAGTTGTCAGTGAAGATACAGCGATTAAATTACGTCTTATGATGGAGAGCGTCGTATCGGCCCAAGGAACAGCGCCTAGTGCTGCAATTCCTGGATATCGCGTTGCAGGTAAGACAGGTACTGCGATGCGCTATGACCAGAACACAGGTCGTTACAGCGGATACACAGCATCCTTTATCGGTTTTGCACCAGCGGATGCACCTCGTTATGTGATCAGCGTGACGCTACAAGATCCTAAGAATGGTCACTATGGCGGATCCCTGGGTGGACCAGTCTTTAAGAAGGTTATGACCTTTGTGCTTCAATCAGAACATGTTGCTCCAACGGGCACAAAGATTCTTCCTGTTGCACTTACTCAATCAGAGCTCACTCGTGCTCGCGCAACACAGGTAAGTGCAAAGAAGCAATGATTCGCCCACTCGCGCTGTTTACTGCGACCCTCACCGATATGGCGCAGTTAGTCGGTGCATCTCTTCATGGTGCAGATCTCACCTTTACTGGTATTACTCATGTTGACTCTGAAGTTGAAGCAGGAGATCTCTTTATCGCTGTGGCAGGGGCGCACGTGCATGGGGCGACTTTTATTGATTCTGCAGTAAAGCGCGGTGCAGTAGCAGTTCTTACAGATGAAGCAGGTCTTGCGTATTGCACAGGGGTACCTGCACTTGTTGTCAGTGATGTGCGCACAGCAGGTGCTCTTATTGCAGCTTCTCTCTATCGAAACCCTATGCGTGATCTCATGAGTATTGGAATTACAGGTACCAATGGCAAGACCACAGTGTCCACACTGCTCTATCAAATCTTTGCAGCAGTAGGGCGCGATAGTGGACTGATTGGCACGGTAGAGACTCGTATTGGTGCTGAAGGCTTAAAGAGTTCTCGCACCACACCTGAGGCAGCTGAACTCCAAGCACTAGCTGCAGTCATGCGTGAGCGCCATATGCGCCATCTTGTGATGGAAGTTTCTAGCCATGCGCTCTCACTCAAGCGCATGAAGGGCTCTCACTTTGCAATAGCAGCCTTTACCAACTTGACGCAGGATCACCTAGATTTCCATCAGGACATGGATTCTTACTTTGCAGCGAAGGCGCAGCTCTTTACATCAGAGTATGCAGATCAAGCATTTATCAATATTGATTCGCCTTATGGCCAGCGCCTGGCTGATCAAGTAAAGATTGGCGTGACAACACTTTCACGTTCCAATACGGTGGCTACATGGCACTTCACTCAAACTCATAACGTTGCACGTGGTGTTGAATTCAGTGCACGCGGTACAGGTGGAATTCTCATTGAATCTCGCACACAACTCTCTGGTGGATTTAATCTTGATAATCTCCTGCTAGCTCTAGCTATTGCAGTCGAGTGCGGAATTGATCCGATTGAAATTGCAGCCATTACTCCATCTTTAACGGGAGCAGCTGGACGCCTTGAAGCGGTCTCACTAGGCCAGGGATATAGAGCTTTTGTTGATTATGCGCATTCACCTGATGCAGTGAGCAATGTTCTTGCAGCTGCTCGAGAATTCACCCCAGGAAAGATTATTGCTGTTCTAGGGTGCGGGGGAGATCGCGATGCAAGTAAGCGTCCCCTTATGGGTCGTGCACTTATTGATGGTGCTGACGTTGCAATCTTTACTAGTGATAATCCACGTTCTGAAAAACCCAGTGAAATCCTTAAGCAGATGACGGCTTCCCTTGATCTCCAGGCACCTTCACAAATCGTTGAAGATCGCGCAGATGCAATCCGTGTGGCAGTTGCTTTGGCCGCAGATGCTGACACCGTATTGGTACTGGGTAAGGGCCATGAGACCGGGCAAGAGATTGCCGGTGTTGTTACTGCCTTTGATGATCGCCTTGTCTTAGCTCAAGCAATAGAGGCCAAACCATGATTGCAATGAAAGCTTCTGAAATTGCATCTGTTGTTCAAGGAACTCTCCACGGTGATGATGTCACCGTGACGCAAGCTTCTGTGATTAATTCAGCGGATGCAACACCAGGTTCACTCTTTTTAGCAATCAAGGGTGAGCGAGTAGATGGTCACGACTTTGTCTCGGATGCTCGCTCTCGTGGCGCAGTACTTACCCTTGCAACACAGGGCGTTGAAGGACCTCATATTCTTGTTGCAGATGTGATTGTCGCACTCGGAAAGCTTGCACAGCATGTGCGCAGCAATCTGCTTAATCTCACAGTAATTGGTATTACTGGATCACAAGGAAAGACCACTACAAAGGAGTTGCTGCTCTCCATACTCTCAGCTGCTGCTCCGACTGTGGCACCTCATGGAAATTACAATAATGAGATTGGTGCACCTCTTTCACTTCTTCACTGCACTGAAAGCACGAAGTACTGCATCGTTGAAATGGGAGCTCGCCATAAGGGCGATATCGCCCATCTGTGCACGATTGCTCAACCCAATATTGGTCTCGTACTCAAAGTCGGAACTGCGCACCTGGGTGAATTTGGTTCGGTCGAAGCAATCGCGCAAACGAAGTCAGAACTGATTAGCTCTTTGAGCCCTGAAGCTATTGGAATTTTGGGCACGTATGACGCATTTACTCCGAAGATGGCTTCCCTGCATAAGGGTAAGAACCTCACCTTTGGTGAAGGTGCTGAGTGCGATATTCGCGCTAAAGATATTGAAGTGCGTGAAGGCCGAGCACATTTTGATCTTGTGACTCCCGAAGGTCGCAGCGCTGTGGGACTTCGTATTGTTGGACTACATCAAGTGGCAAATGCTTTGGCGGTTGCTTCGGTTGCAACCGTTCTAGGTTTCTCATTGGATCAAATTGCAAGCGGTCTATCGACTGCAGAATCTCATGCAAAGTGGCGTATGGAGATTAATGAACTTCCATCCCTGGTGCTTATCAATGATGCATATAACGCAAGTCCTGAAGCGATGGAGGCAGCGATGCAGACATTGGTTCTCTTTGCGCAGGAGCGTGGGGGAGAATCATGGGCGTTCTTAGGAAAAATGCATGAACTCGGCGAGTCATCAGATGCCGATCATGCAGGTATTGGCACCCTTGCCTCAGAACTTGGAATCGATCACCTGGTCTGCGTTGACGCCCCTGCGTATGGAGCCAAGATTGCAGCAGGGAGCGCCACCTCAGTTCATCTCTGCGCAGATAAAGCTGCAGCACTTGAAGTTGCTGCACATATCAACCCAGGTGATGTTGCTTTGGTGAAAGCTTCACGGTCAGAGAAGTTAGAAGAATTGGCAGATGCAATATCTGCGCAGTGGATGTCACGAGTGAAAGAGAGTGAGGAGAAGGCATGAAGCTCATTCTGATTGCAGGAGCACTCGCACTGTGCCTTTCACTCTTTGGTACCCCAGCTCTCATTAAAGTTCTTGCCCGTCGCGGCTTTGGACAGATGATTCGCGATGATGGTCCATCAACGCACCACACTAAGCGTGGAACTCCGACTATGGGCGGAATTATCATTATCTTCGCTGCTCTCGTTGGCTATCTCGTTGCGCACCTTGTTACTCAAAGCTCCATCACTGTTTCAGCAGTTCTGATCCTTGGTCTTGTTATCGCACTGGGGTTAGTCGGATTTCTCGATGATTACATGAAGGTCTCTCGACAGAATTCACGCGGAATTAGTGGCAAGCAGAAAATCTTCGGACAAGTTCTCTTCGCTTCAATCTTTGGCTATCTCGGAACACGTTTTCCTGACGGTGATGGACTCTCACCAATTTCTCAAAATCTCTCCACCTTGCGCGATACGAGCATCACCTTAGGTGTGGTCCTTGTTGTTATCTGGATTGCTTTGATGGTCACAGCAACTAGTAATGGCGTCAATCTCGCTGACGGACTTGATGGACTTGCAACAGGTGCATCAGTGATGACCTTCCTTGCATTCATTCTCATCGGTGTCTGGGAGTTTGGTCAGAGCTGTGCGATATCTGCATCAAGTAATTGTTATAACGTGCGCGATCCACTCGACCTTGCAGTTCTTGCCGCTGCATTTGCGGGTGCATGCACTGGATTCTTATGGTGGAACGCATCTCCTGCCAAAATCTTTATGGGGGATACGGGCTCTCTCGCTCTAGGAGGTGCGCTAGCAGGGCTTGCGGCCTCTCTTCGCGTGCAGCTACTACTTATTCCTCTAGGCGGGCTCTTCGTCATCATCACGCTCTCTGTTGCAATGCAGATTATTTACTTCAAACTTACAGGCGGAAAACGTCTCTTTAAGATGGCACCTCTTCAACATCACTTCGAACTTTTGGGTTGGGGCGAAGTCACTATCGTGCTTCGTTTCTGGATTATTGCCGGGCTTAGCGTTGCACTCGGTCTTGGCTTGTTCTATACGCAATGGGTTGCAAGTTAAACCACCATGGCTCATGCACTCTATACACAGTTAGATGGTAAACGGATTCTCGTTGCAGGTGCGGGTGTAACAGGAGCTGCGTGTGCTCGAGCACTTGTGAAACGTGGCTCGGTTGTAACCATCGTTGATGAGAAGGTAACCGAACTCGATGATTTCACCATCATCACTCCAGAGCGTGTGAAATTCTCGAATTTTGATCTCTTATTGGTCTCACCTGGGTGGAGAGAAGATCACCCAGTAGTTGTTGCAGCTCGCGCTGCGCGCATTGCACTCATCAATGAAGTTGATCTTGCATGGAGCCTAAAGGCGCCAGGACAGAAGTGGCTTGCACTGACTGGCACTAATGGAAAGACAACAACGGTTGAACTTGCTGCTGCGATGTTGCGAAGTGGTGGGTTAACTGCCATAGCGTGCGGCAATGTCGGTACTACGGTCATTGAAGTCATCGAATCTGCAGAAGAATATGACTACCTAGTTCTTGAACTCTCCTCCTTCCAACTTCATTGGTTAGAAGATGCTGAATTTGTCTCTTCAGCGGTGCTCAATATCGCCCAAGATCATCTTGATTGGCATGGAAGCTTTGATGCCTATGCCAAAGCCAAGTTATCTATCCTTGATAAATCAGCCACTGCAATCCTTAATAGCGATGATGGCGAAATCGTTCTGCGCACCACGCATTGGCAGGGGCGCAAAGTCTTCTTCTCACTTGATACTCCTTCCCCTGGTGAAATGGGAGTGGTCGAAGAACTCCTTGTCGATCGTGCATTTGTTGCAGACCCACAAGAGGCTGCGATGATTTGTGAGCTCACTGAGGTAACACCCACCGTTCCTCACAATGTCTCAAACGCACTTGCAGCAACTGGCTTAGCTCGCACAGTTGGTGTGAGCCACGAAGATATTCGTATCGCCATCACAGAGTTCGCTCCTGGTCGTCATCGCATTGAAACTATTCTAGAACGCGATGGGATTACCTGGATTAATGATTCCAAGGCAACTAATCCCCATGCAGCATCTGCAGCGATTATGTCCGCGCTCTCTGTCATCTGGATCGCAGGCGGTCTTGCTAAGGGTGCTGAGATGGGTGAGCTAGTTGAGCGGATTAAAACTCGCGTTCGCGTTGCAATTCTTATAGGTGAAGATCGCGAGCTAATTGCCAAGGAACTTACTGAGCATGCTCCTCAGATTGAAATCATTCGCGTAGATGCACCTCCTGCTTACTCCAAAGGTGGAGAGAGCAATGCTCTGATGGAGAGTGTTATCCGCACTGCACATGAGCATGCCAAATCTGGGGACACCGTCCTGCTCGCGCCAGCGTGCGCATCGATGGACCAATTCATTTCTTATGGCGATCGCGGTGACCGCTTTAGAACAGCTGTAGAAAAGGTCGTTCGTGATGGCAAGTAAGACACAAGAGCGTTTCCTCGCGAAGCCGGTCAACCATCTCTATATGTTGCTTGTCAGCGCCGGCGCACTGACCTTCATCGGCTTGATTATGGTCTTCTCGGCCTCATCTATTCGCGCCATTGACACACAAGGCAGTGCAATCTCTATTGTGCTTCGCCAACTGCTCTTTGTTGCTATCTCAATTCCCCTTGCTGGGTATTTATCAAAGCTCTCACTCGCTAAGTGGGAGATCCTTGCGCGCTGTGGTCTTGTGATCTCCATTTGTCTACTCGGACTCTTACTCATTCCTGGAGTTGGAAAAACCGTCAACGGAAATACAAACTGGATCAACCTAAAATTCGTTGACGTTCAACCGAGTGAACTTGCAAAGTTCCTCATGATTTTATGGGCAAGTTATCTTCTTGCCCGCAAGGAGAAGGCAGGTCGTCATAACGTCAATGTCTTTGGATTAATTGGCCCAGGATTTCTCTTGATTATGGCGATGATTATGTATGGCCGTGATTTGGGAACAACATCGGTCATAGCAGCAATCCTTGCAGGCCTTCTCTTTGTCTCAGGTATTCAGCTGCGTCTCTTTGGGTGGATTACTGCAGCAGGTGCTCTAGTACTAGCTGGGCTGATTGCAACTTCTGGCTATCGAGCACAACGTTTCCTTGTCTTCCTTGATCCCTTTGCTCCTGAAGATTACAAATATGCAGGATGGCAACCAGCTCATAGCTTGCTCGGTCTTGCAAGTGGTGGACTATTTGGAGTGGGTCTTGGTGGAAGCAGGCAGAAGTGGGGCAATCTTGCCGAAGCTCACACTGACTTCATCTTCTCTGTCATTGGTGAAGAACTTGGACTAGTTGGAACCTTAAGTGTTCTTATCTTGTTGGCAACGTTGATCTACTCCATCTTCCGCATTGCACTACGCGCTCAAGAACCAATGGTTCGCTATGCATGTGCTGGTATTGGTTGCTGGATCACTGTGCAGTCATTTTTGAATATTGGCTCTGCAACAAGCGTTCTTCCTGTTGTGGGAGTAACTCTTCCCTTAGTTTCATACGGTGGCTCCGCACTTGTGGCAACGCTCTGCGCTCTTGGTTTTGTTGCAGGAGCGGCTCTGCGTGATCCTGCAGTGCGAAAAGAAATAGTGAAGAAGCGCAAAGCATGACGCGAGTACTTTTTGCAGGTGGTGGCACGGCTGGCCATGTGGAGCCAGCACTGGCTGTTGCACGCGCCTTCAGAGCAGCGCATCCGGAATCAAAAATTTCTTTTGTTGGCACACGCGAAGGACTTGAAGCGCGGTTAGTTCCTGAAGCGGGTTTTGATCTCCACTTTATTTCCAAAGTTCGTATTGCACGTCGACTCTCTCCATCTCTGCTTAGGGCACCATTTGCACTCCTTCGCTCTGTTGCGCAATCTGTTGCGCTGATGAGCAAAACCGATCTCGTTGTTGGTTTCGGGGGATATGTCTCAGCACCTGCATACCTTGCTGCGGCTCTCACTCGCACACCGATCGTTATTCATGAAGCAAATGCTCGCCCAGGTCTTGCCAATCGACTTGGCGCGCTCTTCACGCCACACACCGCCATTGCCCATCCCATCGATTCCGGAAAGCTCTCACAGGCACTCCTTGCCGGTCTTCCACTGCGTGAAGATGTTGCCAGTGCTTATCGCGCTGCATCACACAACTGGGAGCAGGCTCGTGGTTCAGCCAAGAGCGCACTTGGTTTTGATGCAGCCAAGCCACTGATCTTTATCTTTGGTGGATCGCAAGGATCAGTTGCTTTAAATACAGTTGTCGCAGACTCTCGTTCAGAGCTATGTGCTGATGGAATCCAGATTCTTCATGGAATAGGTGCTCGTAATCAAGCTCCTTCTGCAATGGATGGATATCAATCCCATGGATATATCGCCGATATGGCAACTGCATATTTAGCCGCAGACCTTGTGATCTCTCGAAGCGGCGCCGTGACATGTGCTGAGGTCAATACCTTAGGAAGATTTGCACTCTTTATTCCACTTCCGATTGGCAATGGAGAGCAAGAGCTCAATGCGCGAGCCCTAGTTTCTCAATCTCGTGCACGCATCCTTGCGCAAAGTGAGTTCACACCAACGTGGCTGAGTACACACATCAAGGAGCTACTCTCACAAAGCCGCACCGCGCCCATTGCAGGTTCTGATATCGATATCAACGCTGCATCTAAGATGGTCTCACTCATGGAACACGCGCTGCACGGAGGTAAGTAAGTGGATTCGCTGAAAGGCAAGAAGATTCACTTTATTGGTATTGGCGGTTCTGGCATGAGCGGTCTTGCTCGTATTGCTCTCTCTGATGGCATTTTGGTATCTGGCTCAGATGCTAAAGATTCTTCCGTTCTCCTTGCCCTTCGCGCCCTGGGTGCCGATGTGTATACATCACATGAGGCAGCACATGTTCATGGCGCAGATATTGTTATCTACTCAACTGCAATCTCCTCCTCTAATCCTGAGATGGCATATGCCGTTGAGCGATCTATTCCCATTCTTACTCGAGCACAAGCTCTCGCGCTATTGATGAAGGGCTCCACCAGTATCGCCGTTGCCGGCACACATGGAAAGACAACAACGTCTTCCATGATGACTGTGGCACTGCAGGCATGTGGAGTCGATCCATCATTTGCCATCGGTGGAACTCTGACTGCATCTGGCTCCAATGCACACCGCGGAACAGGTAATTTCTTTGTCGCTGAAGCAGATGAATCAGATGGCTCATTCATTGAATACAAGCCTCTTGCTGCCATCGTGACCAATATCGAACATGATCATGTCGATTTCTTCCATACGCCGGAGGCCGTGACTGAAGCATTTGATTCCTTTGCAGCCACAATTTCACCCGATGGTTTCTTGGTCTATTGCGCAGATGATGCAGGCGCTATGCGTCTTGGAACATCAGGACTGAAATGTGATGCCATCTCATATGGGCAGGCAGAAGGCGCCGACCTTCGCATTGATCAGATTGAACTTAAAGCTGCATCTTCATCTGCCCGCGTGATGTGGCGAGGAAGAGCAGTAGGCAATCTGGAGATGCAGATACCTGGGTATCACAATCTACTGAATGCAGCAGCCTGCGTTGCGATGGGCCTCTTACTTGAAATGCCTATCCATCAGCTTCTTGAGGGATTACATAACTTCCGTGGTGCAGGTCGCCGCTTTGAGTTAAAGGCAACAGAACATGGCATTCGCATCATCGATGACTACGGCCACCATCCCACAGAAATTACAGTGACTCTCAATACTGCGCGCAGGTATGCAGGAGATGGTCGAGTCCTTGTGATCTTCCAGCCCCATCGTTATTCACGCACCCAAGCGTTTATGGATGATTTTGCAACATCCCTGGATCTTGCAGATGATGTCACTCTGCTGGAAATCTATGCAGCAAGTGAGAAACCCATACATGGAGTCTCCTCTGAACTCATTGCTGAGAAGATGAGCAAGGGCCATTTCATTCCAAACTTTGCAGCAGCTTCAGAGCGCATCATTGATATGGCTAAGCCTGGTGATGTGATCATCACCCTTGGTGCGGGAGATGTGAATTCTCTTGCTCCGATCATTGCCGAAGGGTTGCAACGTCGCTTTGCGTAATCTCTCCAAGGCTCCTCTTATCGGTGTATTGATCGCTGCACTCTTTGCAGGCCTTGTTTATCTCTTTGCTTGGTCTTCAATCTTTGCAGTCTCAACAATCTCCATCACGGGAGCTCCAACAACAGAGACTGAGAAAACCATTTCGCAGATCGCTGCAATCTCTCCTGGTCAAAAGCTTGCACGAGTGGAACCCCGAGCTATAGCTCATCGCATTGAAGATCTGGCCTGGATTAAATCTGTTGAGATTTCACGTAATTGGATTAATGGCAAGGTGGAGATAGTCATAACCCCACGAACCCCGAGCGCCTATTTCAATGGATCAACAATGGATGCATCTGGAGCGATCTTTACCTTGCCAGGTTTTGAAGGGGCAGATCTGCCCCGGGTATCTGCCCCAACACCAGAGCTTGGGCTCTCGGCGACGGAGCTATTTCAGAGCCTTCCTGAAGAATTTAAATCAAAGGTCATCTCACTGTCGGCACATAATCAATCCAATATTGCGATGCGGATCGCACTAGATGGAAGAGAGATCAGGGTGCTGTGGGGGACCAATGAGAAGAGCGCCTTAAAAATCGAAGTTATTAGCGCCCTTATTGCACTTGAAGAGAATAAGAACATCCGTCGCATTGATGTGAGTGCACCACATGCACCTATCGTGAAGTAATTGATGTCATTGAGAAATTTACTTTGCGAATATTTCTAGGCAAAAAAACTTTTCTATCTATCAAGTGTGGGTTGAGAAAATAGTTCGTGGCGGTCTTTGATTAGTACTTGGTAAGCGCATACGTTCCCCCCATCAAAGAGAGTAGAAATGTAATTCTCAAGTAGAGGTTTACAGTTCTAAAGGGGGACTCACGTGGCTGCACCACAGAATTACTTAGCTGTCATCAAAGTTGTCGGTATCGGCGGCGGCGGAGTAAATGCAATCAATCGCATGATTGATGTCGGATTAAAGGGCGTTGAGTTCATCGCTATCAATACTGATGCACAACATTTGTTAATGAGTGATGCAGATGTGAAATTAGATATTGGTCGGACATCGACAAAGGGTCTCGGTGCAGGTGCTGCTCCTGAAAAGGGAAGACAAGCTGCACTCGATCACACTGAAGAGATTGAAGAAATTCTTCGTGGCGCAGATATGGTCTTTGTTACTGCAGGAGAAGGTGGCGGAACCGGAACAGGTGGAGCCCCAATCGTTGCAAAGATTGCGCGCGATCTCGGTGCACTGACTATCGGTGTTGTTACTAAGCCATTCTCATTTGAAGGAAAGATTCGTACACGTCAAGCAGATGAAGGAATTGAACTTCTGCGTGAACAAGTGGACACACTTATTGTTATTCCAAACGATCGCTTGCTTGCAATCTCAGATCGTTCGATTACAGCAGTCGATGCATTTAAGAGTGCAGATCAAGTTCTCCTCTCTGGTGTTCAAGGAATCACAGAGATCATTACTCAACCAGGACTAATCAACCTCGACTTCGCAGATGTGAAGACTGTTATGACAGATGCAGGTTCTGCGTTAATGGGAATTGGTTCCGCACGTGGTGAAAATCGCGCAACGAGAGCTGCAGAGCTAGCAATCTCAAGCCCACTCCTTGAAGCATCTATTGATGGCGCAATGGGAGTTCTCCTCTCTGTTGCAGGTGGCTCCGATCTTGGTCTCTTTGAAATTAATGAAGCGTGCGAACTTGTTCAGGCAGCTGCGCACCCAGATGCACGGATCATCTTTGGAACAACGATTGATGATGCACTCGGTGATGAAGTTCGAATCACTGTGATTGCTGCAGGCTTTGCTGGCGGAGAACCGAAGAAGGTTGTGATGCCGGTTATCAATGCGACAACACTGGGTGGGGTGGCAGATCCGATTCCATCCAATGACCCACTCTCTGTGGCCCTTGACCTTGATTCAGCCCCACGCAAGCGCATCACATTCGAAGAGCTCGTCTCTGAAGATGAAATTGATGTTCCAGATTTCATGAAGTGATTCACTTACTCAACCTTTATGAAGTATCGCTTTACCAATCGCACCGGTGGCGCAAGCTCCGGTACTTTTGCATCTCTCAACCTTGGTACCCACGTCTTCGATGATCTGCCTACCGTTCTTGCCAATAGAGCAGTACTTGCTGCGCAGGTTGGACCGATTCAGTACATGACTCAGGTGCATGGCAATCGCGTAGTAGTGATTGAAGAAGTAACGGATGAAGATCCCACTGCAGATGCGCTGGTGACTGGGATTCCTGGAGTCAGCCTTGCAGTGCAGGTGGCAGATTGCATTCCACTTCTCTTGCATTCTGGCGAATCAGTTGCCGTGGTACATGTGGGACGCAAAGGGCTAGTGAATGGCGTTGCACTTGCTGCGCTTGAAACCATGCGCGATATGGGCTCTAGCGAGATAACAGCAATCATCGGCCCATCTATTTGTGGCAACTGTTATGAAGTTTCTCAAGAAATTTATGACGAGGTTACTGCTCTGCACCCAGCTGCTGCTTCACGGACAGCTCAAGGAACAGCTGCACTCGATTTGCCTGCAGCCCTGCGAGTTCTGTTGGAAAGTCAGTCGATTGCCTTTATTGATGAATCTCGTTGCACACGTGAAAACGATGATCTTTACTCCTACCGTCGAGATGGCGTTACAGGCCGACAAGCTGGAATCATTAGCTTATGAGCCGCCGTGATGAATTAGCCGCCAACCTTGCGGCGGTGCAAGCGCGTATTACCAATCCGGATGTGACTTTGATTGTGGTGACTAAGACTTATCCCGTCAGCGATGTGCAGATATTGAAGGAACTGGGAGTCAGTGAATTCGGTGAGAACCGCAATGAAGAAGGTCTTGAAAAGTCATCGGCAGTGGATGCAACTTGGCACTATCAGGGAGAGATTCAGAGCCGAAAGTTGCGAGATATAGCGCAGTGGGCAGATGTGATTCATTCACTTGATACAGCAAGCCACATCACAAAACTTGATTCTGTTGCCACATCCAGCATTGATATTTTCCTTCAACTATCCCTTGATGGAGATCCATCGCGTGGGGGAGTCATTGAATCTGACCTACCAGTCCTTGCAGATGCAGTCCTTGCATCCTCTCATCTGAATTTGAAGGGACTGATGTGTGTGCCACCGGTGGCTCTAGAACCCCGGACTGCATTTACTGAAATCGCTGCAATTCATCGACGATTTATCGGTGCTTTTCCAGCTGCACAATCGCTATCTGCAGGGATGTCAGGGGACTATGAAATCGCCATTGATTGCGGTGCGACACATATCCGCGTTGGTAGCTCAATCCTCGGCTCTCGCACAGCCCGCTAGTAACCTAGTCATATGTCAGCACTCAATAAAATGATGGGCTTCCTTGGCCTCGTCGATTCAGATGAAGAGACCACAGTTTCAGAAGCCCCAGCTCGAACTGCAGTCGCACGTCCAAGTCGCGAACGCACCGGAGTAACAGTCCTTGGTTCACATTCATCAGCAACACAACCTGCGATGATCGAAGAACCAGCTTCCTATAACATCATCACTTTGCAACCACGTTCTTACTCTGAGGCTCGCAAAGTTGGCGAGTACTACCGCGAAGGCAATCCAGTGATCATCAACCTCGATGACATGGAAGAGTCAGAGCGCAAGCGTCTTGTTGATTTTTCAAGCGGTCTTGTCTTTGGTCTTCACGGACGTATCGAACGCATCAGTCTTAAGGTTTTCTTGCTCTCACCAGCAAATGTTTCTGTGAGCAATGAAGATAAGACAGCTGCTCAGGCAAGCTTCTTCAACCAGAGCTGACCCGCTGCATGCTCTCTTCAATACTGATTCAACTTCTTGGTCTCTTTAAACTCGTTCTCTTTGCTCGCATCATTATCGATTATGTTCGGATGTTTGCACGCAATTGGAAACCTAATGCGATCTTCTTAGGTCTCTTTGAGATTGTTTACTCAATTACAGATAGGCCGATGAAATTTGTCCAGCGCTTTGTGCCGCCACTTCGCCTAGGTGGCGTGGCAATTGATCTCTCTTTCATCGTGCTCTTGATTGCAATCAATATCGCTCAAGTAGCGATTAACGTCTTGCTCTAAGAGCTAAGCTTTTTTCAGCACAACTCCCACGCCAAGTTCATTCTCTTCTTGCGGCACGGAAGAATCGTGTTCAAAGGAGAGAGCAAGAACTTCGTCTGCAATGTGGGATGCGCTAGCTGTAATCGTTGCTACTAATTCAGCAGGTGAATTCCATCGGACTGAGATGCGATCTGAGATATCAAAGTCATCACTCTTACGACGCTCTTGAATAAGTCTGATTACTTCGCGAACCTGGCCTGATGCAATCAGTTCTGGGGTGAGTGCAAGATCAAGAGCAACGCTCTCACCGTCGTGGCTTGCCACCATCCAGCCACTCTTGGGAACTTCTGTCACAACAAGATCATCGAGGTCGATGGCAAAGTCACCGAGTGTGGCAGATCCTGAGGTGCGAAGCCCTTTCACAAGAGCTGTCGCATCCGTTGCAGCAATCAGCTTTGCAACATCCTGCACAGCCTTGCCGTATTTAGCACCGAGTGATTTGAAGTTTGCTTTGACTGAGATATCAACGAGATCTCCATCTGCATCGGCAATATCTTGAAGATCAAGAACATTGAGCTCATCAGAGATCTGTTCCTTCATATCTGTTGGCAGTGATGACCATCCTTGAGCTGAGATGAGTGCACGCTGGAGAGGCTGGCGAATCTTGATGGCAGATTCTGCGCGAGCAGCGCGTCCAAGTTCTACAACACGTCTGGTCATTGCTACTTGTTCATTGAGTTTGGTATCAACAAGGGATGAATTTGATACTGGGAAATCTGTGAGGTGAACAGATGCTGCAGCACCTTGATCTGCAGGACGTACTAATACCTGCCATGTGTGCTCAGCGATGAAGGGAACCATGGGAGCAAGAAGTTGCGTCACTGTTGTCAGGCATTCATGCAAGGTGGCAAGGGCTGCAACATCGCCATCCCAGAATCGCCGGCGCGAGCGTCGCACATACCAATTTGATAAGTCATCGATAAAGCGAGCTAAGACCTTTCCTGCATTTTGTGAATCAAAGTCGTTATAGGACTTATCGACATCTGCAATGAGTGCATTGAGCTCACTGATAATCCATTGATCCATCATGGATCGATCTTTCAGTGCTGGACTCTGTGAAAGATTGAAGTTGGATGCTTCTGCATAGAGTGCATGGAAGGAGATGGTGTTCCAGTAAGTCAGAAGTGTTTTGCGCACAACATCAGAGATTGCATCGTGGCCCACGCGGCGCGCAGACCATGGAGAGCCAGCTGCAAGCATGTACCAACGGACAGCATCTGCGCCATGTTGATCCATAAGGGAAATTGGTTCAAGAACATTGCCTAAGTGCTTACTCATCTTGCGGCCATCTTTATCAAGGATGTGGCCAAGGCAGAGCACGCTCTTATAGGAACTTTCATCAAAGACGAGAGTTCCAATAGTCATCAAGGTATAGAACCAACCGCGTGTTTGATCGATTGCTTCACAGATGAAGTCGGCAGGGTATGCAGCCTTGAACTTCTCAACAGAACCTGGCTTATGTGGATAGCCCCACTGTGCAAAAGGCATTGCACCTGAGTCATACCAGCAGTCAATGACTTCAGGAACTCGAGTCATTGTTGATGAACACTCAGTACATGCAAAGGTAATGTCATCGACAAAGGGACGGTGAGGATCAAGGTTGCTGAGCTCTTGGCCGGCAAGGGATCCCAACTCTTTGAGTGAATCAACACAAACCTCATGCTTATTTTCACAGCGCCAGATGGGAAGGGGAGTTCCCCAGTAGCGATTACGAGAAAGAGCCCAGTCGATATTGTTATTGAGCCAATCACCATAGCGACCAGTTTTGATTGTCTCTGGATGCCAATCAGTCTTCTGGTTTTCGCGGATTAATTCATCTTTGATTGAGGTAGTTCGGATATACCAAGAAGGTTGTGCGTAATAGATAAGTGCTGTGTGACATCGCCAGCAATGTGGATATTCGTGCTCATATGGCTGGTGCTTGTAGAGCGCACCTGATGCTTTGAGCTCCTTTACTAAAGGCTTATCTGCCTCCTTAAAGAACATTCCACCAACGACAGGAGTGTCTGCAAGAAAAGTTCCATCTGGTGCAATGGGATTTACAACAGGTAGTCCATAGGAGCGACATACAAGTAAGTCATCTGCTCCGAATGCGGGGGATTGGTGAACGAGTCCCGTTCCATCTTCAGTAGTCACATATGTTGCAAGAACGATGAAGTGCGAATCTGGAATCTCAAGGTAATCAAAGGGGCGCTTATATGTGGTGCGCTCAAGATCTTTACCCTTGATGGTCTTAAGGATTTCATGCTCGCCTGCAACCTTTGAGAGCAGTGGCTGGGCAACAACAAGGACTTCACTTACTTCTTCAACAGTTGCCTTCACAACTACGTAATCCACATCAGGGTGGACAGCGACTGCGGTATTAGAGACAAGTGTCCATGGAGTTGTTGTCCACACGAGGAAGCAGGCTTTGAGTTCTGCTAGCTCTCCTGATGTTGCAGGAAAGCGAACGAAGACAGATGGATCAGTAACAGTTTCATATCCTTGAGAAAGTTCGTGGTCTGAAAGACCTGTTCCACAACGAGGGCAATATGGTGCAACGCGATGGTCTTGAACGAGAAGACCTTTCTTCCAAATCTCCTTCAAACTCCACCAGACGCTCTCCACATATTCTGGAGCCATCGTCCAATAGGCTTGATCGAAATCAACCCAGAAGCCCATGCGCTCTGTCATGGTGGTAAATGCATCAACGTGACGGGTTACAGATTCGCGGCACTTATCGTTAAATGGTGCGATGCCATATTTTTCAATATCGCCTTTTCCTGCAAAACCAAGTTCCTTCTCTACTGCAATCTCAACAGGAAGTCCGTGACAATCCCATCCGGCTTTACGTGTGACGTATTTGCCCTTCATTGTTTGATAGCGAGGAAATACATCCTTAAATACGCGCGCCTCAATATGGTGAGTGCCAGGCATTCCATTTGCAGTGGGAGGGCCTTCATAAAAAGTCCAAGGAGTTCCACCAGCACGAGATTCAGTGCTCTTATGGAAGATGTCATTCTCGCGCCAGAAATCTAGAATCGAGTGTTCCATTGCAGGAAGATCGATCGCGGCAGGGATTGCGCGAAATGGTGATGACATAAAAAATCCTCCAAGAAGTAAGACTCTCTTGGAGGGACGAAGCTTGAGAGCTTCGCGGTACCACCCGCCTTGTATCGAAAAGCTGCTGCTATCGATACCTCTTTATTACTTACATTCAGCTGGTTCTACCCCACCTCAAAGAGGCGGATCTTCCAGCGTGCTCCGAAGGTGATGGCCTCATCAACGCACATTTCCTGCAAGGTCTTGCATGCGAAGTCTAAACCATGCGTGGCAAAGTTGGTTACGAGGGCAAAAACGCATAAGGTGCGCGGCGTGCCAGGAAAAAAGGTAGTGAAGAAGGCGTCTAAGAAAGCCCCTGCCAAGAAGGCACCTGCAAAAAAGGTTGCTAAGAAGGCTCCAGCGAAGAAAGTTGCAAAGAAAGCTGTAGCTAAGAAGGCAGCTAAGAAAGCGCCTGCAAAGAAGGTTGCCAAGAAAGCTCCTGCGAAGAAATCTATTCCTGTCAAGAAGGCGCCTGTATCTAAATCACATGGTCGTCCCTTCCCATCCAAGATTGGTAAGACAACTCTTACCGTTGATGAAAAGTCTCAGACAGTCTCAGTAGCAACTGTTGTTGCGCCATCTGCAGCTCCCGTTGTTGAAGAGCGTCGTTTAGTAATGCCACCACCACCACGACCTGTGAAGAGTGGAAAGAAAGTTGCACCACTAAAGCCCATCAAGGCTGCGCCAACACCTGTGACAGCAGATGCCAATGAAGCGCCGTGGACAGCTGCTGAACTTAAATCAGTCCGCACAGAAATCTCTTCAGAGCTCGAACGTCTGCGCCATGAACTTGCAGTTGTAGAACGCGAGATGGATGAGTTGATTGCTGATTCTGGTGAAGGTGCTGGAGATGACCAGGCAGATTCAGGAACGAAGACATTTGAACGCGAACACGAGATGTCACTTGTTATTAATGCCCGTGACATGGTGCTGCAGACCGAACGCGCTCTTGAGCGCATCGATGCCAAGACATATGGAAACTGTGAAGATTGTGGATCAGCAATTGGTAAGGCACGTCTTCAGGTATTTCCTCGCGCAACCTTGTGCATGATCTGCAAGCAGAAGGAAGAGCGGCGCTAAAGTGCGCCGATTGTTCGCAACTGCGTGGACTATCTGGCTCTTTGATTTTGCTACAAAGACGTGGGCTCTAGCTTCACTCTCATCTGAACCTCGCAAGATACTTGGTTCTTTTCTTCAATTTACTCTGGTTCATAATCCTGGTGCAGCATTTAGCATTGCCACAGGATTCACTCTTGCATTCTCACTTCTAGCTCTCGCAGTCGTCGTTGCCGTCATTTACTTCGCACCTAAGATCACATCAGGTGGGTGGCAGCTCACTATTGGCCTTCTTCTTGGGGGAGTTCTTGGCAATCTCACCGATCGCATCTTCCGTGAGCCATCATTTTTAAACGGTCATGTGATTGATTGGATTCAAATACCCTCCTGGCCAGTCTTTAACATTGCAGATAGCGCTATCTGCCTTGCAGCTTTCATCGCCTTTGTCTTATCGCTGAGAAATGTCCCACCCATTACACGGGTAGGGTAGCCACATATGACACGAGAACTTAGACAGTTAACTGTCCCTGAAGGCGTTGCAGGTGAGCGCATTGATAGCGCTTTGACGCGCGTTCTGGGTCTGTCTCGTACATCTATCGTCAAACTTCTCGAAGATGGCGATATCACTACAGATAATCGCGCCATGCAGAAGTCAGATCGCGTTGCAGCAGGCCAACTCATTGAAGTATTGATGCCAGCTCCTGTGAATCAAGATCCGATTCCACTGACTCCACTTGAGGGACTCACTGTTGTCTATAACGATGATGACATTGTGGTTATTGATAAGCCTGTGGGGTGTGCTGCGCACCCAAGTCCAGGATGGATGGGACCCACCGTTGTTGGCGCTCTCATGGCAGCTGGTTACACAATCTCCACATCAGGACCTGCTGAGCGCGCTGGAGTAGTTCATCGCCTCGATGCAGGAACTTCTGGCTTGATGATCATTGCTAAGACGGAAAACTCATATTTGAAATTGAAAGAGATGTTTCGTGCACATGATGTGGAGAAGACTTATCACGCACTTGTTCAGGGACATATGGATCCTTCGACAGGAACGATTGATGCACCGATTGATCGCCATCCGAAGGAAGATCATCGCTTTGCAGTTGTTGCAACAGGCAAAGAGAGCATTACTCATTATGAAGTCATCGAGTATTACCGCTCTGTCTCCCTTGTGAAGGTTGAACTAGAGACTGGGCGCACACATCAGATTCGCGTGCACTTCTCAGCACTCGGCCATCCGCTGGTGGGGGATACGACATATGGAGCAGATCCTGTACTTGGTAAGAAGATGAAGATGTCTCGACCTTGGCTTCATGCTCTTGAACTTCGTTTCAACCATCCCATTAATGGAAATCCTCTTGTGCTCACAGCGCCATACCCAGCCGACCTCCAGGCATCTCTGGCGTTGCTATCGGATGCAGTTCTGCCTTAGGCGCTAATGTTGCGCCACCATGTCATCTGAAGATTTTTCAGCTTCACGGGCATCGACGCAAGACTCGTTTGTACATCTTCATGTGCATACCGAGTACTCGATGCTCGATGGTGCCGCGCGCGTTGGAGATCTGGTTAATGAAGTAGCTCGCCAAGAAATGCCGGCGATTGCGATGACAGATCATGGAAATGTTTTCGGAGCATTTGATTTCTATAAGCAGGCGACAAAAGCAGGCGTTAAACCCATCATCGGAATCGAAGCCTATGTAGCACCTGAATCACGTTTTGATAAGAAGCGTGTGCAGTGGGCTGATGGCGGAGAAGATGATGTCTCTGGTGGCGGTGCATATACCCACATGACAATTTTGGCTGAGAATAATGTGGGACTAGCCAATCTCTACAAGTTATCTTCCCTTGCATCCCTTGAAGGTTATTACTACAAGCCACGTATGGATCGAGAGCTCATCTCGCGCCATGCTGATGGATTGATTGCAACAACAGGTTGTCCTGGCGGTGAGATTCAAACCCGTCTTCGCATGGGCAATTACAAAGAGGCCATGCGAGCAGCCAGTGATTACCGAGACATATTCGGTGCCGATAACTTCTTCCTAGAGTTGATGGATCACCAGATTGATATCGAGACCCGCGTTAAGGATGATCTGCTCAAGTTGGCTAAAGAACTTAAGCTTCCATTGCTTGCAACTAACGACCTTCACTACACACGATATGAAGATGCCGCAGCCCACGCTGCCCTGCTCTGCGTGCAGTCAGGTTCCACTTTGGCAGATCCCAAGCGCTTTAAATTTGATAATGATGAGTTCTATCTCAAGACCCCAGCGCAGATGCGCGAGCTCTTTAAAGATATCCCTGAATCATGCGATAACACGCTGCTGATTGCTGAGCGTTGTAACGTCACACTTCGCGAAAACGAGAATTTGCTTCCAGCATTTGGAGTTCCTGAAGGGGAGACCGAAGATTCCTGGCTACGTAAAGAATCGGTGCGCGGGCTTCTTGAGAAGATGGGCGATAGAGCAACTGATGAATATCGCACACGTTTGCAATATGAACTCGATGTCATGGTCAAGATGGGCTTTCCTGGTTACTTCCTTGTTGTTGCAGACCTTGTGGGACATGCGAAGAAGGTGGGAATTCGCGTTGGTCCAGGTCGAGGATCAGCAGCAGGATCTCTTGTTGCATATTCATTAGGAATTACAGGACTTGATCCGATTGAGCATGGGCTCTTGTTTGAGCGATTCCTTAATCCAGAACGTATTTCAATGCCTGATATCGACCTCGACTTTGATGAACGTCGCCGCTCAGAAATGATTCGTTATGCAACAGAGAAATATGGTGAGGACCGTGTTGCACAGATCATTACCTATGGAACGATTAAATCTAAGCAATCTCTAAAAGATGCAACGCGCGTTCTTGGTTTTCCATACGCAATTGGTGAGAAGTTAACGAAGGCTCTTCCACCATCTGTCATGGGCAAAGACATCACTCTCTCTGGAATCTTTGACTCTGGGGATACACGCCATGGTGAAGCTGGCGAATTCCGCCAACTCTACGAAACTGATCCTGATTCCAAGCGCGTTGTTGATTTAGCGAAGGGCCTTGAAGGCTTGAAGCGTCAATGGGGAGTGCATGCAGCTGGTGTCATTCTCTCTCGTGAACCACTTCTTGATGTCATTCCTATCCATCGCCGTGAAGCAGATGGCGCCATCATCACGCAATTTGATATGGGCGCATGTGAAGCAACAGGGTTGCTCAAGATGGACTTCCTGGGGCTTCGTAACCTCTCGGTTCTCGATGATGCACTGCTTAACATCAAGGCGAATAAAGATATTGATGTAGTCCTTGAAGATTTGCCACTTAGTGATCAAAAGACATTCGAACTTCTCTCTCGCGGTGACACACTCGGAGTCTTTCAGCTCGACGGTGGACCCATGCGCGCACTTCTGCGCAGCATGTCACCTGACTCCTTTGCAGATATCTCAGCTGTGATTGCTCTCTATCGTCCGGGACCTATGGGTGAGAATTCACATAATAACTATGCAGATCGTAAGAATGGTCGCAAACCTGTTGAACCAATTCACCCTGAGCTATCAGAGCCGCTACAAGAAATTCTTGGTAGTACATATGGACTCATTGTCTATCAAGAGCAGGTAATGGCTATTGCCCAGAAAGTTGCGGGCTTTACTCTCGGTCGCGCAGATTTACTTCGTAAGGCGATGGGTAAGAAGAATAAAGAGATTCTTGATAAGGAATACATCCCCTTTGAAGCTGGCATGAAAGAGAATGGTTTCTCAGTCAGTGCCATCAAACGTCTTTGGGAAGTGTTGATTCCCTTCTCAGATTACGCATTTAACCGTGCACATAGCGCCGGCTACGGCGTTGTCTCCTTCTGGACTGCATACCTGAAAGCAAATTACCCCACTGAATATATGGCTGCGCTATTAACAAGTGTGCGCGATGATAAAGATAAATCCGCGCTCTATCTTTCTGAGTGCCGCCGTATGGGAATCAAAGTCCTGCCACCTGATGTCAATGAATCTGATGCTGAATACACACCGCGTGGAGTAGATATCCGTTTTGGTCTTGCTGCGATTCGCAATGTCGGCGAGGGTGTTGTTGCATCAGTGAAAGCATCACGCGCTAGCAAAGGTGCCTTTACATCATTTGGTGATTTCCTTGCCAAAGTTGATGCCAACGTCTGCAATAAGAAGACTATTGAATCCCTGATTAAGGCCGGTGCATTTGATTCACTGGAGCATCCACGTAAGGGGCTGATGGCAATCCACCTGGAGGCAATTGATTCAGTGATTGAGACTAAGCGCGCTGAAGCAATTGGTCAGTTTGATCTCTTTGGGGGAGATTCAATTTCGCAAGTGGCAAGTCTTGATATTGAGATTCCAGCAACTGAATGGGATAAGTCAACGCTTCTTACATTTGAGCGCGAGATGTTAGGTCTCTATGTTTCAGATCATCCACTTCTTGGCGTGGAACATGTGTTGCGATCACATACAGATATGACTATTAGCCAACTTCTGGAAGATGGACCACAAGATGGCATGGTCACCATCGGTGGATTGATTACGGGTATCCAGCGCAAAGTCTCACGGCAGGGCGCCTCATGGGCTGTTGTTAATGTTGAGGATCTTGAAGGCGCCATTGAAGTTCTCTTCTTCTCCAATACCTATAACCAATATGCGCTCTCTCTTACTGAAGATCGTGTTGTTGTTGTTCGCGGACGCTTCTCTCGCACAGATGAACAAGTGCGATTTACCGCACTTGAAATGAAGATGCCAGATATCTCAGCAGCTCCTATGGGACCACTTCTAATCTCACTGCCAGCTGCTCAAGTAACTCCACCCATTGTCGATCGCATCAAGGAAATCTTGCGTTCACATCCTGGAAAGCGTGAAGTGCATCTTCAAGTCATTGATCAGCAGAAGTCGACAACGATGAAAATTGATGCGCTCGTCACATCTTCGCCAAGTTTGAGCGCAGATCTCAAGGCGATACTTGGCCCAGACTGTTTGGTTCGCATCTAACTCACCAGTATTGCTGGGAAAAATCAGGTCTCATCGCATCTGCTCAACAAAGTAGAATCGCCCTGTGATTCGAACCGTTGACCTTCGTGGGAAGTCTCTTGATAAGGCTGGTTATCAAGGCAAGCTTCCACGCGCCAAACTTGATGTGGCGCAGGCGATGACTCTTATCGAACCGATTCTGCGACGTGTTCAGCACGGTACTGAGGCAGATCTCATCGCACTTGCCCAAGAGTTTGATGGCGTAACACCGCCATCTATTCGAGTTCCACAGTCGGCCCTTGATTCAGCACTTGCCCAGCTCGATCCTGCAATTCGCAAAGCACTTGAAGTATCTGCCGAGAGAATTCGAAAAGTTCATAACGATCAAGTGCGTAATGAGACTCGAACCACTGTTGTTGATGGCGGAGTTGTTACTGAGAAATGGATTCCTGTTGATCGCGTGGGGCTCTATGTCCCAGGTGGTCGCGCCGTCTACCCAAGTAGTGTGTTAATGAATGTTATTCCGGCTCAGATTGCGAAGGTTCAGAGCATTGCTGTTGCATCTCCTCCACAGAAAGAATTCGGCGGACTTCCTCACCCAACAATTCTTGCAACGTGTGCTCTTCTAGGTATTACTGAGGTTTATGCAGTCGGCGGTGCTCAAGCCATTGCTCTCTTTGGCTATGGAATGAAGGGTGTTGCACAAAAGTGTGACCTTGTGACAGGTCCAGGCAATATCTATGTTGCAGCAGCCAAGCGAGCACTTCGTGGCGTTATTGGAATTGATTCAGAGGCAGGTCCGACTGAGATTGCCATCCTTGCTGATGAGAGTGCACTAGCTGCCGATGTTGCAGCAGATCTTATAAGCCAAGCAGAACACGATGTGATCGCCGCAGCTGTATTAGTTACTACATCGACTCAATTGGCTAAGGATGTGGAAGCAGAGCTTGAGAAGCGCGTTGCGGCAACAAAGCACTCTGAGCGCATTCGTTCTGCTCTTACTGGGATTCAATCCGCTATCGCACTCGTTGATTCCATCGAACAAGGACTCGATGTAGTTAACGCATATGCGGCAGAGCACTTAGAGATTCAGACTCGTAATTCATCGCGTGATGCCGCGCAGGTGCGTAATGCTGGAGCAGTATTTATCGGTCGCTTCTCACCAGTTTCACTTGGTGATTACTCTGCTGGCTCTAACCACGTTCTTCCTACAGGCGGTTGTGCATGCCACAGCAGTGGATTATCTGTTCAAACTTTCTTACGTGGTCTTCACTTTATTGAGTATGACAAGAAGGCGTTCACCGACATTCTCGAAACTGTCGTGACTCTTGCAAACTCTGAAGATCTCCCCGCACACGGTGAAGCGATGACTGCGCGATTGGAAAATCTATGAACCAATGGCCATCCTGGTTGCCATTGCGCCAGAATCTTCAAGAGCTCTCACCCTATGGAGCGCCTCAGCTTCCAGCAGAAGCTGTCATGAATACCAATGAGAATCCTTATCCACCATCTGCTGAATTAGCAAAGGCAATCGCAGATCGCATCTCGGATGTTGCACTGACCCTCAATCGTTATCCAGATCGAGACGCAGTTGTGTTGCGCACCAAACTTGCTGATTTCATTAATGGGTTATCAAAATCTAAATTCACATCTAGCAATGTGTGGGCTGCCAATGGAAGTAATGAAATTATTCAATCTCTCTTTATGGCCTTTGGTGGGGGAGCAGCGCTGGGATTTACACCGTCTTATTCGATGCACCCATTGATTGCAAAGGTCACTCAGGTTCAGTGGCTCAATGGAAATCGACGCGAGGATTTCACGCTCGATATTGATTCAGCTATTGAGCAGATTCAGCGCGATAAGCCAACACTGACATTTATTACAACGCCGAATAATCCAACGGGATCTGCTGTCACGATTGAAGAGATTGAGAAGATTGCGAAATCAACTTCAGGGCTTCTGATTGTGGATGAGGCATATGCAGAGTTCTCGGATGAAATCTCTGCTGTTACTTTGATTGAGAAGTATCCACATGTTGTTGTCATTCGCACAATGAGTAAGGCCTTTTCCTTTGCTGGAGTGCGCCTTGGATATCTGATTGCAGATCCAGCAGTTATTGATGCAATGTTCTTAGTTCGCTTGCCGTATCACCTGAGCGCGCTGACTCAAGCAGCAGCTGAAGTTGCACTGGACTTTAAGGGCGAGCTTTTGGGGACAGTGGCTCAACTGCGCGCAGATCGTGATCGCGTTGCAACCCAACTGAGCGAGATGGGTCTTACAGTCATTCCAAGTTCTTCCAACTTCCTGCTCTTCACAGGCTTTGATATGCCATCGGCCCAGCTCTGGCAGGCGATGCTCGATAGAGGTGTTCTCATCAGAGATGTGGGATTATTGGGCTACTTAAGAGTCACCATTGGCAATGAAGCCGAAAATACAAAGTTTATTTCAACGCTATCGGTATGCCTGGGAGAAAAATGAGCAGAACATCACGAATCGAACGCACTACTAAAGAGTCAAGCGTTCTTGTTGAACTTAACCTTGATGGAACCGGTGAGATTTCGGTTGACACTGGAGTTCCCTTCTTCGATCACATGCTCGGCCAATTAGGAAAGCACTCAGGATTTAATCTGACAGTCAAGACAACAGGTGATGTTGATGTTGATTCACACCACACTGTGGAAGATACATCTCTGGCATTTGGCCAAGCACTCCGCGAAGCACTAGGCGATAAAGCAGGCATTCGTCGTTTTGGTGATGCCATGGTTCCACTGGATGAGGTTCTTGTTCAGGCAGCTGTCGATCTTTCAGGCCGCCCATATCTTGTCCATCGCCAACCTGAGATCGTTGAACTCATTGGAACTTTTGATACAACTCTTGGAAAACATATTTGGGAGTCAATCGTTGCTGAAGCGCGCATCGCGCTTCATATTCGTGTGCTTGAAGGTCGCAATGCTCACCACGTATTCGAAGCTCAATTCAAAGCAGTTGCTCGCGCACTCCGCGATGCCGTGGCACTTGATTCTCGTGTTGCAGGGATTCCTTCAACAAAGGGCTCTCTCTAACGTTCGTGATTGCAATTCTCGATTACGGATCTGGCAATCTTCGTTCAGCGCAGCGTGCCTTTGAAACTTCTGGCAAAGAGGTAGTTCTTACATCTGACTACGACGTCGCACTCAACGCAGATGGATTAGTGGTTCCAGGTGTTGGAGCTTTCGCAGCATGTATGCAAGGTCTTGCTGGAGTTCGTGGTGATCAACTTGTTCGCGAAAGAATTGCTTTAAAGCGCCCCACTCTGGGCATCTGTGTGGGAATGCAGATTCTCTTTTCGCATGGCGTTGAGCATGGAAACCATGATGGAGTTGGAGTGTGGGATGCAACGGTAGAAAAACTTGATGCACCAATACTTCCTCATATGGGATGGAATACAGTTTCTGTAGGAAGTGGGAGCTCGCTCTTTAAAGG
>JAPLBL010000091.1 GCA_026392765.1 Actinomycetota bacterium
CTCCTTTCAATCCCAGTTTAAATGTTCGATAAATTCCATTACATCCAAGTCGAATACTCCTGATTCACCCCATAGGAAATCCTTTCCAGTTATAGAGCTCATGTCCAGTGTTCTCAAGTAATACTTTCCTTTGCGAGGGGTGAGTTCACTCAACCGGACACTCACAGGGGCATGAACGATTTTGCCATCGGCACAATCTGGCTCACAAAGATTCTTGTAATACTCCCCTGCTCCTGAAGCCCCGTCTTGATTCCAGGACTTCCAGTTGATCTTGTCGATGTAAGCCCCGCCGTCTCCGCAGTAGATCATGATGCTTTCAGGCTTGTATTCAGGGTACTCGCAGTCCCAGGTAAGAACTTGGGAGGGCTTAAGTTTGAGTGGTTTTGTAACTGTTTTTGATGAGTCATCAGTCGTGAAGAAACTCGCAGCAAGTGCGGCGGATAGGAACACCGCACCTGCTGCGAATACTGCTCGAGACTTCATCATGCTGCGATGGTCTCTTCAATGGTCTTGATTCTCTCAAGACGGGCTTGGGCTTCTTCTGCGCGATCTAGGGCTGTAAGGGCTATTGCAAGCTCTTTGTTGACCGCGACGATATCTTCCCAATCTTTATCCTCATCAAGGGTGAGTAGTTCAAGTGATCGAACTAGGTGCTTCTCAGCATCTTCATACTCTTCACAGAGTAGGTGCGCTGCTCCTAGTCGGTAACGTGAATACGCTTCCATTCCGAGGTCTTCAGCCACTTTCGTGTAGTTGAAGTAGTGCTGTGCGTGGAATCGTGCTTCTGGGCCATTTTTAAGGGCTATGTAGGAAAGTGCTAAGTAGTTATCACACCATCCAACAAATTCTGGATTCTTTGCCTCTTTGCAGAGGGAGCGAGCATTTAAATAGCTATCGATTGCATCCTGATAGCTCTTTAACTTCGCTAGCGCCATTCCCACGTTGAGGAGATCAATTCCCATCGTGATGGTTGAAATGTCTGGATATGTTATTGCCTTTGCGGCAATGTGGTTGTCGAGCGACTTTCGCCACTCATCAATTCTGTACCATGCACGTCCTGCTGCACGGAGTTCTTCTGCCTGGCCTTCAAGATCATCATCGAGATCTTTCATCTTTGCCAGCTCTTCATGCATCTCTGCAGCCTCTTTATGACGTTTGAGATTTTCGTAGCAATGAGCTTTGCCATGATAGAGATGAATTAACTCTTTAAGATAAAGATCTAACCCACCTTGCTTAAAGTAGATATCAATGGATGTGTCTACTAAATGTAAGCACTCTATGTAGTTATCTCGCTTGTATGCGATGTGGCTGAGTTCATCTAAAACTTCATCGCGTTCTGTCCCTTCGGACGTACTGATGCGATCCCAGAGTTCTTGCTCTCGGGTGTCTTTCTCGTTTTTCTCGGTGCTCACCGTTTCCTTTTCTTCCGACAATGGTGCTTCTGACAGTTGGAGAAGTTACAGGCCGTCACTGACATCTTCGCTTGGGCCTGGAGTTGCTGCTTGGGCGGAGTTTTTGGGGGAAGCGGAGAGTAACACAGAATTCGAACAGGTGTTCGGGTGGCGTTTGGGGTACTTAAGGGGATTTGAGCGTGAGAGGCGGTTTAGTAGCCCTTCTTGGGATCCACGATGACCGCCTTGGTGGACTCCCCCTCGGTGGTGAATTCTGCGACTAGGTCAGGGTGGGCTTCCTTGAGGGCTTTCTTATCTAAGGACTCGGTGACCTTTTCTGTACGAACCCATTTAAAGACCCCATCGATTCCAGCATGTGTTCCGCAAGCAACCTTGATCTTGCTTTCAGATTTCATTTTCGCCCATAGTGCTTCGGCATTAACTCGCCGTAATTCAAGACTAAATCCGTGTAAGGATTCCTTCGTTGCCTTTCCAGCCTCAATCTTTTCTACAAGTGGCTCAAAGCTTTCCACCATTGTCGCAAAGTTTGGGTCGAAATCTTTGAACTCTTTCTTAAAGCTACGAGAACCCGCATAACTTGGTGTGCCCTTAACGGTGGACTTAGTTATGGTGAATTTGGAGTAGATATCCAAGTACTTTGCTTTGAAAGAATCTTCATCGAAGGTGGATTTGCCCTTGCGCTCTTGAACTTGTACGAATGCCTCGACTTCCTCTTCTTCATCTTCGTCATGAAGTGCTTCTGCGAAAATTTCCTTGATTACATCAAACATATCTTCACAGGCCTTTAGTTTGGCATTGGACTCAAGGTAAATCTCATTGAGCTGCTTCAGCTCATCAGTAGCCGGGATGACATCCTCATTGGATTTAGTCTTGGCTAGCTTGTCTGCCTTCTGGATATCACTAATGATTTCCTTTGCCTCAGAAGCCAGTAAATCTGCCTCCGACTTAACCTTGGCGAGTTCATCGGACGTCAACAACATCCATTCACCACGGACTCCGAGAGGAGCAAACTTCTTGTGGAGGAGCGTCTCCACGAGTTCGACAAGTTCGGTCTTCACAACGCTCTCAATATAGAGCTCGCGTGGATTACCTGTTTGGTGCTCCAAAAGACGCTGGGTTGAATCACGATCTGCGTTATCTTCATTTTCTCGAACGATTCCAACCTTAAAGTACTGGGTTAATTCCTTGGTTCGCAGGTCTTTCTCGCCGATGAAGTAGATCTCGCCTGCTGCGGTAGCCATAGTTAAACTAGTCTCTCATATTGTGACTAGTTTTCACTCCCCTTCGTTCCAAAGTTTGATTCCAGCGGCAGTTTCGTAAAATTCAAGAACTTTCATAAATCGCTCAGATTTCAATTCGCGGATTATAACTGTGCCGTTGAAACTTGTGGTCCGATGCATTAATCGCTCTAGCTGAGTAAATGTTAGCTTTGATTTATCTTCATTTTTAAACTCACAAAAGCAAAAAGTAGGAGTACCAATAAAATCAAAAATTAAGTGAATCATTTCATAATCAATTTCTCTAGGAAACCTTTCAATTGAATATTCATGAATCCAATCAAAAATTGCAGCATTTGTGTGAATTTTTGAAGATTCAGAAATAATGGCTAATTCTGACAAATTGGCGATAAGCATTCCTTGTTTCTGCAATTTTTGTTTCTTACTAATTGAACTGTACAGCTTGAATTCAAGGTAATTGCAAAGTATTTTCATTTGTTTTGCAAATTCTTTATTTGACTCTTTAGATGTAAATCGAGATACCTGTTCATACATAGGGATTACAGATTCGGTTGCATATTTGAACCATTCGTCAATCTCTTCAATAAACAGATCTGTAGAGAATCTCGCAATAAAGTCTTGTGAAAGTTGTTCGCGTGAGAAATCTTGTAAGTTGCTAGGCACGAATTCCTCCAGATGTTGGCCTCTTTACGGCCTCCCGTTTCCACAGTAGCGATAGAGCATTACACAGAGAATGCTGTAACGTCCAATCAAGTTGTCACTCCCCCCTGCTACCCTTCTCCTAGGTCAAGAACTAAGCATTAAGCCCTTTAGCTTGCTTAGTACCAATCCGCGCATAACTCGCGCACGGTGGTTCTAAAGGAAGACCTGCCAGCGATGAAAGACACCGCTGGAAGAGCGGGTCTCTCGTATAGAGGTCCAGTAAGGACTATTTGTTATGCGGATGCAGCGCTGCAGATGTGAGAAATTCAAGGCTTATCCAGGTGTTGATTGTCCAAGTGGTTTTCACCTGTGCACTATGTGTGCTGCCTCTATTGCAGGAGGCACTGGGCGCTACTCCTGGAATGTCTGTGAAGTCTGCTTAAAGTTCAATCGAAGCCTGAATACAAAGTATGGGGTCTGTCTGCCACTTGGGCGTCACTCGATCATGAATGGAATCAGTATTCCCATTCATGCCACGAAGAGCGTGCAGGAAGCAGGAATCACAGAGATGCTCAACTTCTTAGATAAAGCTCAGAGTCTTTCTGATTGGGGAGATCTTCAAGCTCGAACCTTGTTTGAATCAATCCCTTCATGGAGGAGAGAGCCATTCATCCGCCTACGGCGCTGGGAGGAGAAGTTCGCACTCTCTAAGGTGAAGGCGACTTCGAGATCTGTGCAGATGTTTAAGGATTTCTTGAGAATTGAAGATTTTTCAATTCTGGCTGAAGATTCTGATGAAGATTGCTGAGGTGAAACAGATTGAACCTAGATTTCATCCACGAAGTATTGAGCAATCTTCGAGAAATATGCTTGCTCGTCCATCTTCATCACAGCCTGGATTGCTTGCTCCCATGTAGAGCCCTTGGCAATCAGTTCAAGGAAAACATGCATTTCCTCAATTGAGTAATTTTGGTACGTCCATTCGAGCGCGAACCAACCGAGTGAATATCCAAGCTCATTTTTGAAGCAAAAATCACTATCGGTTTTAAGGGAATTAAGCACTGCAACCCACTCCTCTTTAGAGTATGAAGAGCCCTTTGGGTAAACCCTAAGTAAACGATTGATTTCCATAGTGCGATGACTGCCTGGATTACCTTGAAGTGCGATTGGCACACCAAAGAGATTCGCTTGGCCCTCCATAAACCAACACGCCACCGTATTTGCTTTCGAGGTTGCAAAATTGTCGGCAATCAATTGAGCTTGGTAATTATGGACAGTCTCATGGTGAACAGTTAAAGGGGTGGGAGCAGTTTTAAAGTTACTACCAATCATGTTGTATTGAGCAAAAACTCCGCCCTCCCTTACCCCAGTGCCATAGCCGCAAAAGGCGTTTGCGGATACATAGCAATGCCCCAGAATTCCTGTCTCTTTATTCCACACATTCCAAGACCTGCTAACAGGGTTAGGCCCTTCAAACTTCTCTGTTGTTTCGTACCAACAGTTCCAATCCTTCTCGCTCATTAAAAGCCAATTTATCTTTGCTGTTGCCTTATAGATCGAGGCCCAAAATGAATAACCATCTATATAGGATGATTGCGTAATACTGGCCATGGCAGGATCGACACTTGGACAGAGAACAAAGTTAAAACTTGGGCTTATCTTCTTATCTGCCGCTAAATAGCGATTGTAAATATTTAAGTTCATTTTTTGGAGTGGTGTGAGATTTACTGGTACTGGCACAGGTGCAGCTGTGGCTGCGACTACAGGTTCGGCTGTGGCAGCCGGTGCAGGTGTCGGAATGACTTTCTCGCCCTTACTCCAGACAGTTTTTTTTCCTGATTTAATGCAGGTGTACTTGAAGCCAGAAACTGTCTGTATCTGTCCCTTTATTTTGCAAATAGCCCCAGTTTTGATTGCGGCAGATGTGGAAGGAATCATTAACATGTTTGTGAATACTAGTAAGACCACAACTAATGGAATTTTTCGCTTCATATGAAAACACTATCTCTTCTCTCTGGTCGACCACAACGCCCACAGCACCAGCAGTGGCTGGAAGACCAATCTGATTGCGCGAGCGCGATCACTATCTAGCCCGAAGGCATCGATGTGATTGACGAATTGAGAAATGTTTCCAGGAAAGATTGCGATGAAGAAGAGCGCTGTGGCTATTCCTACCTCTCTGCGTCTTTGAAGGGATATGAGAGCTAGACCGAGTGCTATCTCAACTACACCGGATGCAAGGACTACAAAGTCAGGTGAGAAGGGAACCCATGGTGGTACTTGAGCTTGGAACTCCATACGGCTTGTTGTGAGGTGGAGCGTGCCGGTATAGATCAAGGTGGCACCTAAGAGGATCTGTGTGAGCTTACGGATCAGGTGCATAGAGTGAGTTTAGGCGGGAATGTCAGTGGGTACCTCTAGCGTCAGGGGTATGTCGATAGATCGCGTGCGCAGCTGGTTCTGGTCTCTAGGTAAGTTTGACTCAGTTGTGGTGATGCTCATTATCGCCATTGCAGGTTTATTGCTCTTTCGATTACCTGAAGTTACCTACTTTAAAGGGATTTACTTCAATGAGACTTTGCAATTTACTCTCATCGCTCTATGGGGATTGCTCTGTGTTCTAATCCTTAAGCCACCGACCATCACTTACTTTGGCTGGCCAAAGTTGAAATGGATTGGCGCTTTCATGATGATAATTGCCATTGCTGTGGTTGCCCTTGAAATCTCTATCGGTTATGACATCAAGCAGCCACTGCGTGTGAAGATTGCTGGAGTCATCACCTTGCTCTCCATCGGGTGGGCCGAGGAGATGATTGCCAGAGTAGTCATCTTTGGATCTTTGCTCCGATTTGGTACTCGCTTTGCAGTAATCACCTCTTCAGTAATTTTTGGATTGATGCATATCAATGTCTATCTTCCAGATTGGGATGGTTGGTCTGCCTATTGGCATGTCATGATGGCTACAGGTTTTGGACTCTTTATCTGCGCACTCTTTATCGCAACCAGAAGTTATTGGGTGGTAGTAATAGTCCACGCACTTTCAGACTGGACAGTTGTCTTTGATAAGAAGAACACCGTTACCGTTGATGACTACTCCCCCGGAATCATTGAGGGTCTGTGGTGGGGCCTTCAAGATTTCACTATTCAATATGGCTTTCTTGGTCTGTGCTTGCTCTACCTCTTGCGCGGTCGCTGGCCCAAGTGGGCTATACGCCTTGCGATCAAGTGGAAGTTAGTTGAGCAGGCAGATGAGATGGTGGGTCAGAAACAGGCCAATAGCTTTAGAGATCGCGCAGCACGCTTAAGAAAACTACGATTCCTGCGCCGATGGCAGTGATTGCAAGAGGAGTCCAACCAAATACCTGGTAGGCAGTGATTTTCTTACGCTCTGACTTTATCTCTGTATTCATAGATGCAATTTAACAGAGATTCTCATCTTCGCATCTTGGGGGCGGTTCTCTATTCTTAGCTATTTTTTATTCACTTTCTCAACTAGGTACTCCACCTCAGCACACAATAAGTTGCAGCCCCTTGTTAGCCATGGTGCACTTTACGCCGTGGCCCAATACGGGTACTTATAGAGAGTCGGTTACATATGGCACGCGAAGTTGCAGGTAAGAAGATTGTCATTGTGGGGGCAACTGGGGTCTTAGGTTCACACCTTGCCACCCAGCTAACGGAATCGGGTGCGCAGGTCGCAGCAATCGTGCGCGATGCATCGCACTTAGATGCAGCAACCGTAACGCAGCATGCGATAGCTGACCTGACTGATACAGCATCTCTATCAGCAGCTCTCTCCTTCCTAGCACCCTTTGATGGCCTCATAAATGCCGCCGGCGTTGTCGCCTTTGGCACTATCGCAGAGTTAGATGATGCAACTCTCACAGATCTCTTTGCAATTAATGCAATTGCACCGATTGTCATGTTGCGTGAGAGCTCACAGCACATCAACGAGGGTGGATTCTTTGCAAATATATCTGCCGTTGTTGCACAAGCTCCCATGGCAGGAATGGCTGCCTATAGCGCTTCCAAGGCGGCCGCGTGGGGTGCGATGGTTGCAGCCACCCGAGAACTGCGCCGCCAGCAGATTGATGTCATCGATATTCGCCCGCCGCATACTGAAACTGGTTTAGCCAACCGTCCTATTGCAGGAAGTGCTCCAAAACTTCCCACAGGTCTTGATCCAGAAGTTGTCGCAGCCAGAATCGTTGCAGCGATACGAGATGGTGAGAAAGATCTTCCCGTGGAAGCTTTTAGCTCTTAGGACTGGCCTGTAGGGGCTTGCTCGAGGGCGAGGAGATAGTTACCTTGTTAGTAAAGAGGCCAAGGTCTTTCTTATTGTTCTTGATATAAGAGTTTGAGATGGTGATGGCTCCATTTTTTATGGAGCTGGCGCCTTCATCAAATCCAAAATCATTATTTGTGATTGTTGTATTTGTAATGGTTCGTGCACCGGCATCGGATGAGCCATACATCATGAAGCCATAGGCATTGTTCTCGATATTAACGCCATCTAGCTGCATATTCTTAAGACCTGTGATGTGAAAGGCGCAGTGGACCTTTGTAATTGATGAGTTGGTTACTTTCAGTAATTCACCTGCAGAGAGCGAGAAGAAATCACCTACTCCCCTGCCTGGACCTGAGAACTTGCCTGCATCTACCGAGATACTTCCTGAAGCCTTAGTGCTTGTGATGCCATCGCCGCTACCTTTTACATAGTGGAGATTTTTCGCAGTGAAAGTGCCATCGACTAAACTGGCACCGTTGATACCTGAGATATTTCCACCATTAATATCGAGAGAACCACCCGCGGTGACATAAAAGGGTTGGAGCGCGCCTTTTTCGACAAAATCAGTAAGGACGGCGCTTCCGCTGACGACAAGCCCTTTCCAATTACTGCCAGTAAGTGTCAGACCCTTGGGGGCTAAGAGTTGCCCTAAAACGATAATTTTTGCGCCAGCACCGACTGTGATCTTTGTGCCCGGTGCAACTGTGACTATGGTGCCAACCGGAATCGTTACGACGCCAGAGATCTTGGTTTGGGAGTTCCACTGCATTGCAGTCACCGCATCTGCCGTAGTCAGAGGCGTTGTGAGCAAAAGTGCAACAAGGATTGCGACCGGCTTTAACTTCATGGGGCATAGTTTCATGGGTGATAAAGAGATGCATCTTGGAAGCCATATCGTAATTATCTTTAGGTAGTTACTTACCTACCTTATATTTAAGCTGGTTCTAGCGCGGGAGTTTCAGGTGCAACGGCTGGAATCTGTGGGACGGTTAAAGGTTGAGTCTCACGCTCGCGGCGAACAACGCGGTCTGGCTCTCCAATTTCAGCCATAGTAGTAACTCCATTCTTCCTAACTCTTTGCCATATTGTAATCTCAACTTATGGGAGTGAGCCAGTTAAAAAGAATGTTTATAGCTACCTTGAAGCTATACCCACTCGCCCTTGGCTTGCTTCTGCTCGGGGGGTATTTACTCGGAGCTTTCTCAGATCAGAGCAATCCCCTCTTGGCAAAAGATACCTTTTACACAATTCTGACAATTACCTCTGTCATTGTGCCACTGGGTGCGATGCTGGCCTTCTTTCTCATCGGGCGAGCATCTGACCGTGAATATCTCAAGAATACTAAAAACCAAGAGAATTTTACTTTCGAAGATCCCTTTGCACTGCCTGATGAACAGATGCATGGTTATAAGTTGGCAAGAATTGTTGGACGAGAACCTACCTTTATGGGTTTAACCGGTGATCTCTATTTAGCTGATGCCAGTGCGCATTGCGGTCTCGATGCCGACCATGTGCCACCAGTAAAAGGTTGCCAATGCGGCTTCCATGCCTTTAAAGATTTAGGTGAGGCGGTATTTGAACGCTCCATCAACCGAAGTGCGTTCCTATTTGATGTTGATCTCTATGGGCTTGGCTTTATCTATCAACGTGGGTATCGCGCAGAGACGCAGGTCATCAACCACATGATTGCACCCAAGAGATGCATGCTCTGTAAAATACTTCCGGTAAAAAGATTTGTCGCAAAGTATGAATTTTCTAGCTTGGGGCCGGATATGTGGCAATGGCAGCTCCGTTGCAGCGTGTGTAGCAGTGTGACAAAGCCAGAAAATAGGCTTTCTATCGATCACATGGCTGCGAAGTTGAAGATTAAAATCATTTGAGCAAAATTACCTAACGCCATCTTTGGCAACGGGGACAGAAGTGAGATGAGCGCCCACCGAAGGTAATTCGCTTGATAGGTGTGCCGCATCTAGGGCAGGGTTGATCTGCTTGACCATAGGCGCATAGTGATTGTTCAAAGAAACCGCTCTCGCCATTGACATTGATATAGAGATCATCGAATGAGGTTCCACCTTTATCAACTGCCTCTTGCATGACATCACGAGCAGATCCAATGATGGCAGCGAGCCTTTTAGCACTCAGATCTGCAGTGCTGATCTCCGGGTGTACTCGGGCGCGCCAGAGAGTTTCATCAGCGTAGATATTGCCCACACCCGACATGATCTCTTGGTTGAGAAGGGCAGTCTTGATCTTGATAGTGCGCCTTCGGTAATTGCTAATGGTTTTTTCTATATCAAAGAGTGCATCAAATGGGTCTGGGGCGATGTGTTGGGCAGACGTTGGCACACCATCGCGAGTCTGCTCTAGTGAGAGCCAGCCAAAGGTGCGTTGGTCATTAAAGATCAGCTCCTTCGAACGCAAGGCTTTGGCAAGGCTAAATTGAGCGCGGATATGTCCAGCGCGGGGACGATCTTTTTGGTGGATAAGAAATTGTCCACTCATTCCCAGGTGGGCCACCAATACATAGGGGCGATCGAGAGTGAGCCAGAGGAATTTGCCGCGGCGGTGTGTTCCAAGAATCTTGGCACCGCTCAGTGTGGCAAGGGGTGCGATGGATTCTGCCTTTAGCGCCCGTGGGTGAAGTTGTTGCGCCTCATTGATGCGATAGCCAGTGACAAGCGCGGCAAGGCCGCGACGCACAGTTTCAACTTCTGGCAGCTCTGGCATAGTGGCAAGTCTAACTTCACCACTTAGGCACTGCAGATGCTGAGTTACTTAGTTAGCCTGCGCAGATGAAACAGATTGATATCTCACTCGATGCCTCGGTGCTTCTAGAGAAAGAATTCATCGGTCTGCACTCAGGTGGTGGGCGTAGCTCGATTATGGGAGGACAGAGCGCGGCAGATGCAGCCCTTGCCGCTTTAGATATTGCAGGCTATGCCAAGAACCGCTCTGAAATTCTGCCGCTAGATTCTCGCGGGGCCTCACGCTTATCTCCCTATATCCGCCATAACTTACTTCCACTGCAGCGCGTGTGGGATCACGTTGCCAAGGCGCCTTTTGGTGATCGTGAAAAGTATCGCGATGAGTTGATGTGGCAAGAGTATGCGCGCCATCTATATGCGCGCATTGGTACTCGCCTCTTTGAAAACCTGCGCTTTGAGCAGGTGTGGGATAGGGACGGTAACGGCTGGCCAGAAGGTATGGCCTGTGTTGATTTTGCAACCGATGAGCTGCAAGAAGATGGTTGGTTGGTCAACCAGAGCCGGATGTGGCTAGCTTCGCACTGGACTGTGCGCAATGAATTTGGTTGGCTGCATGGACAAGAGCAGATGTATCGCCACTTACTAGATGGCTCCCGTGCTGCCAACTTACTGGGATGGCAATGGACGGTGGGCGCAGGAACCGGCAAGCCTTATGGCTTTGCCCGTTGGCAGGTGCAAAAGCGTGCCTCAGAGTTATGTATGGGGTGCGCACTTAAGAAGAGCTGTCCGATTGAAGAGTTCCCTGCAGAGATCACTTTGGAGCAAGCTCCCTTTGCATCGCTACTGGGCGAAGATCCCAATATCAGCGCAACAACAGGGCCAATCGTTGCTCAGATCAACAGCATCGCTGAGGTAGTGCTTCTGACTGTGGATTCCTTGGGAGATGCCGACCCAGCACTTGTTGCAAACCCTGAGTTACCGGTGGTCTTTGTATTTAATGATGCGGCGCTTGCGAAATTACAACTCTCATCTAAGAGAATCTATTTCTATCTAGAAACCTTGCAAGATCTTGCTACTCGTCGTGATGTGAGTATCTATATCGGTAACCCTTATGACTATGCGCGTGAGCACGCAGTTGCCGTGACATATGCACCCGTTCCTAGCTTTGCAAAATTTGAGAAGTTAGCGCAGGTACATCCATTTCTCTGGCTGCGAAAGCCGCATGCCAAATCAGTGCGTTCTTTTAGCGCTTGGCGAGGTAAAGGGTAGGAAAGAAGTTATGAAGTAATGTCTTTATGCGCAAAGCGGTTGATGGCAAGGGCATAGAGAATTACTCCTGAGATTGCGCAGTAACTTGCCCCGCGAATCATGATCGACCAATCGATGGTGGTGGCAAGTGCGTCAAACCATGAAAAGGCGTAGTGAACAGGTAGCCACTCACGAATTTTGCCAAGGGCTGTGATGGCATCGAGGATATTGAGCAAGATGGAGATTCCCACTGCAACACCGACAGCGCCAAGGGGTGCATCGGTGCGAACACTTAGGTAGAAGGCAAGGCCTGCCACAAAGAGAAGTGAGATAGCTAAGTAGGCAGTCATGATGGCGATGCGCGAGAGAGCGACAGAGTTATTAAATGTGGCACCGAGTGGTGTTTGCAGTGGCTTGGTGCCAAAGGCGATGGTGCCAACAATCCAGGCTGAGATTGGCATTAAGAGGACTGCAATGGCAGATAAGGTCAAACTTACTTTGATCTTCTGAATCAGAAGTCGCGTGCGAGGTACAGGCGATGCCAGTAAATAACGCAGGGTTGACCAGGAGGCTTCACTTGCAACGGTATCGCCATTAAAGAGTGCAATCACTGTGACAAGTAGGAATGGCGTTGCAAAGTACAACATGGTGGTGGTGAAGTTGGCAGCGCCTATGGTGGCAAGGCCTATGAGATCCGTTGTTCCTGAACCTAAACGTGTGGGTCCTCCACTATTTCCAGATGGCCCAAATTTCACGGCGATAGCTACAAGAATCGGAAGTGAGAGAACAAAGGCGTAGGCAAAGGCGGTGCGCTTGCGCTTGAGTTGGCGATAGAGCTCAACGGAGTATGGAAGAGTCTTGCTCGCTGAGTAACTCATTCTTTCTCCTTTCCAATGACTAAGTCATCACCGATTAATTCTAGGAAGATCTCTTCCAAGGTGCGTGACTTACGGTTGCGGGTAAGTATCTTCTTCATCGGACCAAAGGCGATCAATTGGCCACGATGCATCAAGACAACATGGCTGCAGGTCTGCTCAACTTCTGCCAGAAGGTGGGAGGAGATAATGACGGTGCGCCCGGTTGCTGCATAATCTTTTAAGACTTGGCGCATCTCTGCTATCTGTTGTGGGTCAAGGCCATTGGTGGGTTCATCAAGAACAAGCAGATCAGGCATTCCCAGCATCGCCTGGGCAATCGCAAGACGCTGACGCATACCTTGAGAATATGAGCGCACCTTCTTATCGAGGGCAGTTCCCAGTTTGGTAATAGCAGTGACTTCATCGAGGTACTGCTCGCCAGTGCGACCGATTGCGCGCCAGTAGAGAGATAAGTTCTCGCGCCCAGAAAGGTGAGGCAAGAATCCAGGCCCTTCCACAAAGCTTCCTAAGTTAGAGAGTGCAGGAGAACCTGGGTAGACGGGTTTGCCATCTATATAAATCGAGCCTTCTGTGGGAAAGATCAGACCCATCACCATACGAAGAGTTGTTGTTTTTCCTGCGCCATTGGGACCAAGCAGACCAACGACTTGTCCGCGCTCAACGGTGAAGGAGAGATCTGCAACTGCGCGATATCCATCTTTATAGACCTTACCTAAATTCTCCACCTCAACAAGTGCGGTGCTCTCATCATGGCTGGGAGCAATCTTGGGTCTGCGCAGACGGATATAGATGCCAGCCAGAATGAAGGTCAGTACTGCGGCAATCGGCCAGATGAAATTTGCACTTCGTGATGTTGATGCCGATGCCACAACGCTGCGATAGGTAAGCGGTGAGAGTGCGGAGATGGAGTAGAAGCGAGAGAGTTTTGGTAGTTCATAGCCCTGATCGGTGCTGGAGATTCCCACAGCAATCACATCACCGACAGATGCATCAATGATTACTGATGGCAGCTCTATGACTACATCAGTGCCACCGGCGGCAATATTTGTCAGGCGAATGGGTGCAACAACACCGTTGGGTTGATTGATGGCACCACTCGGTGATTTTGTCACAAGTGAGAAGAATAAGGTGGCATCTGCTGTCGTACTTGTAATGCGCACCTTGATCGATGATGGACCCACAATAGAGATGGGTGTGGTCAGAGGTGCGGATTCAAGGAGTCCGCTCTGGCCGGGTAAGAGCGCTGGACTAAAGCCAGAAATTGTTGACACCACTCTCGATGCCAGCGCACCTGCGCTACCAATACCAGGCAGCGCTGAGATGGCACTTGGAATTCCACCGATCGGGTAAGCAGCTGCCACTGTGGGTGTCATCAGTTGTAGTTCTTGAATATCAGCGCTGATCGGTAATTGCTTACTGGTGAAGACTTTTGGAATAACCGTTGAATCTTGGAGTGAGATTGAGCCATTGGTCTTGGTGAATTGAAAGGTAGGAAATGCGATCTTCTCATTGGATAAGTGCTTCTTAAACCAGTTGAGATATTGAGTGCGCAGGTAGGAGCCTTGATCAAAGCCACCATCGTGGCCACCGGCATGCCAGATCATTGCAAGTGCAACGCTCGGATGTGCCTTCTTGATAATTGCCGCAGTCTTATAACTTTCAGTCAGAGGAAAGAGTGAATCTGCTTGACCTTGGCTTAACAGCGTTGGCGCAGTGATGCTTGATGCGTAGTTACGGGCAGAGACTGAGGCAAGTAAGGTGCGCTCTTGCGCAGATGGCTGGCCGTTAATTGCTGCATTTCGATAGGCATCACACCACGCTTGGGTAAATGAACCACACTCACCGAGGTATGCGCTCTGCAGTGAGACTGCAGAGAAGAAGGTGCCGGCCCACACTTTTTTAAAGGGACCTGGCTCTTCTGAGCCAGTTACAGATTGTGGGAATAAGTCACTCTGTAAATCACTCCAGGTAATGTCTGCAATGACTGCATCGATACGTGAATCTTGGCTGGCGCTCATCAGCGCATTGGCACCGCCATAGGAGCTACCCATAATTCCAACACGGGGATCGCCAGATTTATCTTGTCTGACATATTTACTTCTGGCGAGATATGTAATGAGGGCTTGCGTATCTTTGACTTCAGCATCAATTGCATTCATGGCAATCTGTCCCGTGGATTTTCCAAAACCGCGGGCTGTCCAGGTAAGAACAACGTAGCCTTGAGAGGCGAAATATTGAGCATCACTTGCTACTGAATCTTTACTGCCACCGAAACCGTGGGCAATCATGATGGCAGGAGCTGGGGTCGCACTCGGTAGATAGAGAGAGGTATCGATTGAAACGGCGGGCGCTGTAGTGATAGCGCGAGTAATAATGGAGTCAGCATTTGCTGTGATGGGCGTTAATGTCAGGCTCAAGAGAGCGCAGGCCGCAAGCACTCTCATCATCTTCACCGCGCTACGGTAGTTGGATTCACACTCTGCTGCACCTTCAGAATTTCGGTATTCTCTGCCTCATGAAGGTCAAGATTCTTTCAATTGCAACAGCTGCACTGTTACTCACATCTCTGATCCCCGTCACTGCAGGTGCTGCCCCTGCTGCCAAGATGAAGCGCTATAGCGTGGCTATGAAGAAGGCTCACCTTCCATCTGCTCCCAATAACGGCACCGATGACTATCGCTGTTTCTTACTTGACCCTAAAGTCACTGAAGATTCCATTATCCGCACTATTGAATTTATTCCACAGAAGAAGAATTATGTGCACCACGCAATTATCTTCCGCGTCACTGATGCAGATCTGGCAGAAGCAGTTGTGGCCGATAAGAACGGCACTGGCTGGCCCTGCTTTGGTGGTTCAGGCCTCGGTGGCATGCTCTCAACATTTATCTCATCCCCATGGCTAAGTTCTTGGGCGCCCGGTCGTGGCAAAGATATCTCACCTGCCGGTTATGGCACGCCCTTTAAAAAGGGTGAACGATTTGTTCTGCAGGTGCATTACAACTTACTTGCAGCCAATGGCGGAAAAGTCGAGACAGATCAATCAAAGATTGTCATGGAGACTATTCCAGCTAAGGGCGCCAGAATTAAACAATTACACGTTGAACTCTTTCCCGCACCCGTAGAGCTTGCCTGTCCTGCAGGTGTCACAGGCCCCTTATGTGATCGCAAGCAATCGCTGATTGATCTTGCTGCTCGCACCAGTGCAACGAGCGCCTTTGAAGCAGCTGGGATTAATATTTTGTGTGGCCAGGATCCCTTTAAGCCAGCAGCATCGCTCGGTTCACGTTGTGACAAGGTGATGACATCTAATTTCACAGTGATCGCAGCTGCCCCACACATGCACCTCTTGGGTCGCACACTCACGCTCACTCTCAACCCTGGGCAATCTAGTGAGAAGGTCTTACTTGATGTGACCAATTACAACTTTGATGACCAGTCAGCTACAACGTTAAAGAGCCCTGTCGCAGTCAAAGCTGGTGACACTATTCGCGTCGAGTGCACATTCGATCCCACACTGCGCCAGAAGATTGCCCAACTGAAATCCCTCTCCCCTCGTTATGTCACATGGGGTGAAGGATCATCTGATGAGATGTGTCTTGGAGTTATCGCTGCAACAAAGGCGTAGCGAGATCACCTGGTTTAGCTATCTCTATGCAGCCGTTGGCTTTGGATGTGGGCTTACCTACCTGAAGAGCCTTCTTTAATTTCTTGCCTTTCTTGCCTACTATCTATCCATGAAATTACGAGCCCTACCGATCTTCGCTTTTCTCTGCGCCCTCATCCTCACAGGATGTGGCGCCTCATCTGATGGCGGTGCCACAGATACTGATTCCTATAACAAGTGCCTTGAGCTAGAAGCAGCAAAGCTCTTGGATGAGACAGGCTCAAATCTGGATTATGCCAATGAGAAGGCAGCTGAAATCTGCGCTCAGTAGCGGCGCCTTGAACTTTCAAGGTGCAGCGCCAGGTGCCAGGACTTAACCTTGTGGCAATCCCGCCTCAGGGTGATTCATTTCTAGAAGAGGAAACATATATATGGATGAGAAATCATTAATCAGTCAGTGGAACAAGATGCGCGTGCAGATTATCCAGGCTCAGGTTGCACCAGCACTTGTCCTCATTGCCATCACAGTTCTTTCAGCTCTAGGCCTTTTTGCAGATGCAACTGATGGCGCTAAGTATCTAGCTCTCGGTGTTGCAGCAGCTACAGGTATCTTGGCAATCATTAGCCAATATGCAGCTGTGCGCGAAGGCGAAGCGCTCTTGCTTGACCTGAAGAAGATTACCAACCCATCAGCTTTGACTAAGAAGATTGCAGACTCACGTGGTCTTCTCTCACTCTCAGCAATTGCCATCGTGGGCATTGGTATTGCAATCTTCGCACTTGTTGTGTGGGCTGTACTAGGTTAAATCGATGGAATTTGGATTCATTATCATTGCCATCTATGCGATTGCGGTCATAGCTCTGGTAACGCGCTTTGATGGATCTAAGAAGAAGAGAAAACTCAAGACTGGCCGTGGTGGGGATTTCGAGTAGTTAGAAGAGGAAAAGAACCACTACGCCCAGCGCAATCAGAGTAACTGCTCCAAGTATTGAGCCCTTCTTCCCTAAGCGCTGCGGTAATCCATTGATACCACTTGCCTGATCTTGATCCATATCCTTGATCACATTGATGAAGTGAGCTGCCATGCCAAAGAGCGCTCCCCCAAGCCACATCCACACAGGTGGTGTGATCTCCTTCGATATTGCTATCGATGAGGGAAGGGCTGCAAAGGCAATCGCATAGGGCAGCGGTGATGCTGCGTTGAATTTGAAGTAGAAGTTATAGCCAATGCCACAGGCAATACCGAGCATATAGACCAAGCCACCTTTGATGCCCAGTGGTCCAAAGAGATTAATGAGGAATGCACAAGGTGTCATGAAGTAAATCCACTTACGTAAGAATTCAGGTGTGATCAGCCCTGCAACGAGAGGCTTCTTGGTGCGCTGATGAGCAAGATCATCTTCATAGTCATAGAGATCATTGCTCCAGCCAACTACTAACTGTCCACAGAAGATGCCAAAGGCGATCACATAGGCAGGTCCTTCCCACCAGTAGTAATTAGCAAAGATCCAACCGATGGTTGTGACGATGAGTGTGGGACCGAAGTGTGATGCTTTACGTAGTCCTTGGAGCTTGCTCATTTACCGCCCCTTACATTTTTCCGAGCAGTACTTCACGTTCTCCCAATCTCTAGCCCACTTCTTGCGCCACTCAAACTCACGGCCACAGCGCAGACATATCTTGGGGGCAAAGCCATTTTTTATCTTTGCCTTCATGGCGCAAATATTACCGTCAGGTGCTGCCGAGTTACAGTGTGAGAGCGGCTATGAGTCTTATGGGTGGGATGCTCACCACACCTGCCCGCACGCATGAGTCTGCGCTCTTTTTTTCACATCACGGTCAGAGATAATGGCGAGTAAAATTTTCGGTAGTTGAGAATGGAGTTGTGGTAATGAATATTCCTGTCTTCGGTGATGTGAAGAAATTTGATCTCACCCTGATTAGATTCCTTAATAAGGTGAGTATGCCTGCCCTTCAAATCTCACTCGGAGTTATCTTCATCTGGTTTGGCCTCTTAAAGGTCGCCGGTGATAGTCCAGCAAATGAGCTCATCACAAAGACTGTCTATTGGTTTAACCCAGATATCTTCATCCCCATCTTGGGAATCTGGGAGGCGCTCATTGGAATCTGCCTTCTCGTTCCCTCATTTATCCGCGTGGGCCTTGCACTACTTGCCCTACAGATGCCGGGAACATTCTTGCCACTCATACTTCTTCCCGAGGTATGTTTTCAGAGCAATATCTTTGATCTCACCCTGGAAGGTCAGTACATCGTGAAGAACCTCGTACTCATAGGAGCTGCGATGGTGGTGGGCGCACGGCTCACTCCTATGATGAACGAGAGAAAAGCTCTTTAGTTATTCTTTACAAACTCTGATGCATGAGGAAAACCATTTGCCTCTAGCTTCTCAGCGATATCAGCTTTCACTGCCGCAACGACCTTATGTGTTCCGTTGCAGTTCTTCTCAGGATCTGTTGTGTAACCACATTGGCAAGCGCCCATGAGATATCTCTTTTCTAGGTAGGTAGATGCGAATCTTATGCCCAGGGCAGGTGGCAGGGCTCGTTAACGCACAGCTCGCTCAAGGGCAACGGTGAGTGCCTTTATCGGTAGTGAATTTCGATGCGTTGCAACCCAGTGATAGCCCACATCACCGAGCTTTCCTGATGCTTTCACACATCGAGAGAGGCCTCGATTGCCGCGCAGTGCAAGTAATTGCGCTACCGCTTGCGCCCCGCCATAGACCGTGCCATCGATGAGTGCGATGACCTCTCTCTCACACTGTGCTCGTGTGAGGTGAAAGCCTGCAAGATCTGCGCTCTGAAAGGGGTGTGCATCAATATCAAGGTTGCTACGCAACCAGTTCAGTGATGCCAGGCAGAATCTGCATTCACCATCGAAGATGACGGTGGCGCTCTTATCTGGCATTACTTTGCCAGTGGGCCTAGAAGATAGCCTGCCAGAGTTTCATTGGGATTACTTTGACTGCCATGCCTGCCGTTAAAAGATGAGCTTCCATCAACGCCGCAGAGGCCACGAATAGCTGATGGGCCTCCTGGATGAGAGTTAATCCATTGGGTGAGGTTATAGACGTTGCCGCTAATGACTGACCAGCAACTAGCTGCAGAGTTATTCTCTTTCACCTTTGCCATCGTGTATGCAGATTGTGTGGTGACTTCAGGTGTGGGTGAAGCTTTGGCAGGTTCTTGCGTTGCAGCAGGAGTTGGCTTGGCAGATTCTTGCACTGCAGCAGGTGTTGGTTTGATAGTTGGTGCCGCACCTCGTACTACTTCACCTTGCACTTCACGATCTCCTACTGCCACAGTAATTGCAGCTCTTGCTCGTGATGTGATCACGAAGGAGTAGATACCTGCCTCTGCAGGTTGGCTTAGACGCCCGAGATAGAAATAGTTGGTGCGACCAAAGGGCTCAAAGAATGTGGTTCGCTCATTGAGTGCAACAACAATCTTCTTGCCCTTGGGAGATGTGATTACTAGTTGTGGAAGTAGTGAGTTCTTTAACCCACTCTCTGGCTTCTTATCCACAATCAGATACTGCACAGATAACAATTCGCCCTCTTTAAGGGAGGCACGAAATGCCTTCTTCTGACCTGACTTGGTAAAGGATGCGCGAATAGCAAAAGAGATAGTGCCATCTACAAGAAGTGGGCCAGCACTCGGTGTGGTGTCGGTATCAAGTAAGACAACTGGCTGATGTGCTGAGGCAGCAGGTGCCAGTGAGATAGCTAGTGCGATAGCTATGAGGGGTGTGAGTCTGCGATACATATGCAGAGATTATTACGGGCTCTGGGAGCACGCTCGTTGAAATTTCTGTGAGTTCCTTGTCAGTGGCTTCGGCCTGCGCGTAGAGCTTGTCGTATGCGATGAAATTACTCTGAGTTACCAGACCCAAAAATCTTTCCCATGGGAGTGTCATTTCATTGAAATTACTATTTTCTCTCTGATAGAAAGAACCCCTCGGAGATAAAACTCCGAGGGGTTCTCTACTTGGAGACTGAACTAGCTTTCGCTAGTAGAGCCGCCGTTATCGCGGCGGCTCTTTCTCATTCTCTGGCCGGATAAGAATCCGAAGAGAGATCTGATAAAAGTCACCGCGATTTTGGTCCAGTTGACTTCCTGTTCCATGGCATCACCTCCTTCCACTTTTCTCGAGTCGGGGAACTCCTCGAGAAATCGATCCCCTTCGTGTCAATTCGGTGGTTGGTGTGATTCGCAAGCGGTGGAAAGGTAGGCGGTTGAATTCACTCATATTGCGCTTAATCGGATGCCTGTGGATAGATGTCAGTGCCGGGTTCTAGCCTTAAGGCATGTTCACTTGGTTTAGGCATAGAGCGATAGATCGCGAATTAACCCAGATATTGGATGAGCACGAGCGGGTTCGCTCTGATGCATCTCTCATAAGAGATTTCTTACTGCGAGTCCTTGCAGATAATCGTGATGGCGTTGAGAAGTTCAGTGATGAGGCACTGGCAGATGCTGCAGCCATTATTGATCAGGTGGGGCCAGGTGCTTTCTATTGGATGACAGATATTGCAGCGCAGATGGTTGTCTTATCTGAAGCAACGCTGCGTGGTTTTAGCACCAATGTCAGCGTTGAACTAGGTGCAAGCGCTGATGCTGATTCAATTGTTGAGTTGGTTGTGAGACTTCCTTAAATAACCGGAATCACAATCTCGTTATATTGCAAGATGCCTGGCTTAAAGGGCGGATCAAAGCGGCAGATTCGTATCTCACTGGAGAGTGCGATATTTTCCTTTGCTGCAGCCGCTCTCAATTCTTTGATAAGTTGATTGGATTTCTCTTGCGTTGCTCGTCCGCGAAATGAGATTGCAACGGGTATCCAGTGCGCGCAAGGTCACTTCTGAATCATTGGGGTGGGGCATCTGCTCGAAGGTGCTACCTGCTGGCATTACGAAGGAGATATACCAATCATCAGAATTGCTGTGATCTGTGTGTTGGGCTGCAATCACTGGCGCTGTCATAGCAATCTTCTGGGATGTCTTATTGCCCTGTGAGATGTATTGAAAGAGATGGCGAAAGGCTTGGCTACCTACAGTGGAGTATTGCCCAGAGAGTTTCACCTCTGCGATAACACAAGGCTCATACTGGCGTAGCTCAAAGTCGCTATAGGTGCGTGTGACTGTGAACTCTTGTCTCTTCGTCATGAGTCAAGGGTAGTTGCTTTGATACGCGCAGTCGCCATGGAATGTGAGAATAAAAATAGGCTGGGGTTATTAGCCCCAGCCTATTTCCTTTGAGATTACTTACTCTTGAGCGCTTTCCAGACCACTGGGATGAGAAGTGCTTGAACAACGATGGAGCCTGTTGTGAAAGTATCTGGCTTTCCATCAACGAAGTAGCTCATGATCTGTCCGATATCCCAACCAATGAGGGAGACCATCAGCATGATCAATACTGTGTCTTGTAGGTGCTTACGTGAGAGTGAGATGAAGCCAAGGATTGCAAATACCACTCCTGCACCTGCATAGGCACGAAGGTTAGATAGAGCTGTAATTCCTAGATCATCTTGATTGACAGCAGTTGTCGGTGAAAGCAAGCTCATTGCAGCCGTTATAAGACCAAGCGTTGCCATGAAGCCGATTACTAGCGTGCGGAGTTTCATTTCTCTCATTTCCTCGTGCGTAGTGGGAAGTCAACGAGAAAAAGTGTGACAAGGGCAGAAAGTGAAATAAAGTGACACGCCGTCACTGTCGACTTTCTGTGGCTTCGGGACTACCTTCTCGTATAGATATATGAGCTGCCTGGAGAGAGGCACACGCTATGGATACACAGATCAAGCGATCTATATTTGCCCTTCGATTGAACTTCTTCTTTATGGGTGTACTAATGGGTGGCTGGTCAACTCGAATTCCTGAATTAAAATCTGCTCTTCATATGAGTGATGCAGTGTTGGGTAGAACCCTCATTGGGGCATCGGTTGCCGTTTTTCTCGCTTCACGAATAATTGGCAAATTGATTCGTGAGCTTGGTACTAAGAAGGTTTTTTACCTTGGCATATTTATATTTCCCATCGGCTATTTGCTCATAGCATTTGCTCCCAATGCCTTCTTCGTCTTCCTTGGAATTCTCGCTTTTGTTCTCGGATATATGTTTCTCGATAATCCTCTGACGATTATCACTCAGGCAATTGAAGCTCAGGAAGATCGCAAATATCTTTCTGGTTTTCATGCATTTTGGTCTTTCGGCACTCTCGCAGCAGCCTTCTTCGGATCATTTTTAATTGGCCGAGTCCGGTACTCAATTCACCTCACTGGACTTGCAATAATTGTCTTCACAGTTCTGATTCTCTCGGCACGTGCCCTTGAAGATAAGAAGTCGAGTGATTCTCAGAAGTCTTCCATTGCATTGCCTTGGTTTAGTCCAATGGGCCGCATAGTCATTGCTGTAGGTATCGGAATGATGTTCTCCAATAGCGCTGAATTTGGGGCAACGGATTGGTCGGCGCTCTTTCTACGAGATGTACTGGCTATCTCTGGTTCTGCTTATGTGGGTGCGTATCTTGCATTTGAAACGGGAATGATAATCAGCAGATTTATGGGCGATAAGTACATTCATAAATATGGCGCTGCTAAGGTGATTAAGTTTTCAGGAATGTTCGGTTCAACAATTTGGCTAGTCACAATGCTAATTGGAGTCAATATTGATCACTTCAACAAACCGCTCGCCTATGTGGTAATCCTGGTCGGTTACTTTGTCGCAGGTGCAGGTGTAGGCCCACTCTTTCCGGGCTTTCTCACAATTCTTGGAAATACTCCTGGCATTGATATGGGAACTGCACTATCACGTGCATTTCTCGTTGCAATGGCCGGAGTTGCGATAATTCCAGCCACTATTGGCTTCATCTCAGATGCAACCAATCTCACCTACGGGATGTTGCTTCCTATAGCCCTGCTCTTCATGGCAGGAGTTCTTTCACGCGTAGGGCGGATTAAATAGTTACGGAGAGTAATCCACAGTTTCGGTGATTGTGGAATTCACGTTCTTGGGAAATAATTACCATTCGCGGATGAAATTAACTAAGACCAAGAAGGAAATTATGAAGAACAGCGCAGAAAAGGACTGGAAAGAAATCAGTCGCCTGCGCATGGAATTCGCTGAAAACAATCCTGACATTATTGAAAAAATGTTTCGTGGAGATCCTTCAGCAATCGAAGCATTTACGAATTTCGGTGGAATTAACGCAAAAGTTACTTCGGTAATTAGAAGAAATACCCCTTAGTGGGTCGCCGGCGTTATGTCGGCTTTGTCAGTGAAATCAGAGTGCTTTCTAGGGAAGTGGGCAATCCCCCATATTCGCCCATCCTCAAAGCTACCTTCGAATACACACTCAAATCTGGCGAAGTCATTCAATATGTTGAGGATTTTGGCTCCGAAGGAATAATGAATGAAGGTTTAGATTCCCTGTTGAGCGAACTTAGAAAGTTAGCTGGATTGAAATAGCCCAGCTACCTCTATCCTTAACCCATGACCAACCACGGCAATATGTATGGACCGGCATTTACCTTTCTAGGAATACCTGCATGTGATCTCGATGTCCCTGCAACCTATAAGGGTGCTGATGTCATCATTGTGGGTGCACCGATTGATAGCGGAACATCTCATCGCTCTGGTGCAAAGTTTGGTCCTCAAGCAATTCGTGGTGGCGATTACCTGCCACATGATGGGCAGCGTCCACATTTAGCTCTGCGCACAGATGGTTTGAAAGATCTCAAAGTCTTTGATGCAGGTGATCTGCTCATGCCTGGTGGAGATTTGGTGAAGTCGCTTGCAGTCTTGCGTGAGGCAACAGAGAAGATCTCTCGTGCTGGCGCTATTGCAGTTGTCTTAGGTGGTGATCACTCGATTGCTTCCGCTGATGTTGCAGGTATTGCTAACCACTTAGGTCGCGGAAAAGTTTCAATGGTTCACTTTGATGCACATGCTGATACGGGTGAAGATCAGTGGGGCGCTCTGGTGGGCCATGGAACACCGATGCGTAATTTGATTAATGATGGCTATGTGCGCGGAGATCGCTTTTTGCAGTTAGGTCTTCGTGGATATTGGCCAGATAACGCAACACTTGAGTGGATGCGCGATCAAGGTATGCGCTCATATGAGATGACTGAGATTCATCATCGTGGTTTGAAGGCAGTGCTCGATGAATCATTTGCAACGCTGACTGATGGCTGCGATGGAGTCTTCTTATCCGTAGATATCGATGTGGTCGATCCTGGGATGGCGCCAGGAACTGGAACACCAGAGCCTGGTGGAATGACTTCTCGTGAGTTGTTGGAAGCTGTGCGCAGAATCTGTCTTGAACTACCTGTTGTTGGTATTGATGTGGTGGAAGTTGCACCAGCATTTGATAGCGCAGATATCACTGCCATTCTTGCTAACCGTGTTGTGTTGGAAGCCCTCAGCGCTATTGCTAAGCGCCGTAGTGGCGGTCCATATAACCCAACACAGAACTTATTAGATCGTTAGAGCGTATCTAGAATCATCTGAACATCATCCATGGATGTCCATGGGTTGACGAAGGCAAAGCGCAGAATTGATTCACCTGCATGCTTTGAGGGTGGAATAAAGCCAATCTGCTTCTCAAGGAGTGCATCAGACCACTCTTGATATTGGGAAGGTGACCACCCTTTACGTGTGAATGCAACGATGGAAAGTTCTGGCTCGCGCACTAACTCTAAGTTTGGGTGAGCTGCAATGAGCTTTGCTGAATCCTTTGCAAGGCGGATGCCTTCCTCCACTGCTTGTGAATAAGCATTTGTGCCATGGGCTGCAAGTGAGAACCAGAAAGGTAAACCGCGCACGCGACGAGTGAGATGGATGGCGTAATCAGAAGGTGACCATGAGTCATCGTGAAGAGTCTCAAGATAACTTGCATGTTGCGTGTGAGTCTCCTTCGCT
>JAPLBL010000047.1 GCA_026392765.1 Actinomycetota bacterium
ATGAGCGCTGTGAATTCAGTAGTGGTCTCAGATAGGCGTGAGAGAACCCACTTATCAATATCTGAAAGGGTTTCTGTTGCAGGCAAAGGTCCCTCAACAGTTGCACCGTTGATCATCGCAAAGCGCGTTGCATTCCAGAGCTTGGTAGCAAAGTTACGTGAACCTGCGATCCAATCTTCAGCAAGTGCCTGATCTTTACCTGGGTTTGATCCGCGAGCCAAAGTGAAGCGAAGAGCATCTGCGCCATATTTATCAATGAATTCAAGTGGGTCAACCACGTTGCCGCGAGATTTTGACATCTTCTTACCGAATTGATCGCGCACAAGTCCATGAAGAATGATGGAGTGGAAAGGTGGAACGCCATCCATCGCAAAGAGACCAAAGAGCATCATGCGAGCAACCCAGAAGAACAAGATGTCATAGCCAGTAACTAGAACGCTTGTTGGATAGAACTTCTTCACATCTGCTGTGTTATTGGGCCAACCAAGAGTGGAGAACGGCCAGAGCGCAGATGAGAACCATGTATCAAGAACATCAGGATCTTGTGTGTAACCAGCTGGTGCGCTTTCGCCAGGACCCACGACGATTACCTCATCATTAGGTCCATACCAAACAGGAATACGGTGACCCCACCACAACTGACGAGAGATACACCAGTCGTGCATGTTATCTACCCACTCAAAGTAACGTGGTGCAAGTTCTGCTGGTTCAATCTTTACGCGACCATCACGAACAGCATCTCCTGCTGCCTTTGCAAGAGGCGCAACTTTGACGAACCACTGCTTAGATAAACGTGGTTCAACAGTTGTATCGCACCGGGAACAGTGACCGACTGCGTGAATGTATGGGCGCTTTTCAGCAACGATGCGACCCATCTCTTTGAGCTTTGCAACAACTGCCACACGAGCATCAAAGCGATCCATGCCATCGAATTCTGTGCCTGTGCCATCCATGATGCCGTGCTCATTCATAATCACAACAAAAGGAACGTTATGGCGCATCGCCATCTCAAAGTCGTTCGGATCATGGGCTGCAGTGACCTTAACCGCACCCGTTCCAAAATCAGGGTCTACTAATTCATCAGCGATGATAGGAATCATGCGGTTCACAAGTGGGAGAAGTACCTCTGTGCCCACCATGTGCTTATAACGAGAATCATCAGGGTGAACTGCAACTGCGCCATCGCCCATCATGGTTTCAGCACGAGTAGTTGCAACAACGATGCTCTGCTCGCCTTCGCCATAGCGAACCTGAACAAATTCACCTTCATCATCTTGATGCTCTACTTCAATATCTGAAAGCGCTGTTAAACAACGTGGACACCAGTTAATGATGCGCTCTGCGCGATAGATAAGACCTTGATCAAAGAGTTTCTTAAAGATTGTCAGCACTGCCTGCGAGAGATTCTCATCCATCGTAAATGCTTCACGCGACCAGTCGACAGAATCTCCAAGACGGCGCATCTGTCCAAGAATCTGTCCACCAGATTCTGATTTCCACTCCCAGACTTTCTTGACGAAATCTTCGCGACCTAAATCATGGCGTGAGAGTCCCTGCGTTGCTAATTGTTTTTCAACAACGTTCTGGGTTGCAATACCTGCATGGTCCATGCCCGGAAGCCAGAGAGCTTCAAACCCTTGCATGCGCTTCATGCGCGTTAAGCAATCTTGCAGAGTCTGATCAAGTGCGTGACCGATATGAAGATTGCCCGTTACATTCGGTGGAGGAATAACAATGGTGAATGGTTCTTTAGAAGAGTTGGCATCTGCCGTGAAATAACCTGCATCGATCCACTTGGTATAGAGAGGGCCTTCGATATCGCCAGGAACAAATGACGACGCGAGTTCGCGCTTTTCGGAGGACATAGAGCGCAGTCTAGTTCACGCCTTAAGCGCTTTTTTCCTCATTTGGCTTCTCGCGACGTGATGTGCGCTTTGGAATATCGCCTGTGCGAGGAAGCAATGTAGGAGCTGCATTGGAATCGATGCATGCCTTCTCAATGATTACCTTTGCAATATCAGCGCGGCTTGGCACGTCATACATCACACCAAGGAGAGCAGATTCCATGATCGCGCGAAGTCCACGTGCGCCAGTGCCACGATTGAGTGCAAGGTCTGCAATCGAATCAAGGGCATCCGGTGCGAATTCAAGCTCGACATCATCGAGATCAAAGAGCTTCTGGTACTGCTTCACAAGAGCATTCTTTGGCTCAGTAAGGATCTGCATCAGTGCAGGCTTATCAAGATTTTCAACGCTAGTCAGAACTGGAAGGCGACCGATAAATTCTGGAATCATTCCAAACTTCAATAAGTCTTCTGGCATGACATCGGCAAAGATGTCGCGACGATTTTTCTCTTCAGCGCTCTGAAGTTCAGCACCAAATCCAACACCTGATGAACCACTGCGCGCTTCAATAATCTTTTCTAGACCTGAAAATGCTCCACCGACGATGAAGAGAACATTGGTTGTATCAATCTGGATAAATTCTTGATGTGGGTGCTTACGTCCACCCTGTGGTGGAACGGATGCGACAGTTCCTTCCAAAATCTTAAGAAGTGCTTGCTGAACACCTTCACCAGAAACATCGCGTGTAATAGATGGATTCTCAGACTTACGTGCCACCTTATCGATTTCATCGATATAGATAATTCCAGTTTCAGCCTTCTTCACATCGTAATCTGCTGCCTGCAAAAGCTTAAGAAGAATATTCTCCACATCTTCACCAACATAACCTGCTTCAGTCAAGGCAGTTGCATCTGCAATAGCAAAGGGAACATTGAGCATACGTGCAAGAGTTTGGGCCATCAGCGTCTTACCGCAACCAGTTGGACCTAAGAGAAGAATGTTTGACTTTGCGAGTTCAATTCCATCTTCATTACGTGAATCTCCAGATTGAACGCGCTTGTAGTGGTTATAGACAGCAACAGAGAGAGACTTCTTTGCGCGATCTTGTCCAATGACATATTGATCGAGGAATTCAAAGATTGCTTGTGGCTTAGGAAGTTCACTTAGGCCAAGAGATGATGCTTCAGAGAGTTCTTCAACGATGATCTCATTACAGAGTTCAATACATTCATCGCAGATATAAACGCCAGGTCCGGCAATGAGTTTCTTAACCTGCTTCTGAGTCTTTCCGCAGAAAGAACATTTGAGCAGGTCGTTAGCTTCACCGATACGTGTGGACATGGGATAAGAATAGTTTTTAAGCCTAATTTATGTGGGCTAAATCAGGCACAACTGTGTTCGCCCTAAGAAGAAATTGCAGATTTTGGTGTGTAGGGCGGCCGTGAAGACTTCATCTGTTTCACTCCAGGAACTAGGAGTACAACTGCGCAAATAAACAAGTGGAAGACGGCAACTCCGATGAGTAACTCTCCTTCGCCAAAGACATTTACGAGCGGTCCAGCAAGTGCCATGCCCAGTGGCATCAATCCAAGGGATCCCATGTAATCAATGGCAAATACTCGCCCTTGATATGCAGCAGGGACTTCGCGTTGTACTTGTGTTGCCCAAAACGCTTCCCACGGTCCAACTGAAAATCCAGCAATGAAGTAGGCAATGAAGATCACGCTCTTAGAGCTGGGAAATGCCAGGACAAGGGGTGCAAGAACAAATAGACCCCACACAACGACAGAGACAAGGCCAGGATTCTTCACCTTAGATTTAATGCAGATCACCGCAGAGATAGCACCCCCTGCACTAAAGAGAGCTGCAGAGGTTGCAAAGACAGATGCGGTTCCAAAGTCTCGCTTTGTGATGACAGGAAGGAGAACATTTTCAACGCCAACAACCATCATTAGCTGAACGGAGGCCATAAGGATCATCGCTGCAATCCACTTGTAATACCAAACAACCTGAAGTCCTTCACGTATCTCTTCAGAGAAAGTCGTGCGGTGGGTATCGGATGCAACTTTTGGGCCTTCATTGATACGAATAAGCAATACGGCCCCTAGAAGAAAGAAGACAGAAGTTGCGACATATGTTGCATGAGTACCAAGGGAGACAACAATAATTCCTGCAACGCCAGGGCCGGCAATTGTTGAGCCTTTGAGTGCAATTCCGCGCACCACATTTCCTGCGGGCAATAAGTGATCTGGCAAGATGCTCGGGATAATTGCGCCAGCAGCCGGTCCACCGAATGCATCACTGACACCCATCAAAACAACGATCGCGCCAAGGATCCACATTGAAATGCTCTTAGGATCAATAAAGACAACAACGCTTCCCATGATGGCGCGAAATCCATCGGCAGCAATCAGAATCGTTTTGCGTGGCAATCGATCTGCCCAGACTCCCCCAACAGGTGCCAAGAGAACGCCTGAAAGCACGCGCACGGCAAGGATTAGCCCCAGAGTTGTTGCACTTCCCCCTGCATCAAGGACGGTGACAGCAAGTGCGATAGGAAATGCTGACATTGCAATGACTGTCAGAATTCCAGATAGCAGTAGCGCTCGGTAGGCGGGGAAAGAAAAAAGAGCGCCGGGTTCGAAATATTTCTTCAACATTTCTTAACCGACGCCCCTTTAGTAATTATTTACGCGACAGGCTTGGCCTTTCGTGATGCCATAACTTTATCGATAATTCCGTACTCAACTGCCTCTGCAGCGGTAAGAATCTTGTCGCGTTCGATATCTTTCTCGATTTCCTCGACAGATTTGTTCGAGTGTTTTGCAAGCATTGTCTCGAGCAAACCACGCATACGCATGATCTCGCGTGCCTGGATTTCGATATCTGAAGCCTGTCCGCCACCTTCAGATGAAGGTTGGTGAATCAGGATTCTTGAATGTTCAAGGCCGTAACGCTTGCCCTTAGTACCACCTGCAAGGATGATCGCAGCAGCGGAAGCTGCCTGACCAAGACAGATTGTTGTGATATCTGGGCGAACAAATTGCATCGTGTCATAGATAGCTGTGAGCGCAGTAAATGAGCCACCAGGTGAGTTGATATAGATCGAGATATCGCGATCTGGATCCATGGATTCAAGGGTCAGAAGCTGCGCCATAACATCGTTTGCAACGGTGTCATCGATTGGCTGGCCCATGAAGATGATGCGCTCTTCAAATAGCTTTGTATAAGGATCAAGGCGCTTATAGCCGTATGCGGTCTTCTCTTCGATTGTTGGAAGAACGTAGCGGTTTGTAATTTCTTGAATGTGCTTCATTACTTCTTACCTCCCACAATGCTTGCCTCGTTTGTTGCGATGTGATCGATAAAACCATAAGCAAGAGCATCTTTAGCGTTGAACCAATTATCGCGATCGGAATCTGCGATGATTTTTTCAAGTGGCTGACCAGTGTGCTTTGCATTGAGCTCAGACATTGTCTGCTTTGTAATTGCCATCTGCTCTGCCTGGATACGAATGTCTGTAGCTGTACCGCCGATGCCGCCAAGTGGTTGGTGCATCAAGATGCGTGCATGTGGAGTTGCATAACGCTTTCCAGGAGCACCAGCTGTGAGCAAGAACTGGCCCATGGATGCAGCCATTCCCATTGCAACAGTTGCAACATCGTTTTTGATGTAATGCATGGTGTCATAAATTGCCATACCGGCAGTTACTGAACCACCAGGTGAGTTGATATAAAGGTAGATGTCTTTCTCTGGATCTTCAGCAGCAAGAAGAAGCATCTGCGCACAAATAGCGTTAGCCATTTCATCGCGTACTTCGCCTGCAAGAAAGATGATGCGTTCACGTAGCAAACGGCTATAAATCTGATCACCTAGTCCCATGAGTTCTGAACCAGCTGAGCGGGCAACGGTTGTGTTGTCCTGTGGGTTATTAAAATCCACGTGTCATCCTTCCGATCGTTTTACTTGTAGTGACCTTAACAATCTGGGCAGCAAAATGCTTCCCAAATTGGTCAGAATGCCTGGAAAAGGGGCGATGTTCGCTTACGGCTAAAGAAGTTACTCAACAACAGGGGCATCAGGTGCCTCTTGAGGGCGAAGCGCCTCAAGTTCGACCTTGTTGCCTGACTTATCAAGAACTGTGATGCGAGCAAGAACTGATGCAAGTGCCTTAGCGCGTGTTACCTCAGCAACAACCTGGCTAATCTGTCCAGCTTTTTGAAGCTCTTGTGCAAATTGTTCTGGACCCATTCCATAACGCTGTGACATGCGAATGAGGTATTCAGTTAATTCGATTTCATTAACCTGCACTTCTTCAGCTTTGACGATTGAGTCAAAGAGGAAATCAGATTTGATAGATGCACGAACCTGGCCATCTACTTCAGCACGGTGTTCAGCATCTTCCATACGTCCTTCACCTTCGAGGTAATCGTTGACTTCTTCAAGGACGATGTCGTCAGGAACTGGAATATCAAGATCTGCAAGGAGTTTTTCAACGAGGAGATCGCGAGCCTGTGCTCCCTGTTCCATCTTCTTCACGCGGCTTAGGCGCTCTGTGAAATCAGAACGAAGTTCTGCAACTGTGTCGAACTCAGATGCAAGCTTGGCAAATGAATCATCCAGCGCTGGAAGCTCACGCTCTTTCACTGCCTTCAGAACGATATCGATCTCTCCGCTTTCGCCATCTTTCTGGCCAACGAGCTGAGAGGTAAATGTCTTGGTATCGCCTGCGCTCATGCCTACAAGTGCCTCATCGAGGTTATCAATCATTTTATTTGAGCCAACTTCATAGGAAATTTCATTTGCCTTGCCGCCATCTACTTCAGCGCCATCAATGCGTGCTGTGAGATCGATAGTGACGAAGTCACCATTAGCTGCTGCGCGCTCCACTGTATTGAGTGTGCCAAAGCGAGCGCGGAGCTCATCTATCTGCTCATCAATATCTGTGTCAGATACTTCAACGTTATCTACTGAAATTTCAATCTTGGAGAAATCTGGCAATGTGACATCTGGGCGCACATTAACTTCAACGGAGAAATCAAGCTTCTCGTTATCAACGAAATCAATGGCATCAACTGTTGGGCGACCAACAACCAAGACATCGTTCTCGCGAGCTGCTGCAACATAGAAATCTTGGATAGCAAAGTTGATTGCCTCATCGATAACTGCTTGGCGACCCACGCGCTGATCGATCATTGCATTAGGTACTTTGCCCTTACGAAATCCAGGGATAGTGACAGATGCGCCAACCTTCTTATATGCAGCATCAACATATTCACCAAGCTCGGCATAAGGAACTTTGACATCTAAACGAACACGAGTTGGGGAAAGTGTCTCGAGAGTGCTCTTCACGAAGTGCTCCTTATTATCTACATAGGTAAAGCTCTACAGCTTTGAAGAAGTTCTGGTCGGGGCGGGGAGATTCGAACTCCCGATCTCCTGCTCCCAAAGCAGGCGCGCTAGCCACTACGCTACGCCCCGAGGCGCATGCGGAAGTCTAGACGAATTTTTTACTCTCGCTTACACACCCTGTACGCTCAGTCTCCGCACCACTTGCGGGTGTAGCTCAATGGTAGAGCCCCAGCCTTCCAAGCTGGCCATGCCGGTTCGATCCCGGTCACCCGCTCCATAGTTTTAATTGATGGTTCCTACCTTGGCGATGTAAGCCTTTCCGCTGAATACGAGTGGCGAAGATGCGGTATCCCCCATCCAATCAATCATGCGAATCACAAGCGAAGAAGTACTTGCAGCCGTTGCAATCGTTCCCACGATTCTAAACCCGTAAGTTTTGTTTGAAGTCGAACTTGTCACTCTCCTAAAGTCAGTCCTGGTCACACTATAAGTGGGTGTTTCTCCGGTAGACATTATTTCTACTCCAGGCTCTAAACCGGCAACACTTGAATTTGCACTAATTACAATTTCAAACCAGTAAGAAGAATTCGCAGCTAGCGAGCCAAAATTTGCAGAGTTTTGACCTCCATAAGGAGTATTTGTACTCAACGTAAAATTCGCAATTGAAACAACACTCACTTCTGAAACACCCGCAAGTCCCGTGGCACCGGCCGCTCCTGTGGCACCTGTTGCACCTGCACTTCCGGTAGCTCCGGCTGCTCCTGTTGCACCCGCTGGTCCTGTTGCACCCGCTGGTCCTGTTGCACCTGCTGGTCCTGTTGCACCTGCTGGTCCTGCAGGTCCCGCAGTTCCACCACCTGATCCAGATGAACCTGCGGCACCCGTTGCACCTTGTGGTCCCGTTGCACCAGCGGGACCAGTTGGTCCTGCAGGTCCTGCTGCACCTGTTGCACCTTTCTCACCTTGCGGTCCAGCTGGTCCTGCACCACCTGACGTTGTCGATGCATTCGTGATTGTCTTTCCATCACTACCGTTCTTGCCATCGCTTCCATTCTTTCCATCATTACCACTCAGACCCGCTGCACCTGTTGGTCCTTGCAAGTTTTGAGGTAGTGGCCAACTGAACTAGCTGGTGCCCCTTTTCCATTTAAAATCGTATTGGGAATAGAGGATGCACTTCTTCCTGCAGCATCTGCAGGAGTGAATGTCAGAGCAGATGAGAAGAGTGCAATAGAGATAAGAATGGCTAAACGGTTGCGCTTCACTGGTGACCTCCTGGTCGTTGGCGTGTAACCAGTGTGAAGAAGGGGTCCGCGTGTTTAAATCGGGCAATCCCCCAGTTTTCTCTCAGAAATCAAGGGTGGCTACGCGTAATCGGCCACAAACTCCGCCCACAAACTCGCAAGGTGCTCACAGATTAATGAGATATCTTTTTCAGCATAGGGCGCTTTATTACTCACAGGTCGATACGAGGGTGTCGGCACAAAGTACGGGATGAGGAGACATGCAAATGTCAACGAAGAAGAAGGTAGCTGCAATAGTTATTACAACTGTTGCACTCACAGCAGGAACAGTGGGAGTTTCATCAGCGTCATCTAAGTCATCAGTGACTCGAGTATCTGTGACTAAGGCATCTGTAAATGGAGTAAAGGGACCTCGTGCAGAAGTTGCATCAGTTCTTGCAGCACTTGTTACCAAGGGCACCATCACTCAGGCACAAGCTGATGCGATCACAGCAGCACTTGCAGCAGCGGAAGCTGCAGAGCATGCAAATAACCCAATGGGTCCAGCAGGTGTGGGACGTCCAGATCCTGCAGCAACTCTTACTCTCGTCTCATCAACCATTGGTGTAGATGCAGCAACGGTTAAGACTCGTCTTGAAGCAGGAGAAACTCTTGCAGCAATTGCAGGAGCGAAGAAGGATGCACTCATTGCAGCACTTGTTGCAGATGAGACAAAGCGCATCGATGCAGTAGTAACAGCTGGAAAGCTCACTGCAGCACAAGCAACAACCCTGAAGTCAACACTCACAGCTCGTGTGACAACTCAAGTAAATGCAGTTCGTCCAATGGGTCCAAAGGGTGGAGATAAAGGCGATCGCGGTCATAGTGGACCAATGGGCGGATCTAAGGGTTCACAGACTCTTACTCTCCCAGCACCAGCAAGAGCATAAGAACTTTCATCATGTAGTACCTCCTCGGGTAGAAAAACCCGTCACGTGAAAGCGTGGCGGGTTTTTCGTTGCCCGCTCTCACCATGCTTCAATTGCCCATGCGCATTCATATCGGTAGCGATCACGCTGGCCTTGATTTCAAAAATGAACTCATCACCCACCTTGTGATGAATGGCCACGACGTCACCGATCACGGCCCCTATGAATATGACCCACTCGATGATTACCCAGATTTCTGTATTCCTTGTGCGCAGGCTGTCTCAAAGGATGCGACCTCTATGGGCATCGTCCTTGGTGGTTCAGGCAATGGCGAACAGATGGCTGCAAATAAGGTCAAAGGAATTCGCGCAGCACTTGTCTGGAGTATTGAGACAGCAAAGCTTGCGCGCGAACATAACAATGCCAATGTCATCGCAGTCGGTGGCCGTATGCATGAATCAGATTTTGTGAAGCAACTGATAGATACCTTTATCGCAACGCCATTTCCAGGAGATGAGCGCCATGTAAGGCGCATTGAAAAAGTTGGAAATTACGAAGTAACCGGTGATCTCTAAGCTTTGAAATACTTCAGGTCATTGACCTGGTGATCTTTAGTTATTCCTTGTCCTTCAAATCTGGTTACTGGTCGCCACTGCGGGCGCTCAACAAGGCCTCCTGTGAAGAGTGGGGATGCTGCAAATACTTCTTGGATGTATTGGGCATAGGGAACCCAATCGGTGGCAATATGAAAAAAGCCCCCATCCTTAATCTTTGAATGGATGAGCTGTAAGAAGTCTTGATTGATGATGCGACGTTTATTGTGGCGCTTTTTTGGCCAGGGATCGGGAAAAAATAAGTGAACGCCATCTACGGAACGATCAGGAATCATTGTCTGCAAGATTGGATGGATATCGCCTTCGATAATGCGGATATTAGAAAGTGCTAGCTCTTCAATGCGATTCATCAGCTTTCCAATTCCTGGCTTATGAACTTCCACTGCAAGAAATCCCGTTTCGGGGAAATCTCGACCAATGAGGGCTGTTGCCTCCCCCATGCCAAATCCGATCTCAAGAATTACATCCTGTGAATCTGGAAAGAGTTGAGAAGGGGAAATGGGGGTGAGGGAGTAATCGATTCCATATATCCCCCAATACTTATCGAGGGCGCTCTGCTGGGGAGCTGTGATCCGCGTTCCGCGTATGCGATAGCTGCGAATCGTCGGTTGCTCCACTCCACAATCCTAACTTGTGACGGATGCTCGAGTTGGTGGTTGGATAAGGCGATTAATTAACCCTAAGGAGCACCCGTGCCAGGCACAAATATCAAGCAGGTTGAAGCAGCAGAACGTTCAGCACTCATCAAGGTCTCTCACTACTCAATCGACCTCGACCTCACAACCGGTGCAGAGAACTTTCGCGTAAAGACTGTTATTCACTTTGCAGGTCTTAAGCCAGGTGCAACTACTTACATCGACTGCGTTGGCAGCAAGGTCATCAGCGCAAAGCTCAATGGCGCAGATTTTGATCCTAAATTCGATGGCGAAACAATTTATCTTCCTGCAATTGCTGCAGAGAATGTTCTTGAAATCGAGCACGATGGCATCTACTCAAACTCAGGTGAAGGACTTCACCGCTTCGTAGACCCAGCTGATAATGAGGTCTATCTCTATACACAGTTTGAAACAGGCGATGCTCGCCGTATGTATGCATGCTTTGATCAACCCGATCAGAAGGCAACTTTCACAATTAGCACCATCACACCTAAGCATTGGGAAGTTATCTCTAACTACGGCGTTGAATCCACCAAAGAGCTCGATGGCGATCGCAAGTTCACACAGTTTGCTAAGTCACAAGTTATTGCCACCTATGTCACCGCAATCGTTGCCGGTGCCTACACATCAGTCCATGATGAATATAAGGGCGAGAAGACAATCCCCCTTGGCATCTATGCGCGTAAATCATTCTTTAAGCATGTCGATGCAGAGAACATCTTTGAAGTAACCAAGCAAGGCTTTGCCTACTTTGAGAAGACCTTCGGACTTGCATACCCATTCGGTAAGTACGACCAGATTGCAGTTGCTGAATACAACTGGGGTGCGATGGAGAACGTCGGCTGTGTGACCTTCCACGAAGATGTCTTGATCTTCCGTTCTAAGGTCACAGAGCGCAACTACGTCAGCCGCGCAACGACTATCCACCACGAGATGGCGCATATGTGGTTTGGTGACTTGGTCACCATGAAGTGGTGGGAAGACCTATGGCTCAACGAATCATTTGCTGAATGGGCTTCATACCAATCTGTCTCAGAATCAACGAAATACACACACGCCTGGACTGAGTTCAACTCACTCCGTAAGAACTGGGCTTATCGCGTAGATCAGTTAACGACTACTCACCCGATTGCAACTGAGATGGAAGATCTCGATGCAGTGCGCACCAACTTTGATGGAATCTCTTATGCAAAGGGTGCATCTGGCTTGCTGCAGCTTGTTGCACCCGTTGGACGCGATAACTTCATCAAGGGTCTTCGTCTCTACTTTGCTAAGCACCAATACGACAATACAACTCTGAAAGATCTGATCGATCAGTTAGAGGCAGCATCGGGTCGCGACTTAACTCCATGGGTCTCCACATGGCTTCGCACAGCAGGTGTGAACACACTCAGCCCTGTCATTGAAATCAGCGGCGATACATACAAGTCAATCTCTATTAAGCAGATAGCACCTGCAATGCCTGTGGGTTCAAAGGAACTTCGCCCACACCGTCTTCACGTTGGTCTCTTTGATATCAAGGGTGACAAACTCACTCGCCGCACCAGCGTTGAACTCGATGTTGCAGGAGCTCTTACTGAAGTAACGGCACTTGCTGGTGAAAAGCTTGCAGACCTCGTTCTTATCAACGATAAAGATCAGACCTATGCAAAGCTGCGCTTTGATGATCGATCCATTGCAACAATGAAGAGCCATCTTGGAACTCTTGATGACTCACTTGCTCGCGGCCTCATCTGGGCATCTCTCTGGGATTCATGCCGTGATGGAGAGCTATCTACTTCTGACTATGTTGCCATCGCGCTGAACGCACTAAAGACAGAGTCTGACATCTCCATCGTTGCAGCGACCTATATTCAATTTGAGACTGCAATTTGGGCATATGCAGATCCTGCTAAGCGCGATGGGCTTCGCACGCAGGTTGCTGATGCAACTGCTGCGATGTTGGCAGCGGCTAAACCAGGCAGTGACCACCAGATGCAATTTGCTAAGGCATTTGCAAATAATGCAATCACACCAGCACACATGGATATGCTCAAGGCAATTCTTGATGGTTCAGAAAATGGTCTTCTCATTGATGCTGAAATTCGCTGGTATATCTTCATCTGCGGCGTTAAGCGCGGTGTATTTGGCCCTGCTGAAATCGAAGCAGAGTCAGCAAAAGATAAGACAGCTCACGGTAAGCAATACAACGCTTACTCCTATGCAGCCCTTCCCACACAGCAAGCTAAAGCAAAGGCCTTTGCATCCATCACCACAGATAACCTCTCCAACACCATCCACTCCTATATGTGCCGTGGATTTAACGAGAATATCCATCACGAGCTACTTGCTGGATTTGTCGATCAATACTTCGATGCAATCTTGAAGGTCTGGGAAACCAAGGGATTTGAAATCGCAGAGACAACTGCGACCTTGTTATTCCCAGCATGGGTTATCAGCGATGAAACTGTGAAGAAGGCTCAGCACTGGCTCGATGTCACCGGCAAGGATGCATCCAATGCACTTCGCCGTTCGGTGACAGAAGGTCGCGATGCTATGTCCCGCGCGATTAAAGCTCGCGCTGCAGATAAGTAATTACTCGATAGAGGTAATGACAGAAGTTGAGCTTGCGCTCTTCTTCTTCTTTTCACCTGTCAGCGCCCAGACAATGAGTGAGACCCCAAGGAATAGTCCGATAGGTGCTGCAACAAAGTAGGTGAAAGTTTGTAGCGCTGTGAGCCCCTCACCTGGCATTGCGCCAGGCTCTTGGTTAATTCTGGGAGAAAGTACTGCGACCTGAGAAAGTGTCTTGATCATGTGCTCATTCTATGCAGTGGCTGCAGCGACGCCAAATGGCTCAAGGTATGGAAGCCATCTAGATTCAGTGCGACCTGTTCCAAGAATTCTCCATGCAGCACCCACAGGTTCGCGAGGAAGTGAACGCAGTCGCCATCCCAATTCTTTCAAAGGCTTATCAGCTTTGACATGGTTGCACTTATGGCAAGCGCTGACAACATTCTCCCAATTGTGACCGCCGCCACGAGAACGAGGAATGACATGGTCAATAGAAGTTGCAGCTGCATGGCAGTAGACACAACGACCACCATCGCGAGCAAAGATTGCCCGACGTGAAAGTGGAACTGCATGGCGATATGGAATCTTGACGAATTTATTGAGGCGAATAACAAGTGGAAGTTCAAGCTGACCTGTTGCAAAGTGCAGAACAGTTCCAGAGGATTCAATCATTGTTGCCCGATTATTGAGAACCAAAATAAGCGCGCGACGATCAGTAACAACACCTAGAGGTTCATAGGTGGCGTTGAGTACCAACGTGCGGTTCATCATTACCCCGGTTCCAACGCGTGGCTCGCGTTGATTGGGATATATTGCCTCAAAACCGAGCCTCCTAGGGGTATTTCGCGGTGAAATTTAGATAAAGATTTCACTACCCTTAGCGATTATGAGCGAACGCACGCAGGCAATCTGGGATTGGTTCAATGGAGCCCCACTTCGAGTACTGGTGATCTTCCTGGTCGCAGCTATCGGCCACCTCGTAGGACACCGCGCCATCGACCGCGCCATCGACCGATTAGCTAGCGCCGATCTCAAGCCAGGGCCAGGAACTGCAAAGCGTCAAGCAGAACGTGCTCGCACAATCGGAACAGTATTTAGCTCAACATTTAATGCAGCTATTTGGATCATTGCTTTTGGAATGATCCTTGGTGAATTCGGATTTAATCTCGGGCCCGTCATTGCATCTGCCGGTGTGATCGGTGTTGCACTCGGACTTGGTGCACAGACACTTGTCCGTGACATTCTTTCAGGAATCTTTATGTTGATTGAAGATCAATATGGTGTCGGCGATGATGTCAAAGTCCAAGATGTTGAAGGAAAAGTTGAACGTGTGGGACTAAGAATTACTCAAGTGCGCGATAAGAAGAATGTGCTCTGGTATATCCGAAACGGTGAGATTCTCACTGTCGGAAATAAATCTCAGAAGCGTTAATCCAGAGCGTTCACCATATGAAGAGCAGCGCCTTCTAAATAGCGCCATAACTTCTCACGCAATTCAGCTTCTAAATTCATTCCATCTACTGCCTTGCCCATGCAATCAAGCCAAGCTTCTTTTGCTTCCGGATTGATATGAAAACCTGCATGGCGCATACGAAGACGTGGATGTCCGCGCTCTTCTTGATAGGTAGTAGGCCCTCCCCAGTATTGTGCAAGGAAGATCTGCAATCGATGGGCTGCACCTTTCATATCTGACTCTGGATACATCGGGCGCAAGATTTCATTGGTGGCAACGTGGGCATAGAACTGTGAGACGAGATCTGCGAAGAAGACTTCTCCCCCAAAGAGCTCGTAGTAATTCGTTGTATCGCGCTCCACGTTAACCTCGAAGCTCTGCTGTGCTCTTGCCCTTAGCTATCTGCAGTACTGCAAATGATGCAACAAGACACATCGCCCCTGAGATATAGAAGGCAGCTGCATAATCACCGAGTTTGACGCGAAGAACTGCAGCGCCAAGGGCGGCAATAGATGCACCAATTTGATGGCCCACAAAGACCCATCCATAGACAACTGCTGAGCGTTGATTGCCCATCACCATGCGACAGAGCACCAGCGTTGGCGGAACTGTTGCAACCCAATCAAGGCCATAGAAAATAACAAAGACAAGAGTCGATGGATGCACTGAGCTAAAGAGAATGGAAGGCAAGAGAAAGAGTGATAGTCCGCGAAGACCGTAATAGAAGAAGAGAAGTTTGCGTGGGTCAATTCGGTCTGTGAGATAGCCAGAAAAGAGAGTACCAATCACATCAAAGAGACCGATGAGTGCAAGAAGTCCTGCAGCAACTGTCTCTGCCATCCCATGATCGTGGGCAGCGGGAATAAAGTGAGTGCCAATAAGGCCATTAGTTGATAGCCCACAGACGAGGAATGTTCCAAAGAGAATCCAGAAATCTTTCGACTTTGACGCTACTTTCAGTGTGTCGATGGCAATGCGTCCTGCAGAGAGTTCATTAGGTGCAGGTGGCTGCCAATCACTGGGTGCACCGTAAGGAGTCATACCAAGCGCTTCAGGCTTTTCCTTGAGGAAGAAGTAGATAAAGGGAATGACAAGAGCTGCGGCAGTTCCCACAGTGAGTGAGACGCTCTTCCATCCATAGTTGATCGCAAAGTACGAAAGCATCGGCAAGAAGACCAGCTGTCCACTTGCTGTTGCTGCGGTGAGTGCGCCAATAACAATTCCTTTGCGTGCAACAAACCAGCGATTAGCAATGGTTGCTGCAAAGACAAGTGCCATGGATCCTGTGCCAACTCCAACGCCAATCCCCCACAGCGCCCACAAATGCCACGGTTGGGTCATAAAGATTGTCGAGGTTGAACTGATGGCAACAAGAGTCAGTGCTGACATCACCACTTTACGAACGGTAAATCGCTCCATCAACGCTGCAGCAAAGGGGGCTACCAGACCAAAGAGGAGCACATTGATAGAGACCGCCAGTGAAATCTGAGAGCGTGACCAACCGAATGCATCTTCAAGAGGAACGATGAGAACTGAAGGAGCGGAGCGATATCCAGCAGATGCCATCAAGGTGAAGAAGGTAACGGTGACTGCAATCCACCCAGGGTGGATCTTCTGCTTAGCCATGAATTAAGCCTTTAGATATTGATTCAGGAACTCGCGTTCTGAATCTTTAAGCGGACGAGACTTCATCGTCTCCATGCTCACAACAACTTGCACAGTCTTTACCTTTGCGTGCACAACGCCGTTATCTCCCACTACTTCATAAGCCATTGTAAAAGATGAATTACCAATCGCTTCGACCCAGAGATTAACGTCATAGAAACGACCACCCTCATAGATCGCTTCTACGTAATCTACTTCAGCACGTGCAACAACCATCTCTGTGATGGTTGACCACAGGAAGCGTGCCTCTTGGATATAGGTCAGATACTTTGCATTATTGACATGGCCAAATGCATCGATGTCATCCCATCGCACAAATTGCTTACCTGTATAAATCATTAGCGTGTGAGCTTTCGATAGGTGACGCGGTGAGGACGAGCTGCATCTGCTCCCAAACGCGCAATCTTGTTCTCTTCATAAGATTCAAAGTTTCCTTCAAACCAGAACCATTTGGAATCACCCTCATAAGCCAAGATATGTGTTGTCACGCGGTCCAGAAACCATCGATCGTGAGAGATCACAACAGCGCAACCAGGAAATTCAAGGAGCGCGTTTTCAAGAGAACCAAGAGTTTCCACATCAAGATCGTTCGTTGGCTCATCCAGCAGCAACAGATTGCCACCTTGCTTGAGTGTGAGAGCTAAGTTCAAACGGTTTCGCTCACCACCTGAGAGAACACCTGCAGGCTTTTGTTGATCAGGACCCTTAAAACCAAATGCTGCAACGTATGCACGAGATGGCATTTCCACTTGTCCGACCTTCATAAAATCAAGACCATCTGAGACCACTTCAAAGAGTGACTTCTTAGGATCGATGCCACCACGTGACTGATCCACATAAGAAATCTTTACCGTCTCACCGATCTTCACACTGCCTGAATCAGGTGTCTCCATACCAAGAATGGTCTTAAAGAGAGTTGTCTTACCAGCACCGTTGGGCCCAATAACTCCAATAATTCCATTACGTGGCAAGGTAAAGGACAAGTCATCGATGAGTACGCGATCGCCAAAACCTTTCACAAGGTGTTCAACTTCAACAACGATATTTCCAAGACGTGGGCCAGGTGGAATCTGAATCTCATCAAAGTCCAACTTACGCATCTTGTCTGCCTCAGCTGCCATCTCTTCATAGCGAGCAAGACGAGCCTTGGACTTTGTCTGGCGGCCCTTTGCATTCTGGCGAACCCAATCAAGTTCCTCTGTCAGACGCTTGGCACGCTTTGCATCTTTCTGGCCTTCCACTTTAAGACGCGCTGACTTTGTCTCAAGATAGGTGGAGTAATTTCCTTCATAGGGATAAGCACGACCGCGGTCGAGTTCAAGGATCCACTGTGCAACGTTGTCTAGGAAGTATCTATCGTGCGTAATCGCAACAACGGTGCCTGGGTACTTACTCAAATGTTGCTCAAGCCAGAGAACAGATTCCGCATCTAAGTGGTTCGTTGGCTCATCAAGGAGTAGTAGATCTGGTGCTTCAAGAAGTAACTTGCAGAGTGCAACGCGGCGCTTTTCTCCACCGGAGAGAACCTTCACATCAGAATCTCCTGGTGGGCATCTGAGTGCATCCATCGCCTGCTCGAGTTGTGAATCTAACTCCCATGCATTGCGGTGATCGAGTTGTTCTTGGAGCTCGCCCATCTCAGCCAATAACTTGTCGTAGTCAGCATCAGGGTTAGCCATCTCTTCCGATATCTCATTGAAGCGGCGAACCATCTCCATGGTTTCAGCAACGCCCTCTTGCACATTTTCTAGAACTGTTTTCTCTTCATTCAAATGTGGTTCCTGCAAGAGGATTCCGACTGTGTAACCAGGTGAAAGATATGCCTCACCATTAGATGGTTGCTGCAGTCCTGCCATGATTTGAAGGACTGTAGATTTACCAGCACCGTTGGGGCCGACAACACCGATCTTTGCACCAGGCAAGAACATCAACGTCACATCATCGAGAATTACCTTCTCGCCATGCGCTTTACGCGCCTTCTTCATCGTGTAAATGAACTCAGCCATAAGGCGAGACTCTACCCGTCAATGCTTCGGTAGACTTACTCCGCAATCGCAGATGTTCCTCACACGTGCCCGTAGCTCAGTCGGATAGAGCAACCGCCTTCTAAGCGGTAGGTCGCTGGTTCGATTCCAGCCGGGCACACATCACTTATCAATTGCGCCCACTGATGGGGCAGATAAAAAAAGAACTGGGTGGTTTCGCCGAAGCGAAACCACCCAGTTCTCTTACTTAAGGGTTACTTATTTGCCTTAGCGATAAGAGCCATAGCCTTGTCTAGGTATGCTCCTGAAAGAACAACATATCCAAGCTTTGGATCTACTGCTGCACATGCTGGTGACAAGATGTACTCAGCGAGCTGCTTCACAGCTGCTCCACGAGCCTTGTCCTTGTATTCAGTCTCTAGCAACATGTAAGAGACGATACCGAGTGTGTATGCACCAGCAAGTTTTGTTCCGTATGAGTAGCTCACGATGCCGTTTGCATCTTGATCTGCTTCACCAAGGAATGCTGAAACAGCACCTGATTCTGGGTATACGAAGTTACCTGATGCATTGCTTACTGATGCCGCGCGGAGACCGTATGCATCTCCCCAGTTCTTTTCAGCGTATGTGATTGAGTACTTTGTCTTCGCAGCAAGTGTTGCTACACCCTGTGAAGCGTTAGCGCCCACGATACGACCGATATTTGTTGTTGCATTGATGTTTCCTGGGAAAGCTGTTGTGAATGCATCGTTAGCTGGCTTTGTCCATACTGATGGAGCAACACCATTAAGCCACTTTGTGAAGTTATTTGATGTGCCTGATCCGTCTGCACGGTAGATAACCTTGATTGGCTGGTTTGGAAGTGTGTATATAACTGACTTTGTTCCTGTGCGAAGTACTACAGGATTTCCACTCTTATCCTTAACAGCGTTTCCTTGAGCATCCTTCTTGTAAACAGTTGTTGTGATTGAGCGGTTGTTATCAGCAACAATAGCTGGGTCATTCCACTTTGTGATTTCGCCTGAGAAGATCTTTGCAACTGTTGTTGCTGAAAGGAATACATCCTTCTTTGCAGGAAGGTTCACAAGAACAGCAATTGGAGCTGCAATGATTGGAGCGTGGAAGACTGTTGAACGCTTAGTTGTTGCGCTGTGTGCTGAATCTGAGAACCAGAAGTCACCGATGCTTGAATCAGAGTTCTTCTTACCAGTTCCTGAACCTGTTGATGTGTAAACATATGAGTGGCTTGATGTCTTAGCGAAGCCAGCCTTGCAAGCTTGTAGAAGGGGATCTACGAATGAAGCTCCAGAACCCTGGAGATCTGCTGCGTGAGCAGGTGTTGCTGAGGAGATTGCAATAAGGCCTGCAATTACAAGCGCCTTTGCCTTCTTTGAAAATGTCATTTTTTACCCTTCGAGATGTCTAAGTAAGTAGCCCTTACATCTAGAAAAGTAACGAAAATGGATGTCTAAATGCCCACCTTTAGGTAAACGATTGGAAACACCAAAGTGAACAGATGAAGACGCAGGGTTTAGCCGAAACGCCCTGTTACGTAATCTTCTGTGCGCTTATCTTGAGGTGCGGAGAAGATACGGCTGGTAGGTGCTGCCTCAATCATCTCTCCTGGGCCGCCATCAGAGAGGAAGAAGGCGGTGTAGTCAGAGACGCGCGCTGCCTGCTGCATATTGTGAGTCACAATCACGATAGTCATCGTCTTAGCTAGGTCTGCAATGGTCTCTTCAATTCTAAATGTTGAACCTGGGTCAAGTGCTGAACATGGCTCATCCATAAGAAGCACTTGTGGCTCAACTGCAAGTGATCGAGCGATACATAGACGCTGCTGCTGTCCACCTGAGAGCGCACCACCATGTTCGCCAAGACGATCCTTAACCTCATTCCATAGGCCGGCGCGCGTGAGGCACGATTCAAGAAGTTCATCAGTATTGCTTCGCTTAATCTGGGCCAACTTAAGACCTGAAAGAACGTTCTCACCAATGGTCATTGATGGGAATGGGTTTGGCTTCTGAAATACCATTCCCACACGCAGACGAATCTTGGTGACATCTGTTCCTGGTGAGTAAATATCTTTTCCATCGAGAAGTACTTCTCCAGCCATGGCAGCTGTTGGAATGAACTCATGCATACGATTGAGTGTGCGCAAGAATGTTGACTTACCGCACCCTGATGGTCCAATGAGCGCAGTCACAGTTCCAGCTGCGAAATCAAGGGTGACATCTGAGAGAACATGCTTCTTACCAAACCATGCGTGCACGCCACGTGTCTCAAGACCTGTGCCGAGCAATGCGGTGCCTGGTTGTGACTGCGTGCGAGCGGATGCAACGCTTGAAAGAGAGGCTGGCTTTGCGTGGGCTGTTGTCATCTGAGTTTCATCCTTATCGTCGTTACCAACATTATGTGAATTGGTCATTGTGCTACCCAACCTTTCTTCCGCTTAAGTAGCGTGCTAATCCAAAGAGAATAAAGATGAAGCTCAGGAGCACCAACATACCGCCCCATGCGCGCGCAAATGCTTCTGGAGTTCCACCGGTCAGGAAGGACTTCCAGATGTAATAAGGAAGGGAACCCATCGCACCTTGCGTTGGGTTGACGTTGAGCGCATCTCCACCACCTGAGACAAGTAGAAGTGGCGCTGTCTCACCGATGATGCGTGCGATACCAAGAATGATTGCTGTGACCAGACCGCTCTTTGCAGCCGGAAGGACAACACCTGCGACTGTGCGCCATTGCGTGCCGCCCAGTGCAACGCCAGCTTCACGAAGCTCGTTAGGAATTAAGTGCAACATCTCCTCAGAGGTGCGGGCAATTGTGGGGATCATCAAAATTGTTAGCGCAAGTGACCCCATAAGACCTGAGAGCTCTTTCGTCACTGGATAAATCAAACTGGAGAGAATAAATAGACCTGCAACAATCGATGGCACACCTGACATTGCTTGAACTAAGAATTTAATGGGGCGTGCAAGTGGTCCACGAATCTCTGTGAGATAGAGAGCTGTGAGAACTCCGATGGGGAAGCTAATGATGAGAGCTCCACCGACCATCAAGATAGTTCCCACAAGAGCATGGAGCAGTCCGCCATTTGCAATCGGATCATTAACGGATGCAAGTGCCATATCTTTTGTGAGAATTCCCCAGTGAAGACCTTTATAGCCCTTGCTCACAACTGTTCCGACAATGCTCACAATAGGAATACATGTAATGACAATTGCCATCACTGTAAGGACCTGAAGGAGTGAATCCTTAGCTGCAGCGGTTCCGCGCTTGAGATAGTGGAATCCAAAATTGAGGATAAGCAGTGCAAAGAAGAGTGAGAAGAAGAATCCGAGCTTGCCGTTAAGACCTGTGAACTTAACTGATGCCCCTGCAACTCCAAAGGCTGCAACGATAAGAAGTAAGTCTTCAAGCTTGTCGAGCGCCGATGGTTGCCACGGCTTCATAGGAGTAGGAATTACTTTATTCATTTCCCTTTTCCTCCGAAGCGGTTGATTAACACATCAGCAATCGCATTGACCATCAGCGTGAGAAGGAAGAGGATCAAGCCAGCTGCCATCAACGCATCTACTTCGTATGGACCTGCTTCACCAAATTTAAGAAGAATAAGGGAGGCAACATTGCCGCCAGCACCAAAGAGAACCTGCCAGTTCACCTGATACACAACGTTAAGAACTGTATAGACGGCAACAGTCTCACCCATGGCGCGACCAAGGCCGAGCATCGCACCTCCCACAATTCCGCCACGACCATAAGGAATAACAACAGCATTGATCATTGCAAGCTTGGTTGCACCGAGTGCATACGCTGCTTGAACACGATCCAGTGGTGTCTGGTCAAAGATTTCGCGAGAGATGGAGGTAACGATAGGAATAATCATGATTGCGAGAACGAGACCTGCAATAAATGGAGAGCGTTCAAAGATCGGTGTTGGGACATCAAAGATTGGAATGAAGCCGAAATATTTGTTAATGAGTTTTGCCCAATATTCAGCAGATGACATAAATACGAAGAAGCCCCAGAATCCAAAGAGGAGAGACGGGAACGCTGCCATCAAGTCAATGACGGAGATTAGGAAAGTCTTCACTCGACCATTTGCATAGAAGGTGAGATAGAGCGCGCTCAAGACTGAAATTGGCACTCCGACAAGAATTGCAATTACTGCCGAGAGAGTCGTACCAATGAGCATTGCCCCGATACCGAATTTGGATTGAGAAATAGTTCCCGACTCATCGGTAATGACTTCCCATGCAGAGCCGGTGATGAATCCAAACTTCTCTTCCAGAAGAATGTGTCCACCTTTAATGGAGAGGAAGAGTGCAATCAAACCGAGGATGACAAGTGATGCCATTCCACCAATTGTGACAATAATGCGAAAAACCTGATCGGAGAGTCGAGGCTTGGTCGTGATCTCGCGTGCTTCTGGAATGACCTTTACGGGCGCGACAATCGACATGAGGGCATCCTTCAGTCTGTCGGCATAAATTGAAAGTGGATTTAGTGAACGGAAGGTGAACGAAGGCTGAATTATCGCCTTGGGCGCTAAAACCTCTATCGTGCACCCCATGGCTACCGAACTCCCCCACCTGATTTGGATCGATTGCGAGATGACGGGCCTTGATTTAGCAACCGATGCCCTGGTGGAGATTGCCGTCCTTGTCACCGACTCAGAACTGAACGTCATCGGTGAAGGCGTTGATGTCGTAATCCATGCAACCGATGGCCAACTTGCATCGATGAATGACTTTGTTCGCGAAATGCACACAGCCTCAGGTTTGATCACTGAGATCCCCAAGGGAATCACAATGTCTCAAGCTGAAGAGCAGATACTCACCTATCTGCAATCTGCAGGCACCGAACCAGGTAAGTCACCACTGGCTGGTAATTCAGTATCAGTCGATCGCAACTTCATCGCTCGCGATATGAGCGCACTCAATGAATACCTTCACTACCGCACCATCGATGTCTCATCGATTAAAGAGCTTGCTCGCCGCTGGTATCCCAAGACCTACTTTGCTGCCCCTGCCAAGACTGGCAACCACCGCGCACTCGGAGATATCC
>JAPLBL010000101.1 GCA_026392765.1 Actinomycetota bacterium
TTTGCAAACTTCTTACGAACGATAGCGCGAGCTTCGCCGACTGTCACCACAGAACCTGTAATGAGGATTCCAATCGTGTCTTCGCTCAATGGGCGGATGCAATCCTTAACAGCCTTATCGATGGCTTCTGTAACCGTTGGGGCTGCGAAGACGCGATCACTGCCAAAAATCTCTACCGCCATCTTTTCCAATTCACTGACCTTCATTGAACGTGGTGATGAGTTAGCGGTGACAATGACTGAATCCATCACCTGCTCAAGTTCAAGCAAAATCCCGCGCACATCCTTATCCCCCATAGGGGCAAAGATTCCAATGACCTCATCGAAGGTGAAGTCACTCTGAATGGTGTCGGCAATAGCAGATGCACCATGTGGATTATGGGCAGCATCCACAATGATTGTTGGGTCGCGATGGAGAACCTCGCAGCGACCAGGGGATTTCACATTGGCAAAACCTGCTCGCACGGCCTCAATATCGAGATCTTGATCTCCAAAGAAGACCTCCACGGCAACCAGACCACCGACTGCAATAGAGCGAGTGAGTACTGAGTATTCAACTCCTTCGCGAGCAACATCAGCGCCCACAAGTGCTGCCTGCTTAAGAAGTTCGACTGCGCACTCTGGCTCTTGCTGAGCAAGAACCACGTAGCCACCCTCTTTAATGATTCCAGCTTTAGTCTGCGCAATCTCTGTAAGGGTTTCACCTAAATATTCAGTGTGATCAAGGCCGATAGGCATGATGACTGAGACATCAGCTTTGACAACATTGGTTGCATCCCATTGGCCACCCATACCGACTTCAATCACACCAACATCAATCGGATGCTCGGCAAAGGCTGCAAAGGCAAGTGCGGTAATTGCTTCAAAGAAAGAGATGGGATGTTCAAACTTTTCATCCATCAGATCGAGATAGGCAGAGATATCGTTGAAGGAGAAGATGAGATCTTTTGCAGCAATGGGCTCACCGTTGATTGCAATGCGCTCGAGATAGCTTTCAAGGTGAGGGCTGGTAAAGCGTCCTGTGCGAAGTCCCATCTCAAAGAGAAGTGAATCAATCATCCGTGAAGTTGTTGTCTTACCGTTTGTTCCACCGATGTGAATTGTGGGATAGCTCAGTTGAGGAGAACCCAACATATCCACCAGCGCTGCAATACGTTCCAGTGTTGGTTCGATACGAGTCTCGGGCCATCGCGCAAGCAGCGCTTGCTCAATGGCATCGATACGTGATTGATCTTCAGGTGAAATATGTGTCATTTACTTCAACGCTGCAAGTTGTGCGGTGATGCGTTCGATATCTGCAGATGTCGCAGCCATACGTTCTCTAATCTCAGCAACAACACTTTCAGGTGCCTTTGCCATAAAGCCTTCGTTATTCAACTTCACTTCCGCAGTCTTCATATCCTTCTGCGCTGTGACCAAATCTTTCTCAAGACGAGCACGCTCTGCAACAACATCTACTGTGCCAGAGAGATCAAGTTCAACCTTCATGGAACCAATTTCAACGGATGCACTCGGTGTGAACTCTGTGAGCTCAAGTCTTAAGAGAAATGCCATGGCGCTTGCATAGGCGGTCACATCTGCAGGAGCGATGAAGCGACCTGGAATCTTCTGTGATGGCTTCACGCCTTGATCATTTCGGAAGCGTCGAACTTCAGTAATGATTTTCTGGAGTTCACCAACGAGTGCTTCTGACTTCTTATTGATGTGAGAGCTATCAGCAACTGGCCACTTGGCTGTTACGAGGGTTTCTCCCCCAGTCAGCGTTGTCCAGAGAGTCTCTGTAATAAATGGCATCACTGGGTGCAGCAGGCGGAAAAGTGTGTCGAGAACATGGCCGAGAACGCGCTGGGATGCGCCAGCGTTACCTGAAGCAAAAGCTTCCTTAGAAAGCTCGAGATACCAATCGCAGAGGTCATCCCATGCGAAGTGATAGATCGCATCGCAGGCACGAGCAAACTCATAACTTTCCATGAGCGCTGTGAATTCAGTAGTGGTCTCAGATAGGCGTGAGAGAACCCACTTATCAATATCTGAAAGGGTTTCTGTTGCAGGCAAAGGTCCCTCAACAGTTGCACCGTTGATCATCGCAAAGCGCGTTGCATTCCAGAGC
>JAPLBL010000003.1 GCA_026392765.1 Actinomycetota bacterium
CGATGCACGACAGAGAATCTTTCAACAGAAACAGCTGCGTGGAAAAGTTGATGCGCTCATCGTGGTGAGTATGCCTCCCACAGATGAAGAGTTCACATCACTGCTGAGTTTGGGAATACCCATTACAACAATTGGTTTCACTCACGGAGGTTGCACAAGTGTTGCCATCGATGATGTGCTCGGGGGGAAAGTTGCAACCGAGCATTTGACTGGTTTAGGTCACCGCCAGATTGCAGTCTTATCTGGTCAACGTGAGACTGCATATAACTTTGATGTCTCAGATAATCGCAACCTTGGATATATCAAGGCGCTTAATGATGTTGGTGTTGAATGGAATCCAGAGCTAGAAATCCACGGAGACTTTAATATCTACACATCTGAAATAGCGATGGAATCTTTCTTACGTCGAAAGAAGCTACCTACCGCTCTTTTTTGTCACTCAGATGAGATGGCTTTTGGAGCACTAAAGGCAATTCGTAATAAAGGTATGCGTGTTCCTGAAGATATTTCAGTAATTGGTTTTGATGATCACGATATTGCGCAATACATCGGGCTCACAACTGTTTCACAGCCTCCTCAATTTGAAGGCCAAGTAGCTGCAGCTTCGGCAATTGCTGAAGTTGCCAACCCTGCCTTAGAGCGCAGGAAAATTGTTGTTCCGCTGAGCCTGGTTGTGCGCAACACAACGGCTGCGATTTAAGTATTTTCGCGTATCCTCGACCACATGAACTTGGCAGCAAATCTCTTTGATGCACATTCAATCGTTGGCGACCTAGGTCTTATCGGTGTTCTTGCCATTATCTTCGCTGAAACCGGTCTGCTAGTAGGACTCGCATTTCCTGGCGATTCACTTCTCTTTATTGCAGGCGTTGCAGCATCGGGATCAGGTGCTGCCATTCTTGGCGGAGCATCTCTTGATCCAGTTGCGCTCTTTATCGGTGCACCTATTGCAGCAATTATCGGCTCTCAAGTGGGTCACTGGTTTGGTGCCACATATGGTCGTAAGTTGTTTAGCCGCCCTGACGGGCGCTTCTTCACTCAATCAAAGGTTGCAGCAACTGAGAAGTGGCTGAATAAATATGGAACAGGTAAAGCACTTGTTCTCGCTCGCTTTATTCCTTTTGTTCGAACACTGATAAATCCACTGGCTGGCGTTGTTGGTATTCCAGTAAAGAAGTTCTTCTTCTGGAATGTCCTTGGGGCAATCATTTGGACGCAAGGGATAATCGGTCTTGGTTACTTACTAGGTGAGAAGCTAGAAGGATCAGTAGATAAATATCTTCTACCTGTTGTGGGGCTTATTATTATTGTGAGCGTTATTCCGGTGATGATCGAATTCTTCCGCGAGTGGAGCACTCGCAGACATCACTCGTAAGTCTTATAGACTTAAATCTTCTAGCGAGTAGGCCGCGTAATATTTGTAACCTGCATCAAGGATTGCTTGCTTTGCACCGCGCTCAACGATGACTGCAACACCCACAACAATCGCGCCAGCCTCAATGAGCGCTTCAACTGCAGTCAGAACCGAACCACCGGTTGTTGATGTGTCTTCAACTGCTAAAACTTTCTTGCCCTTTACATCTGGTCCTTCAATACGGCGCTGAAGTCCGTGTGCTTTCTCAGCCTTACGAACTACAAAAGAATCAATCTTTTTGCCGTTGCGGGCTGCCACATGCATCATCGCTGTGGCAACTGGGTCTGCACCGAGTGTGAGGCCACCAACTGCTTCGTAATCAAGATCTTTGGTGAGTTCAAGCATTACTTCACCAACAAGAGGGGCTGCAATGTGATCGAGTGTCACGCGACGTAGATCGACGTAGTAATCAGCTTCCTTGCCTGAAGACAAAATAACTTTTCCGTGGACAACAGCCTTTTTAACTATCTCGTTCTTTAGATTCTCGCGTGCGCTCATTGGGTGACCTTATCTCTACTTATCTTCTTCTCTGTAAATGATGACATCTGATTTCTTCCGTGTTGCCAATCCCTTTGGTGGATTTTCTATAAGGAGTGCATCTACTTCAATACGAAGCTTGGCTACTTCAACAGCCATATTCGCCATTGCAGCTTCTAATTCAATAATTCGTTTAATACCTGCATGGTTAATTCCTTCACCGACGAGGCGCTGGACCATGCGAAGGGATGCAATATCGCGCAGTGAATATCTGCGATTGCGTCCTACTGTGCGATCGGGGGAAACTAAACCTAAACGATCATATTGACGAAGAGTTTGTGGATGTAGCCCTGAAAGCTCTGCAGCAACTGAGATGACATATAGTCCTGCATCATCATCTGGATGCTCATCTTGTGGCAAATCTTTTGTCATGACTTTGCCTTTGTAATAAATTCTGCGCGGATATCGTGATCGGAAGTCGCTGCAGCAAATGCCTTAATGGCTTCCTCTGCTTTTCCTTCAACACGACGTGGTACTTGCACTTCAACTGTGACAAGTAAATCTCCAATAACTGCGCCTTTTTTAATGCCGCGACCCTTAACGCGCAACACACGACCTGTTGGCGTGCCTGCTGCTAAACGCACGGTGACATCATCGCCAGAAAGTGTGGGAACTTTAATATCTGCACCCAGTGCAGCTTCTGCAAATGTCACAGGAAGAGTCAATAACAAGTTCTCACCTTTGCGTGAAAAAGTAGCGTGGGGCTTTACATGTAGCTCAATAAAGAGATCTCCAGGTCCAGCTTCGCCTGGTGCTCCTTTTCCTTTCACGCGAATCTTTGCACCATCGTTAACACCTGCAGGAACGCGCGCAGAAATACTCTGTGGTCCATTGCCATCAGTATTTAACTTCAAATCAAGTGTTGTGCCAAAGACGGATTCTTTAAAAGTGATGGTGGCTTCCGTCTGTAGATCGCTTCCTTTACGTGGACCGCGACGTCCGCCTCCACCAAAGAGATTGGCAAAGATATCTTGTGGGTTTCCACCACCGAAGATGTCTGAGAAATCCCCACCTTGGAAGTTCTGTCCACCGCCTTGTGGCGCTTTAAATCCCCCACGTTCAAAGTAAGAACGAGCTTCATCATATTCAGCGCGCTTTTTAGAGTCAGAGAGGATGTCATATGCCTCAGAGACCGCTTTGAACTTATCTTCGAGTGCTGTGTCACCTTGATTCTTATCAGGGTGTAAATCGCGCGCTAAAGAACGGTATTTCTTTTTAATCTCATCGGCAGATGCTTTCTTATCTACGCCGAGGATCTTGTAGAAATCCTTCTCGTATAAATCTTTAGCGGCCATTTTTTATTCTGGGTCCGTAACCGCAACGCGCGCAGGGCGCAAGATGCGCTCTTTGTACTTGTATCCAGGCTGCAAAATCTTTGATGCAGTAGGTGTTGTTACTTCACTTGAAGTGTCATGCAGTAGCGCTTCATGAATCTGTGGGTCAAAGGCATCACCTTCAGTCCCATACTTCTCTAGCCCAAAGCGTGTGGTGATGGCAGCGATTTGATCTGCAACAGCCTTGAAGCCGCCAGTGAGCTCGTTGTGCTCTGCGGCGCGGTCGATGTCATCAAGAGTTGCAAGAAGTTCGGTCAGTACTGAACCAATAGCTGTTTCGTGAGCAACTGCGCGATCGCGCTCTACGCGCTTACGGTAGTTGGCATATTCAGCCTGAAGTCGTTGTAAATCAGCTGTGAGCGCTGCAACCGGGTCAATCTCTTGCTCCGGTGCAGCCTCCACAACTTCTTCAACAACAGGTGTTGTCTCATCGACAACTTGATCTGTTGTATCTGACATTAGTTAGCTTCTTCAGCGTCGATTACTTCAGCGTCTTCAACATGATCTTCAGATCCGCCTTGTGCGCCCTCACTCTGCGCGGATGCGTTTGCATACATCATTGCACCGAGTGCTTGTGAGATAGTCGAGACTTTTTCAGTATTTGTCTTAATTGATTCGAAGTTTGCACCATTGAGGTCTGTCTTCAATAGAGCAAGTGCTTCATCGAGTTCGGCCTTCTTAGTTGCAGCTTCACCTTCGGTGAACTTATCTGCATTCTCTGTAAGGAACTTCTCTGTCTGATAGACAAGTGAATCTCCGGTGTTACGGATTTCTGCTTCTTCACGGCGCTGCTTATCTTCATTAGCGTGTGCTTCAGCATCAGCCATCATCTGTGCAATCTCATCTTTAGAAAGAGCTGAACCACCCGTGATGGTCATTCCCTGCTCTTTACCTGTTGCAAGATCCTTTGCAGAGACGTGAACGATTCCGTTTGCATCGATATCAAATGTCACTTCAACCTGTGGAACGCCACGTGGAGCTGGTGCAATTCCAGTGAGCTCAAACATTCCGAGCTTCTTGTTATATGCGGCCATCTCGCGCTCACCTTGATATGCCTGGATCTGAACAGCTGGTTGATTGTCATCAGCAGTTGTAAAGATTTCAGAACGCTTTGTAGGAATAGTGGTGTTGCGCTCAATCAGCTTTGTCATCACTCCACCCTTGGTTTCAATACCAAGTGAAAGTGGTGTCACATCAAGAAGCAATACATCCTTTACTTCACCCTTAAGAACACCAGCTTGAAGAGATGCACCCACTGCAACAACTTCATCAGGGTTTACGCCCTTATTAGGCTCTTTTCCGCCTGTAAGTTCGCGAACTAGGTCCACAACAGCTGGCATACGAGTTGATCCACCCACAAGTACAACTGACTGAATATTTGCAATTGGAATTCCAGCATCCTTAAGAACTGCTTGGAATGGCTTCTTGCATCGCTCAAGTAGATCTGCAGTCAATGACTGGAACTGAGCGCGAGTAATTGTTTCATCCAAGAACAATGGGTTCTTCTCTGAATCAACTGTGATGTATGGCAAGTTTATTGTTGCTGATTGTGAAGATGAGAGTTC
>JAPLBL010000098.1 GCA_026392765.1 Actinomycetota bacterium
GCAATTTTGCCGCCCTGAACACAGAGGAAGAAACCTTTGGGATCAAACCAAGGTTCTTGCATTCTGTTCTCAAGATCTGCCATCGCCCAATTTCCTTGGTCGGGGTGGCCTGCAAATATGAGGTTGTTGAGATCGAGCCAAGCTTGTGCGTGGATCTCTGGATCAAAAGTTATGAACTGATAGTTATGGGGAATATGTGCGATGGGTTCTTCTAGAGTTCGATAGAGCTTAAGAATGTGGCGCATGGTTAAACGAGTTCAGAGATAGAAGTTTCCTTGCCACCGTTTTGTACGGTGAAGCGATATCCGACATTGCGGACAGTGCCGATGATTGATTCAAATTCAGGGCCAAGTTTGGAGCGAAGGCGACGGATGTGGACGTCTACTGTGCGAGTACCACCGAAGTAGTCATAGCCCCAGATCTCTTGAAGAAGCTGTGCACGGGTGAAGACGCGACCTGGGTGTTGTGCAAGGTATTTGAGTAATTCAAACTCTTTAAATGTTAAATCAAGGGATGTTCCCTTGATCTTGGCTGTGTAAGTATTTTCATCGATAACGACATCGCCTTGGCGGATTTCTGATGATGTTGGGTCTAATGATTCAAGTTGCGCAGCGTGAGCACCCACTGCGATGCGGATACGTGCATCGACTTCTGCAGGACCGGCAGTGTCGAGAATGACATCGTTAACGCCCCACTCTGCAGTGAATGCAGAGAGGCCACCTTCGGTGGTGATGGCAATGATGGGTGCACCGACTCCGGTTGTTGCAAGAAGACGTGTGAGTGATTTTGCTGTGGGGAAATCGCGACGAGCATCGACGAAGACAACATCCATAAGTGGTGTGTCAACGAGAACTGATGCTTCAAGTGGCATGACTTTGCAAGTGTGTTGCAAGAGGGCGAGAGCAGGAAGAACTTCTGCGCTTGCTCCTTGCGAATTAGTCAGTAGCAACACCTTGGCCATTGTGTGAGAATACTCTTGTGAAAACCTATCTTCCACTCCTCATTGTGCTGGCTCTTGCCTCAGCATATGGATTCTGGTGGAAGCGTAAACAAGGCGCTATCCGCTCCAATAAAGCTATCCCAGGCCATCGATTGTCTCCTGCGGTATTGGGTGAGGCCCTGGGATCACGAGCGACCATGGTGCAGTTCTCATCAGCTTTCTGCACTCCGTGCAGAGCAACCCATGCGCTGCTCTCTCAGATGGTCATTTCTATGGCTGATGTGAAGCACATCCATATCGATGCTGAGTCTCATCTTGAGTTAGTGCGAGAGCTCGATATCCGCTCAACCCCAACAACCTTATTTATCAATAAGGATGGGGTTGAAGTAGGACGCGCTGCAGGAACACCTAAGCGTGAGCAGGTATTGGCAGCACTGGCTGCAATTGCTTAATTACTGCAAGTTGTTCGCAACTCGCTAATAAGGGTGGGCTTGTCTACCCTTCACTTATGTCTGATGTCCTCAATAGTAAAGAAGTGCAGAAGATCTATATCGATGCACGTGGTCCACGTTTTTCTGCCACGATCACAGCAATCGTTCTTGCAACAGCGTTAGTAACACATAACGTCTGGGTACTTCTTGCTCAAGGACTTGTCTTTCTTATCGGTGCTACTCGCGGTCCGCAGTTC
>JAPLBL010000030.1 GCA_026392765.1 Actinomycetota bacterium
CCTGCAAAGTTACGGTTCTCGTCATAACTATCAAGACCATTCTTAGTAAATTCCTTAAAGCGCTTGAGCGCAGCAGCTTCACCCGCTTCAATAATTGTCGTTCCTTCAGGGACAGGAAAGTCAGGAAATGCGCGGTATTTATCTGAAGGCTTCGGCGCCTTAATCTCTTTCGGAGTCTTTGCAGGAGCACGCCAACCGTGAGCACACCAACCTTTATAGAACGGTGTGTATACCTTGTATGGCGTTGCATCACTTGGCTTTACAACCCGACCCGGTGCAACTGCATACGGAGAACCTGTGCGAACAAGTGGAATGCCAGCTGCTTCAACACGCGCATCACGCTCTGCGCCATAACGCTCGTACTCAGTTGAGATATGAACTTCTTTCACGTCATAAAGAGCAATCAACTCCTTCAATACTTCTACTTGATCGCCTTCAATGATGTGTAGGCGGTTGCCAAGGGATTCATCGAGTGCGCGAAGTGATTGGCTCATGTAGGCAAGTAACTTGCTTCCTGCCTCAGAAATCTGCTGCTTATCGAGAATAAAGACCGGAACTATCTCATCAGCGCCTTCCATGGCAGCGATGAGCGCTGGATGATCACCGATACGTAAATCTCGGCGGAACCAGACGATATTTCTCATAGGGTGATTTAAGCACTATGCAAGAGTTCCGGCGAGATGAGTTCGCAGTGTTTCCTAAGCCGTTAGCTACTTATCTGCCAAATCCCTTGTGTTGCAGTAGTTGAGTTGATTCTGAGATGGGGCCCAGATTGTTCTACTCCAAATAGAGTCTTCTGAAGCTTCACACCATGCGCCTCTAAATCAATCTCTATATCAACACCAGTTCTACTGATAAATATCAGCAGTGACTCTTCTGTCGATTCTCGGGCAAAGAGGAGGTAGTCATCTGCGATTTCCAACCATCGCAAACCACCATTGATGAGCGCATGGCTTGTGCGGCGAAGCTGGATCAGTGACTTCACGCCTTTAAGGAAATCTTGATCCCAGCTATTTTGGTTATCCCAATCAATAGTTCTGCGGCCAGCTTCTCCATTAGAGCCCTCAAGTCCAATTTCATCTCCTGCATAGATTGATGGAACGCCAGGAATAGTCAGTGCAAGTGTCATGCCGCTTAAGTGTCTATCTCTATCTCCATTAACGACAGTTCTCATTCTTGCCGTGTCATGTGAATCAAGCAGGAGCATGCATGAGATGTAGGAATCCCAAGGAATTGCTGAACTGAATTCGCGCATACTTGAAACTAATTGGTCGCCAGTAAACCTCGGCATTTGAAATGGTAAACCTTGGAATCCTCCACCAATCTCAGTGTTCAACTGCAACCAGTTCCAGACCGGACGCATGAAACCTTGATAATTCATTGCGCCATGCCATCCATAACCATCTAAGTCGGATGCAACAAAGTCGCCATTTTCTGCAACCAACCAGAATTCTTCACCTGCTTCATCCATCGCTTGACGTATGCCTTGCATAACAAGATCATGGAGATCATCTGATCCTTGCCGCCCAGTCATATTCCCAACATCAATGCGCCAACCAGATAAGCCTTTAGCGGGCGATAGCCACTGTTTCACAATGGAGTCAGCGGCTGAATACATGCACTTACGTAGTTCTAGGGAATTGAAATTCAACTTTGGAAGGGATGGCACTCCCCACCAACCTACATAGCCGTGAGGAACTGATGAATCCCAGTAAAAGAAAGATCGCTCTTCTGAATTTACATCTGCAATTGCATCCTTAAGCCATGGATGGCCTGCTCCACAATGATTAGATGTCAGATCTCCAAGAATACGAATGTTGCGAGAGCGAGCGGTAGAAACCAACGAATCAAGTGCTTCATTCCCACCCAATATCGGATCAACTTCACTAAAGCTTGAAGCGTCATATCTATGGTTAGAGCGGGCAGGAAAGAATGGAGTGAAATAGATTCCATTGACTCCGAGATCTTCAATGTGACTAATGTGTTCTTCAACGCCAACCAAATCACCACCGTAGAGTTCGCTTGAGATTTCACTCCTGACTTGTGCCGGCAAGTCAGTCCAATTGCGAGCTACAGCCCAATCAGGTAACTCTCTCTTCACATCAGATTTTGCAAACCGGTCAGGAAAGATTTGATAGAAAACTGAGCTGTGGACCCAGTCAGGAGCGCGGGTTCCTGAAAATATCTTGAAATCTGTATTGCTATGGACATCGTGGGGAAAGAGTCCGCGAGCTGTTAGCCACTCATACTTATCGGATGCAAGGAAGACAAATCTATATTGAAGAGTTTTATTGACCAGGGTGGTTGTTACGCCCCACCAATCTTCATGCACGCCCTCTTGAACAAGCGTGAGTTCATAAGAGCGTGGCTCACCATCTTCATAGAGTCTGACAAATGATTTTTGAAATGAGTAACTCTTAGGCACTCTCACGCGCAAAGTTATTGAATCTCCGATGCGAGGTGATTTATGAGTTACATACAACTCACTACCATCGTGATGAGGAATGAGGCGATTGCTAGGAGAGTTTGACTGTTGTTGACTTTGCATTCACCGCTCCCTTCTCACTTGCCAATCGTGCCCGCACTTCAATAGTTGATCCAGGTGAGTAATGTAAAGGATCGATATAGATGCGATATGGCCAGTTGTTATCACTTCCCGCAGCAACCCACTCAGATGAAGAGCTAGCACGAGTCTCAAATGTCACAGCCTGCAGTAAATTGGCATTAAGGGTTGCAAGCACTTCGACATATCCTGTGAGGAAATCCTTCTTCGTCGCAATCTTTGCAACTTTGCTCTTGGACTGTGAAATCAATCCGCTGGAGCGATAGACAGTTGTACTAAGGGCTGGCAAAGTCATACTTAAACTCAACGCTTTTGCCTTACTGGTACCAGTTCCAAATACCGTGGCCCACCCAGCACCACTTGATGTCTTCACACTTAATGCAAGTGCACGGCTGGAGGTGTTGAGTGCAACTACATATTCCTTCTTCTCTGATTGATCGAATTTAGAGAAGATGAAGAGGTTGTCTTTGGCATATCGAATCTGCATTGCCCCATTTGCAAGCGCAGGATATTTCTGTCGAAGCGCCGAAAGAGTCTTCAAATACTTTGAAATCGGATTCTCAGCCCCGCTAAAGGAATCTCCATTTCCGACTGGAGTAGATCCAATTCGCTTCTCGGTCTTCCATGAATCAATCTTCGTTGCAAACATATCTTGTCGTGACAATTGATCCCCACCATTACCAGAACCAGTCATTCCTACTTCATCACCGTAATACACGGTTGGAATTCCTCGAGATAAATACATCAGTGCATGGGCTAATTGTGTGCGAGCCAGAATATCTTTCTCAGCTTTTACCTGAGAGGCAGAGATAAGAAATCCCACGCGACCCATGTCATGGTTTCCGAGGAAGGTAACTAAATTGCTCGCACTTGAGCTCTGAGTTGTATAGAGATCATCGTTTTCAAATAGGTTATTGAGCACTTCAGCTCCGGAATACCCCGAAGCAAATTGAACTGCTGTTCTCTGGAAAGGAAAATCGAGAACAGTCTGAAGTCCTCGATCTCGGATATAGCCAACTAAGTTAATTGGGTTAATATCCCAGACTTCACCAAAGGTAGTGAAGTTATTGATCCCCACTTGTGATGCTTGTTGATTGATTCCAGGTGACCAGTTCTTAAAGAAATCGTTATCAACGTGGCGCGCTGTATCGACTCTAAAGCCAACAAATCCATACTTTTTAATCCACTGCCCGTAGATATCAATCATGCCTTTATAGACAACTTCTTTTTCAGTAGCTAAATCATCTAAGCCATAGAAGTCACCAAGTTGTGTGCAGGAACCTTCACCCCAACACCTGCTCATATCCCCCACATTGTGATAACTAGAGAGGTCATTGAGCCATGAAGGATTCTTTGCAGACTCTTTACCTGCAGGGATGGACGCGGTCTTATCCATATATTGAATGACATCGCCAGTGTGATTGGTGACGACATCCAAAATCAGCTTTAACCCAAGCTTCTTTGCGCATGCAGAGAGTGCGCTCAAATCTTCATTGGTCCCTAAATGTGGATCAACGTTAAGGAAATCAACTCCCCAATACCCGTGATAGCCAGCACCATTTGAAGTTGCCTTCTGTTGAGCAACCAAGGGAGTCAACCAAACTGCAGTAAATCCAAGATCTTTAATTCTTGCTAAACCTTTATCGCCCTTTTCGCATGTTCCAGTGAGTCCCTTGAGATCTCCACCATGAAAAAAGGCGGTACTCGTTGGATTAAATCCAGCTGTGGGATCTTGCGTGGTTCCACCTGCTAAATCATTACTGGCATCTCCATTGAGATATCTATCTGGCATTACAAAATAGATAACATCTTTTGCTAAACCAACTTCAGGATAAGTGCTCTGTTCAGCTGATTGAGATGCTTGGGGCACAAGGATTGAGATGCAGCCGATAAGAGCGCTGATAAATAAGACCTTGGGTTTCATCCCTTAACAGAACCTGCCGTCAGACCGTTCACAATGTATTTCTGAAGCGATAAGAAGATGATCACAATAGGAATTGAGGCGATAATTGAACCTGCAGCAAATGGTCCCCAGTTTTGTGAATACTGCCCACCAATAAATTGCTGAAGTCCTACTGCAATTGTTCTTGATTCCATATCTACCAAGAAGAGACGGGCGAGAATAAACTCATTAAAGGTTCCGATAAAACTCAAGAGAGTTACTACAGCAAGCACCGGTGTTGCTAGCGGAATAAAGATCAACCAGAAGGTCTGCACCTCTGAAGCCCCATCAATCTTCGCGGCTTCATCGAGCTCCTTTGGAATCGAATCGACAAAGCCTTTCAAGAGCCAGATGTTAACTCCCATAGCTCCACCCAAATAGACAAGTACAAGTCCACCTTGTGTTCCAAGACCAATACCTGGAGCAAAAGTTTGAACTCTCTCCATGATCACATAGACAGCTGAGATTGCAAGGATTGCCGGGAACATCTGCACTAAGAGAAGTAGCTGAATACCAGGCTTTCTACCTTTAAAGCTCAGACGACTAAATGCAAATGCAGATGCTGAACCAATAACCACCGATATGAGAGCTACGGAACCTGCAACAAGTAAAGAATTCTTCATCCATGTCAAGTAAGGGATGGCAGGACTTGTGAAAAGAAGTTTGTAGTTATTCCACGAGATTTCGCGGGGAACAAAGGAGGTAATTTGCAGACTACCCGTTGAGTTAAACGATGAAATAATGACGAGATACAAGGGGAAAAGTGCAAAGATTGCCGTAGTAAGAGCAACGATATGGCGCCATAAATCTTGTTTCAACCACTTGTTCATACGAAGCTCTCCAATACTTTGGATTTACGTATTCCGTAGAGAGAGATCGATGCAACCAGGATGAAGATAATCAGCGAGATCGCACTTGCAAGCCCCAGATCTTGCGTGGATGAGCCAAATGCAATCTGATAGGTGTAGCTAATCAAAATATCAGTTGCTCCCGCAATTTCACCATCAAGTGAATTACGAGGGCCTCCACCTGTGAGCAGATAGATGAGATTGAAGTTATTGAAGTTGAAAGCAAAGGATGCAATTAGTAGCGGAGAAAGAATCTGAAGTAGCAGAGGCATAGTAATTTTGCGGAATATCTGACGTGGATTTGCTCCATCGATTGCTGCAGCTTCCAGTAGCTCATTAGGTATTGCTTGCAGCGCCCCACTTGAAACGAGGTAGAAGTATGGGAAACCTAGCCAGAGATTGACAACAATGACGGCAGTGCGTGCAAAGTTTGGATTTTGAAACCATGCGATATCAGTTCCAAGCAGAGCATTGATGGCACCGAATTCGGAGTTAAACATTCCACCCCAAATCAAAATACTCATGACACTTGGCATTGCATAGGGCAGTACTAAAATTGAGCGATAAATACGGCGGCCATGGAGAGGCTTATTGAGAGCTAACGCTAGGAGTAATCCCAGTGCAAAAGTTGTAAGAACGGTTGCACTTGCAAAGACGACGGTCCAGATAAATACACGGATGAGTGGATCTCGGAAGCGAGCATCGGTAACCAACTTGGAGTAATTCTCAAACCAGATAGGCGCTCTCCAGCCTGGCTCCAATATGGCTGCAGAATCTAAACCTGCCTGATAGTTCCCACGTCCATTATCTTTATAAATAGTCCCGTCAATGATGTTCTTAAAGACATCCTGCTGCTCAAGGTAGGTAAGAGTTTGACGAGCCACAATGGCAACATCGAGACCTTCAAGAGAGAGGAAATACTCATCTTTAAAGATGAATCGCTTTCCTGAATACGTAGAGTCTGCAGCTGCTAATTGATCAGTTGGTAAAGGGCTAAAACCTGGTGCCGACTGCGCTACGAGATATTCGTTAAGAGTTACTGCGCCATTTGAAAGAGGAACTCGTTTTTCAAAAGTGGAGAGGAAATATCTCTTATTTTCAATGTCAGAGACCAATATTGCTGGCTTGCTCTCAAAAGTTCCGATCTTGATATCGAATGAGGTGCCGGCAGAATCTGGCTCAAATGCTCTGTTCTGAATCTGCAATACCGCCTCATCTTTAGAGACGATATTTCCAGTCTTGTAATTAAAGCCAGACATCGTCACCGTATAGAGAATGGGCGAGACAACGAATGCTAAGAGAAGAAGAATTCCGGGAAGAAAGAACTTTAACGGTATTGATTTCTTAGTTAGATATGTAAAGAGAGTCAGCAGGATGACAGCAAAGAGAAATACGCCGATGACATACTCTTTTTGAGCAAAAGCGCTCTGTGCGAGCATGAGAAAGATTGCAGAGATTAGGGCGAGAAGAACTATCTTGGCTGTTAGCGCCAATTTGCCTCTCGAAACCGAAATCACTTTCTATCCCTCTTTCCAATACTGATAATTAGAATGACTAATGCGGGTCCAAAATGAACCCGCATTAGTCACATTCTAAATTCGGCTTATATAAGTCGAATTCTTAGAGGTCAGACTTGCCAGCAGTGGTATTAGATCTCCAAATGTTGGCGAGCTTCTTTGATTCTGTAGCAACATCCTTGTTATCTACAAGAACTGCAGTCCAGAATGCTGGAGCTGAATCCCAGTAGTTAGCGCCACCCTTATTGTTATTAAGGAAAGCTCCAATCTGTGGAATTCCTGCTGTTGATGCTGCAGCGCCGAAGCCCTTTTGTCCTGCTGAGACTGCAGAGCTTGACTGTGCACCCTTTTCTGCAGGTGGACGGCCTTCGAGAGCTTGGTATGCAACTTGACCTGAAGTCGATGCAAAGAAGTCAGTCATGAGCGACTTAGCTCCTGCAGAAACGCCATGCTTTGCAGCATATGTAGTCAACATTGCGCCAGATACTGATCCGAACATCTTGCCTGGGGCATCAGCTGTAACGCCTGGTACTGGCATGAGGTTCATAGCAAATCCCTTTGCAACATAATCTTTCCACTCCCAGTTACCAATAACTGCGAAGGGGACTGTTCCTGCGAGGAAGTTGTCCTTGCAGCCAGTATCTGTTGCTGGGAAGAAGCCATTGCTCTTCTTGCCATCGAGTAGGTATGTCTTAATGTTATTCGAGAACTTTGGATAATTAAATGTGCGGTTGTAGACAATCTCATCACGTGAGTTGAACTGGTATGCATCTGCACCGAGAGCTGAGAATACTGAGTGAGCACCCCATGACATTCCGCCGCCAGCTACGCAAAGTCCAGCCTTAAGATTCTTTGAAGCCTTGTTTGCCTTGTAGTAAGAAACCATCTCACCAAAAGTCTTTGGCGCAGATGAAACCAACTTCTCGTTGTAAATCATCGCAACGTTGTTCACATCGATTGGAACACCGTAAAGAGACTTCTTATATGTGAGGTCAAAGAGCTGTGTTGGATTAAAGCGTGCCTTCACAGAAGCTGTGAGTGTAATTGGAGCAAGCTTTCCGCTCTTAGCTCCAGTTGGAACCCAGTCGTTTGCACCAACAACGATATCTGGACCAGTTGCATCGGTTGCCTTATCGAAAGCTTCCTTGAGTGCATCAAAGCTTGAGAAAGTTACGATCTTTACTGTGTAGCCAGGAACCCAGTCGCCCTTAGCTGCGATTACCTTAGTGAGGTTAGGTCCGCGGGATTCGTCTGCCCACACAACGATTTCACTAGCTGCGCTTGCTGATGGCACAACGAATGAAGAAATTGCGAGTGCAAATCCTGCGAGTACCCCGGTAAACCCGAGACTCTTCTTATTCATATATTCCTCCATGGATTTTGATAACGCGACGAGGGTGCCGCTCTATCTAGTGGTGTTATTCCATGGCAGATAACGAAAATAAACAAGGTATAGAGCCCCTGAAGGGGGCGTTTTGAGCAAACCTTAATAAGATTGTGATATTCCGCAAAAACCTGCAAAAAGGTTACTTGTGTAGCTGCTCCACAGAAGCATCCCAGCCCTGTACATCTTCAGGCTTACGAGGAGCTTTTCCGACGTAGCGAGCAGATGGACGGATCAAGCGACCAGTGCGCTTTTGCTCAAGGATGTGTGCAGACCAACCAGCAGTACGAGCTGCAGTAAACATCGACGTAAAGAGCGGTGCTGGAACTTCTGCGAAGTCCAAGATAATTGCTGCCCAGAATTCAACGTTAGTTTCAAGAACACGATCTGGTTGACGCTCGTGAAGTTCCTTCAGCGCTGCCTTCTCTAGCGCTTCAGCTACTGCGTAACGTGGAGCGTTAAGTTCTTTTGCTGTGCGACGAAGTGTGCGAGCGCGTGGATCTTCTGCGCGATAGACGCGGTGACCAAATCCCATAAGGCGTTCCTTGCGATCTAGAAGATCCTTGACGTAGGCCTCAGCGTTACCAGTCTTCTCAACTTCTTCAATCATGTGTAATACGCGAGATGGTGCACCACCATGAAGTGGACCTGACATCGCACC
>JAPLBL010000035.1 GCA_026392765.1 Actinomycetota bacterium
CCCTGGAGCTAGATCTTTTGGATGTTCGTATGCAGGAATCTCCATCGACTTCTTATAATTAAATGAGACGTCTGTAACGAGATCTTTAATGATTGGGAATGCTCGAAGTGGCGTCACAGTAATGGTTTCATCCTCATCAAAGGATGCAACCTGTGTCATGCAAGCAAGGCGTGGCTTTCCGTTGATCTCCATTGAACAAGATCCACACTTGCCAGCCTTACAGTTCCAACGAACAGCCAAGTCGCCCATCTGTGTTGCTTGAACGCGGTGAATGACATCGAGAACAACTTCACCCTCGTTAACATCTACCTGTACATCTTTAAGACCACCGTCTGTTGCATCTCCTCGCCAGATGCGAAGATTAAGTTTGCGCGCCATTAGTTGGTTCCGCCTTTCGCAATTTCTGCCGGTGTCATGTACTTCTCGAGTTCGTGAACATCAAAGAGGTCAAAGAGCTCTTTCGGAATTACTGGTAGCGCCTGTGCCTTGATATTGACCTGATTGCCATCGAAAGATGAGATGTGATTGACCTGACGCCAGGTGCTATTCATTCCTGGGAAATCATCGCGAGTGTGACCGCCACGTGATTCTTCACGTAGTAGTGCTGACTTTGCAGTTGATTCAGCAACGAGCAACATGTTGTCAAGGTCGAATGCCAAGTGGAATCCTGGGTTGAACTTACGTCCACCAGCTACTGCAACTTCCTTACTGCGAGCGCGGATATCGGCAATCTTTGCGATTGCATCGATGATCTCAGCACGTGTACGAATAATTCCAACTAAGTTATGTGTGACTTCTTGAAGTTCTGCGTGAAGTGAATAAGAATTCTCTCCACCTTCACGACTAAAGGGAGCCTCAATGCGATCTGCTGCTGCCTTGATAGTTGCATCAGAGACAGGGTTTGCACCGGCGCTCTGCACATACTGGGCAGCACCTGCACCTGCGCGACGACCAAAGACAAGTAAATCTGTGAGTGAGTTACCACCGAGACGATTTGATCCATGCATACCGCCAGCAACTTCACCTGCGGCATAGAGTCCTGGGACTCCAATTGCCGCTGCTGTATCTGGCTCTACTTCAACGCCACCCATCACATAGTGACATGTGGGGCCAACTTCCATCGCTTCCTTCGTAATATCTACTCCAGCTAGCTCATAGAACTGGTGCCACATAGATGGAAGACGCTTCTTAATAATCTCTGCGGGAATTCGCTTGGAAACATCGAGGAATACTCCACCGTGCTCTGTGCCACGACCAGCTTTAACCTCTGAGTTAATCGCACGGGCAACTTCATCACGAGGAAGAAGCTCTGGTGGACGTCGGTTATTGTCCTGATCTTCATACCAACGATCTGCTTCTGCTTCATTATCTGCGTACTTATCCTTAAATACATCTGGGATGTACTTAAACATAAAGCGTTCACCCTCTGAGTTGGTAAGGATTCCACCTTCACCGCGAACAGATTCTGTTACGAGAATTCCGCGTACTGATGGTGGCCAGACCATTCCTGTTGGGTGAAATTGCAAGAACTCCATATCAACAAGGTTTGCACCAGCCTTGAGAGCAAGTGCATGCCCATCGCCTGTGCCTTCCCAAGAGTTAGAAGTAATCTTGAAAGTCTTTCCTACGCCGCCAGTTGCAATAACAACTGCTGGTGCTTCAAAGAGAACTTCTTCGCCACTTTCGCGCCAGTAACCGTATGCGCCGGCAATCTTGCCATTCTCTTTAAGAATTTCAGTGATGGTGCACTCTGCAAAGACTTTAATCTTTGCTTCCATATCGCCAAATTCGCGACCATCTTTCTGCTGCAGCTGAACAATCTTCTGCTGCATCGTACGGATGATTTCAAGTCCAGTGCGATCTCCTACGTGAGCTAGACGTGGATATTCATGTCCACCGAAGTTACGTTGTGAAATCTTTCCTTCTTTGGTGCGATCAAAGAGTGCGCCCCATGTCTCAAGCTCCCAGATGCGATCTGGTGCTTCCTTGGCATGAAGTTCTGCCATGCGATAGTGATTCAGGAACTTTCCGCCACGCATCGTGTCGCGAAAGTGAACCATCCAACTATCGTTGTCATTGACGTTACCCATTGAGGCAGCAGCGCCACCTTCAGCCATAACAGTGTGGGCCTTACCAAAAAGTGACTTGCAGATAATTGCAACGCTCAGGCCTGCCTCGCGTGCTTCAACAGCTGCGCGAAGACCTGCTCCACCTGCACCAATTACTAGGACGTCGTATTTATGTCGTTCGAGTGTCATATCTGTCATCGCCCTTTAGAAGAAGTAGAAATTGGTCCAGGCGCCAGTTGCAACTTGGCGAACGTAGATATCTGCAAAAGCAACTCCAGCAAGTGAGTACCAAGCAAATTGCTGATGCTTATGGTTAAGCGCTGAGACCAAAGTCCAAAGCTT
>JAPLBL010000065.1 GCA_026392765.1 Actinomycetota bacterium
CAGAAGAATGGCGATGATTCATTTAGCGTGCGCGGTCAGAAAGTTGTCCGTTGGGTTCGCCAGACAAACTTTAAGAATGCAGAAGCAATCGGCTACCTTGCAGATCGCCTTGCACAGCTCGGTGTTGAAAAGGAATTGTTTAAAAAGGGTGCAGTTGCTGGCTCTGAAGTCCGTATCGGTTCTGGCGATAATGAAGTGGTCTTCGAGTGGGAGCCAACAATTGAGGCAGGCGCCGAACAACTCGCTGGCTTCTTACATCGCCGCGGTGAAGATTCACGTCTTGAAGGCGCATGGAATACGGTGGAGACAGAACGCGATCGCCTCTCTGATGATGAAGTAGCTCGTCAGTGGGAGTACAACGTTGCAGAACCAACGAATCCTGAAATGAAGCTCACTCTGAGTGAAATCCAAGAGAGTGAAACAGAAAGCAATGACAAGTGAACCGCGGGGCTATAACAAGCGCTAAACGCGTTGTCATCAAGATTGGTTCATCCTCTCTTACAGGTTCTGCTGGTTCTGAACTTGATCCACATGCAGTGCAAAAGGTTGTAGACCTTGCCTATTCACTCAAAAAGCGTGGAGCAGAAGTCGTTGTTGTCTCATCCGGTGCGATTGCTGCAGGGCTTTCACCACTTGGCCTGAAAGTTCGTCCTAAGGATCTAGCAACACAGCAAGCTGCTGCCTCTGTCGGTCAAGGCTTACTGATAGCCCAATACAGCGAGAAGTTCAAAGCGCATGGTGTTATTTCATCGCAAGTGCTTCTAACAACTGAAGATGTTGTTCGTCGCTCGCACTACGCCAATGCCCAGCAGACACTTACCAAGCTTCTCTCACTCGGGGTAGTTCCTGTCATTAACGAGAACGACACTGTTGGAACTCAAGAGATTCGATTTGGAGATAACGATCGCTTAGCGGCCCTTGTTGCACTACTTATTCAGGCAGATCTTCTAGTGCTGGTCTCTGATATCGATGCTCTCTATGACGCACCGCCTACGCAAGCTGGAGCTAAAGCGATTCGTTACGTTGCCAATATTTCAGATATTGAATCCATCACTTTAGGTGGTGCGGGATCTTCAGGTGTTGGTAGCGGGGGAATGGTTACCAAGGTTGAGGCTGCACGTATTGCAACGAGCGCCGGGATTCCCATGCTTCTGACATCGCTACAAGATTCAGGACATGCTGTTGCTGGTGAAGAGTTTGGAACTTTCTTTGAAGCACATACCTCTAAAGCTAATTCACGACTGCTCTGGCTTGCTCATGCATCCACTCCTCGTGGGCGTCTGATCCTTGATGATGGCGCAGTCACTGCAATTCTTGAACGCGGAGTCTCGCTACTTCCTGCAGGAGTTACTGCAGTCGAAGGTGACTTCATCTCAGGCGATACCGTTGAACTTGCGTCAAAGACCGGCAAAGTAATTGCTCGTGGCCTTGTTGCATTCGACTCTGAAGAAATCCCACAGATGCTTGGGCGTTCTACGAAAGAACTTGCTGCAGCATTAGGCGCTGAATATGAGCGCGAGCTCGTGCATAGAGATGATTTAGTTCTCCTATGAACGCCGAAGCAGTAGTTGCTGAGCTAGCGCTAAAAGCCCGTAAGGCTTCGCGCACACTTTCTACTGCAACAGGTGCTGAACGAAAGGGCGCTCTTGAAGCAATCGCACAAGCAATTGAATCTCGTAGCGCTGAAATTCTTGCTGCAAATGAACTCGATATGGCTAGTGCGCGTGCTGAAGATATGCATCCACAGATGCAAGATCGCCTACTTCTTAACTCAGAGCGCATTGCAGGAATTGCTGGGGGAGCGCGCCAGGTAGCAGCACTTGCAGATCCACTGGGTCAGACTTTACGTAAATCAACTCTTGCCAATGGGCTTGAGTTAGAACAGATTTCAGTTCCATTCGGCGTTATTGGAATGGTCTATGAGGCGCGTCCTAATGTGACTGTTGATGCTGCAGTAATTCTCTTGATGTCAGGAAATGCTGCGCTACTTCGCGGTTCATCGTCTGCCCACCATAGCAATGAGATTCTCGTAAACGTTATGAAGGATGCGCTAGCGACAACGAAGATTTCACCAGATGTTCTGCAGTTGATTCCATCGGAGGATCGCGCAACTACAAAGGCACTGCTTATAGCCCGTGGGAAAGTCGATCTTGTAATCCCTCGAGGAAGCGCTGCCTTGATCCGCATGGTTGTCGATGAGGCAACGGTTCCAACAATCGAAACGGGCGCAGGTGTCTGCCATGTCTATGTTGATGAGTTTGCAGATATTGAGAAAGCTCTTCCAATTCTGATTAACTCAAAGACTCATCGACCAAGTGTCTGTAATGCAGCTGAAACTCTTTTGGTGCATAAGGCGATTGCGCCAACATTCTTGCCGATGGCGCTAAAGGCCCTGAGTGATGCTGGCGTTATCTTGCACTCAGATGCAACTGCTCAGAAAGTGGCAGATACTTTCAAGATTGCATCGACTCTTGCAACGGATGCAAATTGGTCTACTGAATACGGTGTTCTTGAGATGAATGTGGCAGTCGTTGATTCTGTCGATGCTGCAGCCGATCACATTGCTCAATACGGTACCAATCACACAGAGGCGATAGTTACTGAAAATAAAGCGAATGCAGCTCGCTTTATCGCACTCTCTGATTGCGCTGCCGTTATGGTCAATACTTCAACTCGATTTACTGATGGTGAGCAGATGGGCTTTGGCGCAGAGATCGGAATCTCAAATCAGAAGTTGCATGCACGAGGACCTATGGGCCTTGAAGCGATGACCACAACCACGTGGATAGTTACTGGCACCGGCCAGATTCGCTCTTAATCTCATCTTTTTATAGACTCCCCATATGAGCAGCCTCTCCCGCGATGATGTCGCAAAGCTTGCAGGCCTAGCCCGCATCGAGATGACTGAGGCAGAACTCGTTGAACTCTCATCACAATTCGGATTGATTCTCGATGCTGTTGCTCGCGTTCAAGAGATGGATCTATCTGGCGTGAAGGCAACGTCCCACCCACAGCCGCTTGAAAATATTGCTCGACCTGATGTTGTTCTTCCAAGCCTTTCACCAGAAGATGCGCTCTCAGGAGCTCCAGCACAAGAAGAGTCACGTTTTCGTGTTCCACAAATCTTGGGTGAAGCAGAATGATTCGTAGTACTGCAGCCCAGATGGCTGATGCCCTTGCAAAGGGGGAGACAACATCAGTTGAACTCACGCAAGCACATCTTGATCGAATTGCCGCAGTTGATGGCCAAGTAAAGGCTTTCTTGCATGTTGATTCTGCCGGCGCACTTGCGCAAGCAAAAGATGTTGATGCACGTCGCGCCAAGGGTGAAAAGCTTTCTCCTATCGCAGGTATTCCACTTGCTCTCAAAGATGTTCTTGCACAAAAAGGTGTTCCAACTACTGCAGGGTCAAAGATTTTGCAGGGATGGCTTCCTCCCTATGACTCAACTGTTGTCAGCACACTAAAAGCTGCCGGTGTTGTCATTATGGGTAAGACAAATATGGATGAATTTGCGATGGGTTCATCGACAGAGAATTCTGGTTACGGCCCAACATTTAATCCATGGGATCTCACTCGCACACCAGGTGGTTCATCTGGTGGATCAGCTGCTGCAGTATCTGCATTTGAAGCACCTCTTGCAATCGGATCAGATACTGGTGGATCTATTCGCCAACCTGCTGCGCTTACCGGAATCGTTGGAGTTCGCCCCACATATGGCGCAGTCTCACGCTTTGGTTTGATTGCTTATTCATCAAGTCTTGATCAAGCAGGACCATTTGGTCGCACAGTCCTTGATACTGCGCTTCTTCACGAAGTGATGGCAGGCCATGATGTGAAGGATGCAACAAGTATTAACGCACCTGTTCCTGCAGTAGTAGCTGCAGCAAAGAGTGGCGATGTTAAGGGAATGAAGATTGGCGTTATCAAGCAGTTACAGGGCGAGGGATATCAAAAAGGCGTGCAGACACGCTTTGATGAATCACTTCAGGTTCTTGCATCCCTAGGCGCAGAAATTGTTGAAGTAGATTGCCCAAGCTTTGAATACGCATTAGCTGCCTACTACTTAATTGCACCATCTGAATGTTCTTCAAACCTGGCACGCTTTGATGCAATGCGTTATGGACTTCGTACGGGTGATGTTGATGGCGCATCTGCAGAAGCTGTCATGAGTGCAACCCGCGATGCTGGCTTTGGCCGCGAAGTTAAGCGCCGCATCATCCTCGGTACTTACGCACTTTCTTCAGGTTATTACGATGCTTACTACGGCAGTGCGCAGAAGATCCGCACACTGATTATTCAAGATTACGCAAAGGCATTTACTAAGGCAGATGTCTTGGTATCTCCTACTGCCCCAACTACTGCATACAAGATTGGCGAGAAGGTCGATGACCCTATGGCTATGTATTTGGGCGATGTGGCAACGATTCCTGTAAACCTTGCTGGCATCTGCGGAATGTCACTTCCTGCAGGTTTGGCCGATGAAGATAACTTGCCTGTTGGTTTCCAGATCATGGCTCCTGCCATGCAGGATCAGCGTCTCTACCAAGTAGGCGCAGCACTAGAGGCCGCACTTCTTACAAAGTGGGGCGCTCCTATTCTTTCCAAAGCTCCTGAGTTGAAGGGAGCGAAGTAATGGCTCTTCCAACATATGATGAAGTTATCGCTAAGTGGGATCCTGTATTAGGTCTTGAAGTTCACGTTGAACTCAATACTGCGAGCAAGATGTTCTGCTCCTGTGCCACAGAGTTTGGCGGCGCACCGAATACTCAGACATGTCCTGTCTGCTTAGCTCTTCCTGGCGCACTTCCTGTTGTCAATGAAAAGGCGATTGAATCAACGATTCTCATTGGCCTTGCGCTGAACTGCAAGATTGCTCCTTATAGCCGCTTTGCACGTAAGAATTACTTCTACCCAGATATGCCAAAGAACTTCCAGATTTCACAGTTTGACGAGCCCATCTGTTTTGATGGCTATGTCGATGTTGAGATCGATACAGAAGAAGGTCCAAAGCAGTTCCGTATTGAAGTCGAGCGCGTTCACATGGAAGAAGACACCGGAAAGTCACTACACGTAGGTGGTGCAACTGGCCGTATTCATGGCGCTGACTACTCACTCCTTGATTACAACCGTGCCGGTATTCCACTTGTTGAAATCGTTACCAAGATTGTTCCTGGCACAGGCAAGTACGCACCAGAAGTTGCTAAGGCATATGTTGCAGAACTTCGCGACATCTTGCGTGGCCTGAAGGTCTCTGATGTGAAGATGGAGCAAGGCTCACTTCGCTGCGATGCCAACGTATCTCTCAAGCCAATTGGTTCAGATGTTTTAGGCACACGTTCTGAGACGAAGAATGTGAACTCACTGCGCTCTGTTGAACGCGCTATCCGCGGAGAGATGATTCGTCACGCAGAGCTGCTTAATGATGGCAAGAAGGTCAAGCAAGAGACTCGTCACTTCCAAGAAGATACTGGCCTTACTCGCTCTGGTCGCTCAAAGGAACAAGCAGAGGATTACCGCTACTTCCCAGATCCAGATTTAGTTCCCGTCACACCTGCAGCTAGCTGGATTGAGGAGCTACGCGGAACACTTCCTGAGCGTCCATCACTTCGTCGAAAGCGCATTAAAGAAGAGTGGAATGTTCCGGATAAAGAGATGGAAGCGATGATCAACGCTGATGTCTTAGATATCGTTGAAGCAACGGTTCTATTGGGCGCAGATCCCACCAAGGCTCGCACATGGTGGCTTGGTGAAATCTCACGTATTGCAAATGATCAGAACATTGCTGTTGCAGAACTTGCAATCACGCCAGCTGATGTTGCAGAACTTGTGGCACTTGTTGCTAAGGGTGAACTCACAGACAAACTTGCTCGCCAAGTTGTTGAAGGCGTTATTGCCGGAGAAGGAAAGCCATCTGATGTTGTGGCTAAGCGCGGAATCAAAGTCGTTAATGATGATGGTGCGCTGATGGCTGCTATTGAAAAGGTATGTGCCGAGCAAGCAGAGACAGCTGAGAAAGTTCGCGGGGGACACCTACCTGCAGCTGGTGCGTTAATCGGCGCAGTCATGAAAGAGACAAAGGGCCAAGCAGATGCTGCGCGAGTTCGCGAGCTCCTACTTGGCCACCTTGGCGTTCAGTAATTAGTGGGCGATTACGCCTTCTGTTTCAACGAGTGACTCTTTACCAATATTAATAAAGAAGAAGAGCACTACAGCTCCTGCAAAAAGAAGTGCAGCACTGCACTTAAATGCCACAGTAAATCCATGAGTCATAGCAAATGGCATCACTGTCTTTCCTAGTTCAGTGTGCGTAGCTGCATAAGCGGTAGTTGCTGTTGCTGCAACTGTATTGAGAAGAGCTGTTCCCAGTGATCCACCAATCTGCTGTGAAGTGTTGAGCATCGCACTTGCTACCCCTGTGTCATGGCCAGAAATACCGTGCAGTGAAGTTGAAGTTAGCGGAATAAAGACAAGAGCCATTCCACTCGACATGATGAGAAGTGAGGGAACAACATGGGTGAAATACCCTGTTTCAGGAGTGATCCGGGTAAGTAGAAGAAGACCAATACCTGCTGCAATCAATCCAGGGACCATCAGTGGCTTTGGACCAAACTTAGGTAAGAGTTGTGATGCAACTCCAGCAAAGATGATGATTCCGGCTGTGAATGGAAGGAAGGCAAAACCAGTCTTGAGCGGACTAAAACCAAGAATGACTTGAAGGTAGAGACCGAGAAAGAGGAACATTGAGAAGAGGCCAGCACCCACAACAAGGGATCCTAGGTATGAACCTGCACGGTTGCGCTCTGTAATAACGCGAAGAGGCATCAGAGGATTTGCAACGCGTCGTTCGATAGTAATGAATGCAGCAAGAAGAATGACAGCAGCAACAAAGAAGGAGATGGTTACTGAATCTGACCAGCCCTTACGTGCTGCCTCATTAAATGCATAGGTGAGCGAGAACAGACCTGCTGTGGCTGTGACCACGCCAGGAATGTCGTATGTCTTATTACCTTCTGCCTTTGATTCGTGAACAAACTTCAGAGCAAGAATTGAGGCAATGATGGCAATCGGTGTATTAACGCCCAGGCACCAACGCCATGATGCGTATTGAGTAAGAGTTCCACCTACGATCAGACCAATTGCTGCGCCTCCGCCTGAGATTGCACCGAATACTCCGAATGCCTTTGCGCGTTCTTTTGGAACAGTGAAAGTTTCAGAGATGATTGCAAGAGCAGCTGGAGCAAGCAGAGCACCAAAGACACCTTGCAGTGCACGTGAGGCAAAGAGCAGCCCTTGTGTTGATGCGATGCCACCGAGTGCGGATGCTGCTGCGAAGCCGAGAAGACCGATAATGAAAATCTTCTTACGGCCAACGTAATCGCCAATGCGACCACCGAGAAGCAAAAGGGAGCCAAATGCCAGCGTGTAGGCAGTGATGACCCATTGCTGATTAGCGTCGGAGATTCCAAGGTCAACCTTGGCTCTAGGAATTGCGATATTCATAATCGAGCTATCGAGAACGAGGATGAGTTGTGAAATCGCAACAACCAGGAGGGTTCTCCAGCGGTCAGGGGCGGTTCCTTTTACATGGCCTTGGGCATCGCGTACTTGGTTGGGCACAAAAATCTCCTCTAAATATGTATCGACATTAAAGCAAAATCAAGAATTCATCTTGAATAGTGGAATCTTATCTGAGAGGAGGCAACTTCTCTTGTTGAGTATTACGATGGGACCATGTCAAAGATGAAGCCTCGTTCTGGAGTAGTTACTGATGGTCTCGAGAGAGCCCCTGCGAGAGGAATGTTGCGTGCTGTTGGAATGGGAGATGAAGATTGGGTGAAGCCGCAAATCGGTATTGCATCTTCATGGAATGAAATCACTCCGTGCAATCTTTCACTGGATCGTTTAGCAAAAGCTTCAAAGCAAGGTGTCATCGAAGCTGGTGGATTCCCAATGCAATTTGGAACCATCTCAGTCTCTGACGGTATTTCTATGGGCCATGAAGGAATGCACTTCTCACTCGTTTCTCGTGAAATCATCGCTGACTCAGTTGAGACTGTGATGAATGCAGAGCGCTTTGATGGAATGGTGACATTTGCAGGTTGCGATAAGTCACTCCCTGGAATGATGATGGCGGCAGCTCGGCTCGATGTTGCATCAGTATTTGTCTATGCTGGCTCTACATTGCCTGGCCAGGTCGATGGCAAAGATGTCACCATCATCGATGCATTTGAAGCAGTGGGTGCATGTGCTCGTGGTCTGATTACAAAAGATCGTGTTGACCAAATTGAACGCGCTATCTGCCCAGGAGAAGGCGCATGTGGCGGTATGTATACCGCCAATACCATGGCAAGTATTGCTGAAGCTATTGGTCTATCACTTCCAGGGTCTGCGGCGCCTCCTGCAGTAGATCGTCGCCGTGATGCATACGCAATCAAGTCAGGTGCTGCAGTTGTTGAACTTATCCGTAAAGGAATCACGACTCGCGATATCTTGACGAAGAAGGCATTTGAAAATGCCATCACAATCTTGATGGCACTCGGTGGCTCTACCAACGCTGTCCTTCACTTACTTGCAATTGCTTATGAAGCAGAGGTGGATCTGACTCTTGAAGATTTCCACCGCATTGGTTCCAAGGTGCCACTACTGGGCGACCTCAAGCCATTCGGTAAGTACGTCATGACAGATGTTGATCGCGTGGGTGGAATCCCTGTTGTACTTCGCATTCTTCTTGATGCGGGATACCTGCACGGAGATTGCATGACAGTCACAGGAAAGACGATGGCAGAAAATTTGGCAGATATTAATCCACCATTCCCAGATAGCGATGTGCTCTTCCCAGCAGATAAGCCAATTTCTACAGATGTGGGAATCACCATCCTCGGTGGAACTCTTGCCACCGAAGGCGCTGTCTGTAAGACAGCTGGTATCGGCATCGAAACTTTCGAAGGTCCAGCGCGCGTCTTTGAACGCGAACAAGCTGCGATGGATGCAGTTGAAAATGGAACAATCAAAGAGGGCGATGTAGTGGTAATTCGCTATGAAGGTCCTAAGGGTGGACCGGGTATGCGCGAGATGTTGATGGTGACAGGTGCAATTAAGGGTGCAGGTCTTGGTAAGAAGACGCTTCTTCTTACCGATGGTCGATTCTCTGGTGGATCAACTGGTCTCTGCGTTGGTCACATTTCTCCTGAAGCAGTCGATGGAGGACCAATCGCATTTATCAGGGATGGCGATCGCATTCGCATCGATGTCGTCAATCGCACACTTGATTTACTTGTTGACCCAGCCGAACTTGAAGCTCGCAAAGTGGGATGGAAGCCAATCCCACATAAGTTCACTCGGGGAGTACTTGCCAAGTTTTCCAAGGGCGTCAGTTCAGCCTCCGAGGGTGCTGTCTGGAAGTAATCGGATTTCCCATTCCATTTATTGAGACGTTCATCTCATCTCTTGACGCATAGCCCTGCTCCGATGGAGAATACGGTCATGACTTCAACACACGCTTCAGAACTTTCAGTGGTGGTGATTCGATAGCGCGTGCCTGAACGTCACGCGCGCCCTCAGATATCTGAGGGTTTTTTCATTTAACAACGCTTGTACAGAGATCGAGAGAGAAAGGAGCAAGAAGATGGCGAAACACGTTCCAACAGCGAATGGCACAGAAATGACAGGAGCTACGGCGCTTGTCAAAAGCCTTGAAGCAGCTGGCGTCGATGTGATGTTTGGACTTCCCGGTGGCGCAATTCTTCCTGCCTACGATCCGATCTATGACTCAACAATTCGCCACATCTTGGTTCGCCATGAACAAGGTGCAGGACATGCTGCAACGGGTTATGCCCAAGTAACAGGTCGCGCAGGAGTTTGTATTGCAACTTCTGGTCCGGGAGCCACAAATCTTGTGACACCACTGATGGATGCTGCGATGGATTCTGTTCCACTTGTTGCAATCACTGGTCAAGTCCCTTCTGCTGCAATCGGTACTGATGCTTTCCAAGAGGCAGATATCCGTGGCATCACAATGCCATTTACCAAACACAATTACCTTGTCACAAACCCTGATGAGATCCCAGGTGTAATCGCCGAGGCATTCCATATTGCAACAACAGGGCGACCTGGTCCGGTACTTGTTGATATTGCTAAAGATGCTTTGCAGAAGATGACAAAATACAACTGGCCAACATCTATCAAACTTGCTGGCTATAAGCCAAAGACGACACCTGATGCGCAAGCAATCACCGATGCTGCAGCGCTCATCGCACAATCTTCTAAGCCTGTCTTCTATGTGGGCGGTGGCGTAATCAAAGCCAATGCACATGCCGAACTTCGCCAGCTCGTTGAACTTCTTGGTGGACCGGTTGTCACAACGCTTATGGCACGTGGAGCATTTCCTGATTCTCATCCACTTCATATGGGTATGCCAGGAATGCATGGAACTGTTGCTGCTGTAACAGCCCTACAAAAGGCTGATTTACTTATTACTTTAGGCGCTCGTTTCGATGACCGCGTAACAGGAAAGCTTTCAACATTTGCACCGAATGCAAAGATCTTGCACGCAGATATCGATCCTGCTGAAATCGGTAAGAATCGCCATGCAGATGTTGCAGTTGTTGGCGATGTGAGAGAGACAATCGCAGCACTTATCCCGGCGCTCAAAGCTGCCCTTGCTAAGAACAAGCCAGATCTCACCGCTTGGCTACGCCAGATGAATTCACTGAAATCAACCTACCCATTGGGCTTTGATACTCCCGATGATGGATCACTTTCACCACAACTAGTTATCCAGCGCCTTGGACAGATTTCTGGCACAGACACCATCTTTACTGCAGGTGTTGGCCAGCATCAGATGTGGGCATCACAATTTATTTCATACGAACATCCGCGCACATGGCTTAACTCAGGTGGAGCCGGAACTATGGGTTATGGAGTTCCTGCTGCCATGGGTGCAAAAGTTGGCGCACCGGATACAACTGTGTGGGCTATCGATGGCGATGGCTGCTTCCAGATGACAAATCAGGAACTTGTTACCTGTGCTCTCAACAACATTCCGATCAAGGTTGCCATCATCAATAACGAATCTCTCGGCATGGTTCGCCAGTGGCAGACCCTGTTTTATGACAGCCGTTACTCCAATACATCGCTTGAATCAAAGCGCGTTCCAAACTTTCCTATGCTTGCAGAATCCATGGGATGCGTTGGTCTTTCCTGCGAACTTCCAGAAGATCTTGATAAGACAATCGAAAAAGCGATGTCAATCAACGATCAACCTGTTGTCGTTGATTTCCGCGTTCATCGCGATGCAATGGTCTGGCCGATGGTTGCAGCTGGAACATCCAATGATGAAATCATGATCGCCCGCGCTACTGCGCCCGACTGGGATTCACAGGAGCTCTAATGACTATTAGTCGCCGTCAGCACACACTTGAAGTTCTCGTTGAGAACGAGCCAGGCGTTCTAGCGCGCGTTGCAGGCTTGTTTTCACGCCGCGCATTCAACATTGAAACCCTCAACGTTGGACCCACTGAAAATTCATCAATTTCCAAGATGATTATTGGAGTAGCTGTCGAAGGCCACTCTCTCGAGCAAGTCATTGCTCAGCTCGACAAGCTAGTCAGCGTTATCTCCATCAAAGATGTGACGCCTAAGGCAAAAGAAGTGCACGATACCCAACCCGATTATCAAAACTAAGTAAGAAACTACTAAAGGAGAAATACTGTGGCAACGATGTATCACGAAGAGGATGCAGATCTATCAATCATCCAGGGTCGCAAAGTCGCGATCATCGGTTACGGCTCACAGGGCCATGCGCATGCACTGAACCTTCGCGACTCAGGTGTTGATGTTCGCGTTGGTCTTAAGGAAGGCTCACCATCCCGAGCTAAGGCTGAGGGAGAAGGACTTCGCGTCACATCTGTGGCTGAAGCAGTCAAGGAAGCTAACGTCATCATGATCTTGGCTCCCGATCACTTGCAGCGCCACATCTATGCAGAATCAATCTTGCCTAACCTAGAAAAGGGCGATGCTCTCTTCTTCGGCCACGGTTTTAATATTCGCTTCGGTTACATCAAGCCATCTGCTGATGTTGATGTGTGCATGGTTGCGCCAAAGGGTCCAGGCCACTTGGTTCGTCGTGAGTACTTCGAGTGCTTGCACGAGCTTAAGCTCATCGTTGACCTTATGTATGAAGGTGGAATCGCAAAGCAGCGCTGGTCAGTATCTGACACCGCTGAATTCGGTGACTACGTATCAGGCCCACGTGTTATCGATCCACACGTGAAGGAGAATATGAAGGCAGTTCTTGCTGATATTCAATCTGGTGCATTTGCTAAGCGCTTCGTCGATGATCTCGAGAGCGGTGCTAAGGAATTCACAGCACTTCGCGCAAAGGGTGAAGCTCACCCAATCGAGACCGTTGGTCGCGAACTCCGCAAGATGTTTAGCTGGATGAAGAACACCAACAAAGATGATTACAAAGAGGGAAGTGCTGCGCGTGGGTAAACCCGTCGTACTGATTGCTGAAGAGCTCAGTGCTGCAACGCTTGATGCTCTAGGTCCTGACTTTGAAGTTCGTAATTGCGATGGTGCAAACCGCGCAGAACTTCTAGCTGCCCTTGGTGCAGGCGTTGACGCTGTTCTTATTCGTTCTGCAACAAAGATGGATGGCGAAGCGATTGCTGCAGCAAAGGGCCTAAAGGTCATTGCTCGTGCAGGTGTGGGTCTTGATAACGTTGATATTCCTGCGGCAACTGCAGCAGGAGTTATGGTTGTTAATGCGCCAACATCAAATATCGTCTCCGCTGCAGAGCTAGCAATCTCACTTCTTCTTGCTTCAGCTCGTTTTATCTCACCAGCTCACGCTGCTCTTAAGGCAGGTAAGTGGGCGCGTTCTAAGTACACAGGCGCCGAACTCTTTGAAAAGACTCTTGGTGTTGTTGGCTTTGGTCGTATCGGTCAGTTGGTTGCTCATCGTATGCAGGCATTTGGAATGAACGTTGTTGCATACGATCCATACCTACAGCCTGCAAAGGCTGCACAGCTTGGCGTTGAACTCGTTGAACTTGATGATCTTTTAAAGCGCTCAGACTTCATCACTATTCACTTACCTAAGACTAAAGAGACTGCAAACCTCATCGGCGTTGAGGCGCTGAAGAAGGTGAAGAAGGAAGTTCGCATCATCAACGCCGCACGCGGTGGAGTACTTGATGAAGCAGCTCTCTATGATGCAATCGTTGAAGGTCGCGTTGCAGGTGCTGGTCTTGATGTGTATGTGACCGAGCCTTGCACAGATTCACCTTTATTCCAGCTTGATCAAGTTGTTGCAACGCCTCACCTTGGCGCATCAACGGATGAAGCACAGGAGCGCGCAGGTATTGCTGTTGCCGTCTCAGTGCGTAAAGCACTTGCTGGCGAATTGGTACCGGATGCAGTTAACGTCAAGGGTGGAGCAATCCACGATGAGATTCGTCCATCACTTCCACTTGTGGAGAAGATGGCACAGATCGCAACGGCAATTGCAGGAGAGACTCCTGTCTCTATGGAGATCACTGTTAAAGGCGATATCGCAGGACATGATTCATCAATTCTTGCAATCAGTGCGCTCAAGGGCGCTCTAGTTGCTTCAGGATGCGAAGACGTTACCTATGTCAACGCTCCAGGACTTGCAACAGAACGTGGTGTGACATCTAATGTGACAACAACTCCTGATAGCCCTGAATACCGCAGCATGATTTCACTTCACGCAGCGCTTTCAAACGGTAAGTCAATCAAGGTTGATGGAACGTTGATGGGTATTCGCAAGGTTGAGAAGATCATTGCAATCGATAACTTTGATCTCGATCTTCCTCCAACAGATAACCTTCTTTTCTTGCGTTATGCAGATAAGCCAGGTGTTGTTGGCGCAGTCGGAAATGCACTCGGTAGTTCAAAGATCAACATTGCAGGAATGCAGGTTGCTCGTGAATCAGCAGGCGGAAGCGCACTCATGGCTATCACTGTTGATTCTCCTGTCTCAGATGCAGTAGCCGAGGCAGTCAAGAAGGAAACTGGTGCAGAGCTCGTTCGTTCAGTGACCTTGGTGAACTAATGTCACGCACAATCAATCTTGCAGTCATTCCTGGCGATGGCATCGGTAACGAAGTTGTCGGTGAAGGTCTTAAGGTCCTTGATGTCATTGCTGCGAAATACGGCGTGACATTTAAGAAGACCCACTATGACTTAGGTGCTGGTTATTGGCATCGCACAGGTGAAGTTCTTCCAGATTCAGTTCTGGCTGAGCTTGCGAAATCAGATGTCATCTTGCTTGGCGCAGTGGGGGACCCAACAGTTCCTAGCGGCGTTCTCGAGCGCGGATTACTTCTTAAGCTTCGTTTTGCCTTTGATCACTACATCAACCTTCGCCCTGCGAAGTTGATGCCTGGCGTGACAGGTCCTCTTGCTACTAAAGCGCCTATCGATTTCATCGTTGTGCGCGAAGGAACTGAAGGACCTTATGTTGGAGCAGACAGGTCCTCTTGCTACTAAAGCGCCTATCGATTTCATCGTTGTGCGCGAAGGAACTGAAGGACCTTATGTTGGAGCAGGTGGCGTTTTAGCTGAAGGCACTGATGCAGAGATTGCAACGGAGGAATCACTGAATACCCGTCGTGGTGCTGAGCGAGTTATCCGTGATGCATTTGCTCGCGCTGCAGCTCGTGATCGTAAGAAGCTCACACTCGTACATAAGAACAATGTTCTTACACGTGCAGGTGGATTGTGGACACGCACCTTCAACGAGGTTGCTAAGGAATTCCCGAATGTCACAACTGATTACCTGCATGTTGATGCAGCTTCTATGTTCTTTGTGACCAACCCAGAGCGCTTTGATGTTGTTGTGACAGATAACCTCTTCGGAGATATCTTGACTGATATTGCAGCAGCAATCTGTGGTGGTATCGGACTTGCGGCTTCTGGCAATATCAACCCGACGGGTAAATTCCCATCGATGTTTGAACCAGTACACGGTTCTGCCCCTGATATCGCAGGAAAGAACCTGGCGGACCCAACTGCGACAGTGATGTCTGTTGCGATGATGCTTGATCACTTGGGGCTTAAGGATGCTGCTCGCGATGTTGAAAAGGCTGTTGCAGCTGACTTGTTAACTCGTGGAGATTCAAAGCGTGGCACAACTGATATCGGTTCAGCGCTTGCGGCATTGGTGAAGTAAATGAAGATCACACTCAATCCACATGCAGTTCCAACAGCAGAGCGCGAAGAAAAGGTCGCTAACTGTGGTTTTGGAAAGTATTACACCGACCATATGGTTGTGTGTGAGTGGACTGAGGCTGGCGGTTGGCAAGAGCCAGAGTTAAAGCCTTATGGCCCAATCTCACTTGACCCTGCTACTGCGGTTTTTCATTACGGCCAAGAAATCTTTGAAGGCATGAAGGCATATCGCCAGCCTGATGGCGGAATTTCACTGTTCCGTCCTGAAGCAAATGCTCGTCGCTTTGCGCGATCTGCAGCACGTCTTGCTCTTCCTGAAATGCCGGAGGAGTTATTCCTTGAAACTATTCACGCTCTCGTTAAACAAGATGCAGGGTGGACGCCAGGAAAAGTTGGCGAAGCGCTCTATATTCGCCCATTCATGATTGCTACAGAAGTTGGACTTGGTGTTCGCCCAACAAATAAGGCGACCTACTTACTTATTGCAACTCCTGCAGGTGCTTACTTTGATCCATCGAAGGCAGTCTCTGTCTGGATCTCAACTGAGTATGTTCGCGCAGCCCTTGGCGGAACAGGGGAGGCAAAGTGCGGCGGAAACTATGCAGCATCCCTCGTTGCACAGAAAGCTGCAGCGAAAGAAGGATGCGATCAAGTTGTCTGGATTGATGCAGTAGAGCGCAAATGGATTGAAGAGATGGGCGGGATGAACCTTTACTTCGTTAAGGGTAAAGGCGCTGATGCAACTGTCGTCACCCCAAAGCTGACGGGAACTTTATTGCCAGGTATTACTCGAGATTCCATTCTCTCTGTTGCAAAAGATCTTGGATATAAGACTGAAGAAGTCATGCTCTCTGTCGATGATTGGCGCGATGGCGTGACATCAGGTGAGATCTCCGAAATCTTTGCATGTGGCACAGCAGCTGTTGTTTCTCCAGTGGGACAAGCAAAATCAGCACTGGGCACATGGGTCACAGGCGATGGACAACCAGGTCCGATCACAATGCAGATTCGCAATCATCTTCTTGCAATTCAACATGGAACAACTGCTGATAAGCATGGCTGGGTCAAGAAGGTTGCGCTCTAATGTCATTTGATAAAGAGACACTGCATATCTATGACACCACTTTGCGTGATGGTGCGCAGCAAGAGGGCCTTAATCTCTCTGTCCATGACAAGCTCACCATTGCCCGCCACCTTGATGATTTAGGTGTTGGCTTTATTGAAGGTGGCTGGCCTGGTGCTAACCCAAAGGACACAGAGTTCTTTGCACTGGCTAAGAAGGAATTGAAATTAAAGAATGCAACTTTTGTGGCATTCGGTGCAACACGCCGTCCCAATGTGAAGGCTGCCGATGATGTCTTACTTGGCGCACTCCGTGACTCAGGTGCTCCTGCAGTAACACTGGTTGCCAAGGCATATGACCGCCATGTTGATCTTGCCCTGAAGACAAATCTCGATGAGAACCTTGCAATGATTCGCGACTCTGTTACTCACCTTCGCCAAGAAGGCCAGCGGGTTTTCCTTGATGCTGAGCACTTCTTTGATGGATACCGCGCCAATCGCGCATATGCACTTGAAGTTATCCGCGTTGCGATGGAGGCAGGTGCTGATGTTGCAGCGCTATGCGATACCAACGGCGGCATGCTCCCTGATGAAATTGCCGATGTTGTGCATGATGTTCTGGGTGCTACATCTGCTCGTCTTGGTATCCATTGCCACAACGACACAGGATGTGCCGTTGCTAACTCAATGGCAGCAGTTGCAGCAGGTGCTACCCACGTTCAAGGAACTCTCAATGGGTACGGTGAGCGCACAGGAAATGCTGACCTTGTCACCATTATTGCCAACTTAGAATTGAAGAAGAAGAAGGAAGTTCTTCCACAGAATGCGCTGCGCGAGGCATTTCGCATCTCACATGCAGTTGCTGAAGTGACCAATATTTCTCCGTCACCTCGTCAGCCGTATGCAGGCGTATCTGCCTTTGCCCATAAGGCGGGCCTTCACGCATCTGCAATCAAGGTTGATCCATCGCTCTATCAGCATGAGGATCCTGAATCTGTCGGAAACGATATGCGCATGCTTGTCTCTGATATGGCAGGGCGTGCATCAATCGAACTGAAGTCAATGGAACTTGGCGTTGACCTTAAGGGAGACCGCGAACTTATCGGTCGCGTTGTCGATCGCGTGAAAGAGATGGAATCTCGTGGCTTTACCTTTGAAGCAGCTGATGCATCATTTGAACTTCTTCTGCGGGAGGAAGCAACAGGTAAGCGTCCATCATTTTTCACCATCAATCATTGGCTCACCACAACTGAGCGCGGTGCAAAGAATTCAATCATTACAAAGGCAGAGGTAACTGTTACTGCGCAAGGTAAAGAGATCACATGCTCTGGTGAAGGAAATGGTCCGGTTAACGCATTTGATAATGCGCTGCGCGATGGACTCAACCAGCTCTACCCAGAACTGGCTGCACTTGAACTCACCGATTACAAGGTTCGTATCCTCGAAGGACGCCTTGGCACAGGGGCCATCACCCGCGTTCTTGTTGAGACTTCAGATGGCAAGGGCGAGTGGAATACCGTTGGTGTTCACGAGAACGTTATTGCGGCTTCAGCCATGGCGCTAGAAGATGCCCTCACATTCGGACTTTTGCGACAGGGCCGCAAGCCCGAATAAGTTCTTGCATTTTCCCCACCTGCTGTTATAAATTTTTTCTATGCGCGCGAATTCTGCGGGTAGACGAAATACCCCAGCCGAATCTTCAGAGTGGCTTGCTCAGAGAATGCTCAAGCTCGACATTTCAACATATGAAGAGCTAGCTGAATTGGTGGGAATTGATCGCGGAACTATTTCGCGTTACTTCAGACAAGAGAGACGTCCAACTACTGGCGCCATTGCACCACTGTGTGAAGTATTAGAAGTTTCGCCTGAGACGCTATTGATAGCACTGGGTGCTCTCGATAAAAAGTAAGTAGCTACTAATCCTGTGGGCGCAGATCGATATAGAAATCAGTCGTTCCCGGGATGGGCGTAAAGACTCTCTTGCTCTCATCATCTGCCCAGAGTGCAAAGGCGATATCGCGCTCACCGTCTTCGAACTGATCTCCGACAAAACCTTCAATATCTTCAAAGGAGAGTTCTGTATTGATGGAGAGAATCACAGAGCCATCGAGTTCACGGCTCAGTGAGGGAATCGCGATGGAATCCGAGACTCGAATGCGCATGCCTGCACCGTATCGCCTTTGATGCGTATACGCATCAAGCTCACACGGGGATTCAGGCGGGTGTGGATATATTCTTTATACATGTCATCCTTCGAGAGCGTGCAGGTGGAGTACACCCGCTACCTCGAAAAGGAACGCAACCTCTCTGAGCACACCATTAGGGCATATCTTGGAGATCTTGAAAGTTTCCTTCAGCATCTAGAAAAGCAGAAAGTTGATGATGTCGCATCGATCACCATTGCGCATATACGTTCTTGGCTAGCTAATCAGCAGGTTAAAGGGGGAGCGCGCACAACGCTCTCACGTAGGGCAGTATCTATTCGCCTCTTTACCAAGTGGGCAACGAAAAAGGGATATCTGACTAAGGATGTAGGGGCAACCCTTGCAACACCTAAAGGACATAGAACCCTGCCTGAAGTCTTATCTGTTGTAGATGCATCTACTGCAATGGATTCACTTGCTACTCGTGTTGCTGAGGAAGAGACTCCACTTTCAAAGCGTGATTGTGCAATCGTTGAAGTGCTCTATGCATCCGGTGCCCGCGTCTCAGAACTCTGCGGCCTAGATCTTGATGATGTTGATTACAACCGCAACACAATTCGGGTATTGGGTAAGGGAAATAAAGAGCGCACAATTCCTTTGGGCGGACCTGCGATCAAAGCTCTCAATGATTGGCTGAAGAATGCTCGTCCATCTGTTGCAACAGATAAATCTGCTCGCGCAGTTTTCTTAGGCTCTCGTGGTGGTCGTATTGATCAGCGCACCGTGCGCACAGTTGTCTATGAAGCACTCTCTGCGTTAGAGGGAGTGGAGCGAATGGGACCACATGCTCTGCGACATTCAGCTGCAACACATCTTCTTGAAGGCGGCGCAGACCTTCGAACCGTCCAAGAAATTCTGGGCCATGCATCCCTTGCCACAACCCAGATCTATACCCATGTGTCGACAGAGAGACTTCAAAAAGCTTTTAAACAGGCTCACCCAAGGGCGTAATTCTGGGGATACGGGTGGATTTTGCACCCCCCAGCGGCAGGTAAGATTTGCCCTGCATCAATCGCGAGATTGATGACATCTCAGCATCTATGTATGAACTGCTTTGCAGGGAATACAAGCCACTTCGGTCCGCATAGAAATTAGCGGTCGGCGTTGTAGGTGCGACGGTCTTAGTAAATTGCTAAGACATAAACCGAGCAGGTTTTTTAGTGCTGCGCACAAAAAACCTAAGAAGGAGCGTGCCGTCATGGCAGTAGTAACAATGCGCGAACTCCTCGACAGCGGAGTCCACTTCGGACACCAGACTCGTCGTTGGAATCCAAAGATGAAGCGTTTTATTTTCACAGAACGCAATGGCATCTACATCATCGACATCCAGCAATCACTAACTGTCTATAAGCGTATTCAGCGCCTCAAGGAGCTTGAAGCTCTTGAGACAGCAAATGACCTTTTGCTTACAAAGAAGGAACTTCTTGTCCTTCGCCGTGAGCGCGAGAAGCTCTTTAAGAACCTCGACGGTATTCGTCACATGACTAAGTTGCCTTCAGCAATTTGGGTTGTTGACACAAAGAAGGAGCACCTTGCAGTCCAGGAAGCTAAGAAGCTTGGTATTCCTGTGATTGCAATCCTTGACACAAACTGCGATCCAGATGAAGTTGATTTCAAGATTCCTGGTAACGACGATGCTATTCGCTCAATCGAATTGCTTACACGCGTCATCACCGATGCAATTGCAGAAGGCCTCAAGGCACGCTCTGCAGCAGCTCCAGCACCAGTTGCAACAGCGGAAGCTGCAGCAGCTGAGGCGCTTGAGAAGGAAATTCTTGCTGCAGCACCAGCTGCAACTGACGCATCAGTGGAGGCATACGTAAATTGGCTAACTATTCAGCAGAAGATGTAAAGCGCCTTCGCGAGGCAACCGCAGCAGGAATGCTCGATTGCAAGAAGGCACTTGATGAAGCAGATGGTGATTACGACAAGGCTGTTGAAATCATTCGAGTTAAGGGACAAAAGGGCGTTACAAAGCGCGAAGGTCGCCTTACTTCAAATGGTTTAGTTGTTGCAAAGGTTTCAAGTGACCTTGGTGTCATGCTTGAACTCAATTGCGAGACAGACTTCGTTGCAAAGGGCGAGCGTTTTATCGCACTTGGCGATGAGCTTGTTGAACACCTTCTCTCATCAAAGTCAGCAGATATTGCTTCCTTCCTCTCATCAACAATGGCTAACGGCAAGACCGTTCAGTCTGTGATTGATGAAGGCAATGCAACACTTGGTGAAAAGATTGAAATCCGTAACGTTGCAGTGATTGAGGGACCAGTTGGTCTCTACCTTCACAAGACAAGCCCAGATTTGCCACCACAAGTTGGCGTCCTGGTCTCACTTGCAAAGGAAGCAGCTGAAGTTGGTAAGGATGTTGCACAGCACATCGCAGCTTTCGCTCCTCGCTACGTCAATCGTGAAGATGTTCCAGCAGACCTGATTGAGACAGAGCGTCGTCTTGCAGAAGAGACAGCTCGCTCAGAAGGCAAGCCAGAAGCATCACTTTCTAAGATCATCGAAGGTCGCGTCACCGGTTTTGTGAAGGAAGTTTCACTGATCGAGCAGGCTTTCGCTAAGGATGCAAAGAAGACTGTCAAGCAGATTCTCGATGAAGCAGGAACAGCCGTGAAGGCATTCCACCGCTTCCGCGTGGGTCAATAAGCTTTTCTATCGAGGGTAATAGACTCAAGAAAAGTTAGAATTTCTCTAAGAAGCGAAGGGAGCACTCATGCCAGGTACCAGAGGTAACTATGGTCGAGTGCTCCTTAAGCTTTCTGGAGAAGTTTTTGGTGGCAAGAAGGGCATCGGTGTTGATCCCGATGTTTTAGCAGATGTGGCAAAGCAGATTGCAGATGTCGTTCGAAGCGGCGTTCAAATCGCAATCGTTGTCGGCGGAGGTAACTTCTTCCGCGGTGCAGAACTTTCTGAGCGCGGGATGGAGCGCTCACGCGCTGACTACATGGGAATGCTCGGAACAGTAATGAACTGTTTAGCGCTCCAAGATTTTCTAGAAAAAGAGGGCGTCGATACTCGCGTCCAGACAGCAATCACTATGGGTCAGGTTGCAGAGCCTTATGTTCCACGTCGTGCCATCCGCCACCTTGAAAAGGGTCGCGTGGTGATCTTTGGTGCAGGTGCTGGAATGCCATTTTTCACAACAGATACCGTTGCAGCGCAGCGCGCACTGGAAATTGGTGCAGGTGCACTTCTGCTTGCCAAGTCCGGAGTCGATGGCGTCTATAACGCAGATCCTCGCAAGGATAAGAGCGCAACTAAGTTCGACACTATTTCTTACGATGAAGTTCTTCAGAAGTCACTGGCTGTTGCAGATGCTGCAGCATTTAGCCTCTGCCGCGAGAACCACTTACCTATCGTGGTCTTTGATCTTATGACCAATGGAAATATCGGCCGCGCCGTTCGCGGTGAAAAGATTGGAACTCTCGTTTCTTAAACGAGAGTAACGCTAGGTAATTTAAGGATTAAGGGGCACAGACCATGGCAGATGTAACAAGCGCACTCGCAGATGCAACCGATAAAATGAATAAGGCTGTCGAAGTAGCAAAAGATGATTTCGGTGCGATCCGCACAGGACGAGCTCACCCAGCGATGTTTAACAAGATCATGGTCGATTACTACGGCACATGGACTGCTCTTTCACAGCTTGCCTCTATTCAGATTCCTGAATCACGTATGGCAATCGTCTCTCCCTTTGATAAGGGTGCGATGTCATCTATTGAAAAGGCGATCCGCGAATCAGATCTGGGGGTTAATCCTGCAACAGATGGCGCCATCATCCGCGTGAACTTCCCACAGCTGACGGAGGAGCGCCGCAAGGATTACATCAAGGTGGCAAAGACCAAGGCGGAAGATTCAAAGATTTCTATGCGCAATATTCGCCGCACAGCGAAAGAGCTGATGGAGAAGTTAGAAAAAGATGGCGATATTGGAAAAGATGATTTGAGCCGTGGTGAGAAAGAGCTAGAGAAAATCACATCAGATCACGTGGCAAAGATTGATGACCTACTCAAGCACAAGGAGGCTGAACTTCTCGAGGTCTAAAGACTTCCTTGATGTTCCACCCATTGTGTCTGACTTACATTCGATTAACGAGGCGATTAATAAGCGCGCAGGTCGCAAGCTCCTGCCCTCAATCGGTGTCAGTTTATTTCTTGTCGCACTCGTCTGGTTCTCACTCGTAAGTTACAGAGTTATCTTTGCAGGCCTTGTCACTCTCGCTGTTGTTCTTGGAATACGCGAACTACACCACGCGCTGACTACAACAAAGATTGAAATCCCGTTGTGGTCACTGACAACATCTGCCATTGCGCTCTCAGCAGCTGCCTGGTTTGGTGGAGTATCAGGACTTGCCGTTGCAACAGCAATTGCATTTCCTTGTCTGCTAGTTCTTTTACTTCCACGAGGAATTGAAGGATTTGTCAGTACCGCATCCGCTTCTGCTCTAGCACTCGTCTATCTTCCATTTTTAGCAGGTTTTCTTATTCTCTTAGCGCGCCCCTATAACGGACTTGAGCGCGTGATGACTCTTGTTGTTTTGGTTGGCTGCAATGACACCTTTGGATATCTCACAGGTGTTCTCTTAGGTAAGCACCCACTTGCTCCGAAGATCAGCCCAAAGAAGACCATTGAAGGTCTCATTGGGTCACTAATCTTTACAGTCATTGGTGGATCACTGGCATTTCATTTCATCATGGACTCACATTGGTGGCTTGGAGCACTTGCTGGAGTCATCACAGTATTTACAGCAACCTCAGGTGATCTCATTGAATCAGCGCTTAAGCGCGATATGGCAATAAAAGATATGGGCAATTTACTGCCAGGACATGGCGGAATTATGGATCGCCTAGATTCTGTTCTCTTTGCCGCCCCTGCACTGTGGCTCGCACTCGAAATTGTGCGCCGTGCACAGGACTCAGGTCTTCTATGACAACTGAGCGTCCGACAGAACTTAAATTAGTCTTTGATGAACCAGTACAGCGCAAGAAAGCACCTAAGCATTTAGCTGATTTTGCTCCGGCAGAGCGTAAAGCATTTGCGAAGGAACTTGGTTTCCAACCATTTCGTGCAGCACAGGTGGCAACGCATTACTTCACACATCTGTCCAATGAGCCAGATGAGTGGACAGATATTCCTGCTGCAGAACGTCAATCTATTGCGCAGGCACTGACTCCAAAACTTATTGAACTAGTTACCACGCGCACCACAGATGGCGGAATGACTCGCAAGGATTTGTGGAAGCTCCATGATGGAGTTCTCGTTGAATCTGTCCTCATGCGTTACACAGATCGCACAACAGTCTGTATTTCATCGCAGGCTGGATGTGGAATGAACTGTCCATTCTGTGCAACAGGACAAGCAGGGCTCACTCGTAATCTCTCAGCAGGTGAAATCACCGACCAGATTGTTGCTGCAGCGCGTGCATGTGCCAATGGTGAAATGCCTGGGGGACCGACTCGACTTTCTAATATCGTCTTTATGGGAATGGGCGAACCGCTTGCTAACTACAACGCAGTTGTGCGCACACTTCGTAACATCACAGATCCCAACCCAGATGGCCTTGGAATCTCAGCTCGCTCAGTCGTTGTCTCAACTGTGGGACTTGTTCCTGGAATTGAAAAGTTGATGGATGAAGGAATCAACTGCACATTGGCAGTTTCCCTTCACACTCCCGATGATGAACTCCGTGACAGCCTTGTCCCTATAAATAATCGTTTCAATGTCCGTGAGGTATTGGCAGCAGCTGATGCCTATGAGAAGAAGACTGGTCGTCGCTACTCCATTGAATATGCACTGATTCGCGATATCAATGATCAATCATGGCGCTCAGATTTATTGGGTCGATTGCTCAAGAACCGTAATGCGCATGTGAACTTGATTCCACTGAACCCAACACCTGGGTCGAAGTGGACGGCATCTCGCCGCGAAGATGAAGCGGAGTTTGTAAGAATCCTTGAAGGCTATGGAGTTCCGGTGACTGTGCGCGATACGCGAGGCCGTGAAATTGATGGGGCATGCGGCCAACTTGCCGCTAGTGAAAAGGAAAAGATTTAACTAGTATCACTTCCATGACATCCGTGGATTTAGAGGAAGCAGCTGCAGCATATGAAGCAGCATCACAGTATTTTCTCAATCTTGCTCGCGCAGTAACACCAGATCTCATGGATGTTCACGCCGAGAATGAATGGTCTGCGCGTCAATGTATTCACCACATGGCAGATTCTGAAGCTCAGTCCTATGCGCGCCTTCGACGCCTGGTTGCAGAACCTGATGGTTCGGTTATTCAAGGTTATGACGAAGCTGCTTGGGCCAATGAGCCAAAACTTGCCTATGCAGATGGCGATGTTGCAAATTCCATCGCTGTCTATGCAGCGGTACGTGCGGCCTCCCTTGAAGTGATCAAGCGTTTAGAAGAGAGTGATCTGGAAAAATTTGGTGAACACACTGAAGCGGGTAAGTACTCTGTTGCTCGCTGGCTCGAGACTTATACAAAACACCCATTCGATCACGGTGATCAGATGGTTCGCGCAACGAAGGGTCAGGCATAAAAGGTGAAGAAGTTACAGAATTTCATCAATGGAAAATCAGTCGATGGAGCATCAGGTGAGAGCACAACACTGATCAACCCTTCAACAGGTGTTGCCTTTGCCACCGCTCCCAAGTCGAACGCTGCAGATATTGATAAGGCGATGAAGGCAGCAAGTGAGGCCTTTCCTGGATGGCGTGATTCCACTCCTTCAGAGCGCCAACGCGCACTTCTCAAGATTGCAGATGCTATTGAGGCTCGAGCCGATGAATTCGTTAACTTAGAGTCAGAAAATTGTGGAAAGCCAAAGAGCCTAACTGCATCGGAGGAGATGCCACCGATGGTGGATCAGATTCGCTTCTTTGCAGGTGCTGCTCGAAATCTTGAAGGACGCTCTGCTGGCGAGTATATGCATGGCATGACTTCATTTATTCGCCGCGAACCAATCGGTGTCTGCGCACAAGTAACACCATGGAACTATCCCATGATGATGGCTGTCTGGAAGTGGGCACCTGCCATTGCTGCAGGAAATACTGTGGTTCTTAAGCCTTCGGATACAACACCTGTCACAACTCTCTTTATGGCACAAATCATGGGTGAATTTCTTCCTGATGGCGTTATCAACGTTATTGCTGGAGAGCGTGCAACAGGTGCAGCACTGGTTGATCACGCAACACCTGCGATGGTCTCAGTGACTGGTTCTGTGCGCGCAGGTATGGAAGTGGCATCTGCTGCATCAAAGTCTTTAAAGCGCGTTCACTTAGAACTTGGTGGTAAGGCACCTGTTGTTGTATTTCACGATGCAGATCTTCAGGCAGCGGCTGAAGGCATTGCTATCGCAGGATTCTTTAACTCAGGTCAGGATTGCACAGCAGCTACGCGCGTCCTTGTGCAAGAAGGTGTCTATGAGGAGATGGTGAAGTTACTTGCAGATCAGGCAACTCACCACATCGGTATGGGTATGCCTGATGAAGATGTGATTGTGGGGCCGGTCAATAATGCAACCCAATTTGAACGTGTCTCAGGATTTATCTCTCGCACGCCATCACATGCTCGCATTGTGGCCGGTGGCCAACCAACCAAGCTTCCTGGCTACTTCGTATCCCCTACAGTGATTGCAGATCTGACCCAGAGTGATGAGTTGATTCAATCTGAAATCTTCGGACCCGTCATCACCATCCAGAAGTTTAAAGATGAAGAGCAAGCAGTTGCGATGTCCAATGGCGTTGATTATGGCCTGGCCTCATCTGTCTGGACCAAGGACCATGCCCGTGCGATGCGCATGTCCAAGGCCTTTGACTTCGGCTGCGTCTGGATTAATACCCACATCCCTATCGTTGCCGAGATGCCACATGGCGGCTTCAAGCGAAGCGGCTACGGCAAGGATCTCTCCAACTACGGCTTTGAGGATTACACCCGCATCAAGCACGTCATGACCAACCTCAACGCCTAACTGCCAGCCCTAAAATCACAGGAAGATTTCCTGGATATAGGTTTGGCTCACGCTCAAAATGGTTACATAATGAGCCCTGCAACACCGTCCCTTACACCGGCATAAAAAGGAGCCCGCCACATGGCTAAGCAACCCCTTTCACAAGAAGCACGTTCAATTCTTCAATCAAAAGTTTCACGTCGCACAGTACTTGCAGGTGCAGGCGCAGTAGCAGGTGCAGGTGCGCTCGCTGCATGTGGTTCAGGTGGCAGTTCAGGTTCTACCAAGAATTCAGTTCGATGGGGCAACTGGCCTCTTTACCTTGATGTTGATGACTCAGGTAAGAAGTACCCAACTCTTCAAGCTTTCACTAAAGAGACTGGCATTGATGTTAAGTACTTTGAAGATTACAACGATAACGATGAGTTCTTCGGAAAAGTTCAGGCACAGCTCAAGCTTGGAAAAGATATTGGTTATGACCTCGTCTGCCCAACAGACTGGATGGCATCACGTTGGATCCGTCTTGGATACACACAGAAGTTTGATGCAGCAAATATTCCTAACGCCTCAAATATTCTCGACACACTTGCAAGCCCATCATTTGATCCAAAGCGCGAGAGCTCACTTACATGGCAGGGCATCATGGGTGGTTTTGGTTGGAATACAGCCAAGAACCCCAAGGGTGTTCGCACACT
>JAPLBL010000087.1 GCA_026392765.1 Actinomycetota bacterium
AGAGAAAGCAACTGCTGCACCTGAGCGACGTATTGATTCCATGGATGTTGCAGGCCTTCGTCGCTTGTGGCCAGATGTGATTGAGAATGTGAAGAAGCGCCGCCGCCTTACCTGGTCACTGCTTTCAGCCAGTGCACAGATCCTCGGTGTGGACGAGAAGATCATCACCATCGGCATTGTTAATGCTGGTGCCCGTGATTCATTTGTCCGCAGTGAGTCGGATGAGATTCTGCGCCAAGCATTTATTGAAGTTGTGGGCCTTGATCGCAAGATTGAAGTAACTGTCGATCCGAGCATCGATACAACCTCTACTCCTGAAGCACGCGCAGTCAGAAAATCGGAAGCGCCAACAGATGCCACACAGCTTTCGGGGGCCGCACTCCTTGCAGCCGAACTTGGTGCAACTGTCATTAGCGAAACGAGCCACGACTAATGTCTACAGGAATGTATGAAGGTGCGATTCAAGATCTGATTGATGCTTTAGGACGCCTGCCTGGAATTGGACCAAAGTCTGCTCAGCGCATCGCCTTTCATATTCTGCAATCAGATTCAGAGATTGCAGCAAGTCTTGTTGAGGCAGTGCGCACCGTTAAAGAGCGAGTGAAGTTCTGCACACAATGTGGCAATGTCTCAGAAGAGACTGAATGTCGCATCTGCCGCGACCCACGTCGTGATGGCACAAAGATCTGTGTTGTTGAAGAGAGTAAAGATGTGATCGCAATCGAGCGCACACGAGAATTCCGCGGCAAGTATCACGTGCTTGGTGGAGCGATTAGTCCTATCGATGGAATTGGTCCTGATCAGCTACGTATCCGTGAATTGATGCAGCGTTTATCTGATTCAACGATTACTGAAATCATCTTGGCCACAGATCCCAACCTTGAGGGAGAGGCGACGGCTACCTATCTAGCTCGCCTGATTAAGCCGATGGGCATCAACGTCTCTCGCCTTGCATCAGGACTGCCCGTAGGCGGAGATCTGGAATATGCCGATGAAGTCACGCTCGGTCGAGCATTTGAGGGACGTACTACCCTTTAGTCTCACTATATGGGCGGTGGGCCGTCTCATATATTAGGATTTTCCAATTAATGGCTAGCGCCATCTTTTCTCGTGCTTCACACTTAGGCCATGGGTCTGATTGTTCAGAAGTTTGGTGGTTCCTCCGTCGCTGATGCCGAGGGAATGAAGCGCGTTGCCGCCCGCATCGTTGCAACAAAGAAGGCCGGCAATCAGGTTGTGGTTGTTGTCAGCGCCATGGGCGATACCACTGATGAATTGATCGAGCTTGCCAATGCTGTAACTCCAATTCCACAGGGGCGCGAGCTCGACATGTTGCTCACAGCTGGTGAGCGAATTTCTATGGCAATTCTTGCGATGGCAATTAACAATTTAGGTTTTGAAGCGTTGTCCTTTACTGGATCCCAAGCTGGAGTGATTACAGATTCTGTCCACGGCAAGGCGCGCATTATCGATGTAACCCCTGGTCGTATTCGCGAAGCAATCGATAGCGGTGCAATTGCAATCGTTGCTGGCTTCCAAGGAATTTCGCAGGATACAAAGGACATCACAACCTTAGGTCGTGGTGGATCTGACACAACTGCAGTCGCCCTTGCTGCAGCCCTTGATGCTGATGTCTGTGAGATTTACACAGATGTCGATGGAGTATTTTCTGCAGATCCTCGCGTTGTTCCAGCTGCTCGCAAACTTAAGACCGTTACTTATGAAGAGATGCTAGAGCTTGCAGCAGCGGGTGCGAAGGTTCTTCACTTGCGATGCGTTGAATATGCACGCCGTTTCAATTTACCGATTCACGTCCGTTCATCTTTCTCACCTAACGAAGGAACCTGGGTGGTTGAAAACCATCCTGAAGGAGGCACCATGGAGCAAGCAATCATCTCTGGCGTAGCGCACGATAAGTCAGAGGCAAAGGTCACGATCGTGGGTGTTCCAGACCGCACGGGTATTGCAGCGCGCATCTTCCAAGCGATTGCCGATAACGACATCAACGTCGACATGATTGTGCAGAACGTATCTGCAGCCGCTACTGGCCTTACAGATATTTCATTCACTGTTCCAAAAGCTGAAGGACAGAAAGCAACTGGCGTCTTACAGCGCATTCAAGGTGAAGTTGGATTTGCATCGATTATTTATGACGACACCATTGGAAAGCTCTCACTCGTCGGCGCAGGAATGCGTTCACACCCAGGCGTGACAGCTACCTTCTTTGCATCCATGGCTGATGCAGGCGTGAATATCGAGATGATTTCAACCTCTGAAATCCGCATCTCTGTCATCGTTCGAGAGGCTGATGTTGAGCGCGCAGCAAAGGCCGCACACTCAGCTTTTGGCCTAGATGCTGATCAGATTGAAGCAGTTGTATACGGAGGAACTGGTCGATGACAAAGAAGATTGCAAAGCCAGCTAAGAAAGCAAAGGCTGCAAAGAGACTTCCGTCCCTTGCTGTTGTTGGTGCAACAGGTGCAGTCGGCACAGTCATGCTCGATATCTTGAGCAAGCGTAAGAATGTTTATGGCGAGATTCGCCTGATTGCATCCGCTCGTAGCGCAGGCAAGAAGTTGATCTGTCGCGGTGAAGAACTCACTGTTGTTGCACTTTCTCCTGAAGCTTTCGATGGAATTGATATTGCAATGTTCGATGTTCCAGATGAGATTTCTGCTGAGTGGGCACCGATTGCAGCACAGCTTGGCGCAGTTGTTGTCGATAACTCAGGTGCATTTCGCATGGATAAGAAAGTTCCATTGGTTGTTCCTGAGGTTAATCCAAAGGATATTAAGAAGCGCCCTAAGGGAATTATCTCTAACCCAAACTGCACAAC
>JAPLBL010000095.1 GCA_026392765.1 Actinomycetota bacterium
ATCAAATGTTGTTCCACCGACCATCTCAAGAACAAGATCAACGCCATGTCCACCATTTGCTTCACGAAGTGCAGCGCTTAGGTCAGCTGACTTTGCATCAACGGTGATATCTGCACCGAGCGACTTAGCAAGGGCTGCCTTAGTACTAGAAGAAGTCACAGCAATAACTTTGCCGCCCCACATCTTTGCAAGTTGAATTGCAATCGTGCCAACGCCACCAGCTGCTGCATGCACAACAACGGATTGACCCTTTTGAAGGTTACCCATCGTCTTAAGCAAGTGCCACGCTGTTGCACCTTGCACCAACATACACAGAGCCTGCTCATCAGTGACAGCACCAGGAATAGGAAAGAGGACAGATGTATGAGCAATAGCTTTCTGTGCATATCCCCCAGATGAGACGCTAGCTAAGTAACGCTTGCCACCATGTGTGCCAACAACTTCAATGCCCGGAATCATCGGCAGAGTTTGTGGTGATAGATATGAATTCTCAGTTTGATGCGTATCTGCGTAGTTAATTCCCACTGCAGTGACATCAAGGACTACTTCATCTGTGCCAGCTACGGGATCAGCAAGATCCACATACTTCATGACATCAGGGCCACCGAATGCTGTTATCTGTATGGCCTTCACTAGCAAGCACAGCGATCTTCGAGAGCAATTCCTTCTAGGGCTTCTTCAATATGTTCACCGCAGCCTTGCCATGTTGGCTTCCCACACTTCTTACATTCAACCTTGCTGCACATATCAAATTCTCCCTAGAAGTACTTTCTAATCGATTTAACTATTCTATTCCACAGAGTTGCTGTCTGCTCAAGAGGTGAAACTTCCAAGACCTTGGACTTTGCTGGCTCATCTGGGGTAATCACATCTTTGAGAGCTGGAGAATTCTGATCCAGTGAATCGGCGATGATTCCAATATTGGCAACAATCGATAGTCCCCTGACTATCTGATCCTGATCGACATCTTTGCTATCTTCAATCAAGGTTTCAGCAAGGGCAGAGCCCGCCTCCCTCGCATCATCAGTGGGAGATGAAGAGAAATCATTGATGTCATCGGGTAAATCAACGTGAGCAGAGATGGCATAGCTGGCCGCAGATAGCGCCACTGCAATCTGCTTCTTTGTGGAATCTGCAATGCCACCTTCAACGGAAGAATCAAAGAGAGTGCGAGCAATCGTGCGAACTTGCACGAGGGTATGTTCAGTTGCAATTCCCTCGATATACATTCTTCAACAAGAAGGCGAGCTTGTGCAAGCCACTTACCTGCATCCTTTTGCGTGTAGCCAGCTGCTACTCCTTCAGACATCTGAGCAAGAAGTGCTGCAGCTTTCTCAGAAACATTCTTAATCTGCATTCTCGCTCTATCAATAGGAGTGTTGGGCACAGAGAAGTAGGAGAAGAAGATTGCAACTGCTGCCCCAATAAGGGTCGAACCTAAGCGATGCATCGCAGTATTCTGAGAAATTCCAGGTCCAATAACGATGAGAGCGGTAACAGGAACGTTGACCGCAGCGACTTCACCTAAGTGCAGTGCCCTAGCAACAACTGCGCAGATAATGATTGTTGTTGCAATGGCAAGAAATCCGAAGTTAAAGAGGGATACCGCTAGAAGGGCTGTGCCTGCACCGATTGCTGTTCCAACAATCTGACCGAATCCCTCTCGGATAGATTTGTGAAGAGAGATTCGAATACTCAGCGTTGAGACAATAGCGGCAACTACTCCGCCATCTTGGATGAGTAGATCACCCAAGAACCAAGCTACGCCTCCCGATAATCCGGCAATGGCAATCTGACGGACCCAATACTTTCGGTCCGTAAATAACTTGATTATGCGCTTTAACATCGGGTGAGAGTTTACGCCTGAGTAAGATGCTCACATGCATCTAACGCCTGGAGACATTCCTGAACTTCTCCGTAAAGCAAAGACAGTTGCCATCGTTGGGATTTCAGATAAAGCTGACCGGGCAAGCTATGGCGTTGCCAATTACCTCATCGAGAACTCTCACTTTGAATTGTTCTTCGTCAACCCGCTCTTGGATGAGGTGCTGGGCCAGAAGGTCTATAAATCGCTCAAAGAGATTGATGTTCACATAGATATCGTCGATGTCTTTCGCAAACCTGCAGATTGCCTGGCAGTGCTGGATGAGAGTATCGAAATCGGTGCAGATGCAATCTGGTTACAACTAGGAATTTCCGTGCCGGAGGTTGCAACCCAAGGCAGTGAAGCAGGCTTATCTGTTGTGATGGATCGCTGCATCAAGATTGACTATGCAGCTTTGTAATCAACCCTTTGTGGAGCCGAGTGTAAGACCTGCGATAAATTGCTTACGCAGCACAAAGAACATAATGACTGTAGGGGCTGCTGCGATGATCGCACCAGCTGCCAACAAGTTGAAGTCTGTGACGTACTGTCCCTGCAGACGGCGAAGTGCTGAGGTAATTGGA
>JAPLBL010000052.1 GCA_026392765.1 Actinomycetota bacterium
GTTGTGGATTTCGGTTGTGCATGCCGTAGAGGCTCTTCTATGAATCGATGCGTGAGATCTGCAAAGACAAGTGTGGCTAGAACGCAGAAGAATCGTTCATAAATACTTAGGCCTCGACCGAGATACACAACAGGAATTACCAAGAGAGGCCAATGCCATAGGTAAAGCGGATAGGAGATCGCACCCAACCATTGAACGATGCGATGGTTACCGATGAGGTTGAGAACCCTTGGCCAGGAATGCACTGCTGCAATTGAAATCGCCGTTGCAACTACAGGAACAAGTGCTGCCGTTCCCGGAAAAGGAGTGCTGTCGCGAAATTGCAGCGTTCCATAGACAAATAGAGCGAGAGCTATCCAGAGATAATTCTGCGAAAACTTGATTCGTGCGGGGATAAAGAGAAGAAGAGCGCCAACTCCAAGCTCCCACGCTCTGGTTGGAAGAGAGTAGAAAGCCCAGATAGGTGCACTCGATGTTTGATAGAGACTAAATAGAAATGATGTAACGGTAATGAGTGCGATGCCCTTGCCCACAGTTGCTCGACCACCGCGCTTAAAGAGAGCAAATATGATGAAAGGCCAGAAGATATAGAACTGTTCTTCTACCGCTAGTGACCAATAATGAATGACTACTGGTGGGATAGCGCTGAGATTCTGATAATCCATCTGCCAGAAAGCAAAGAGGTAATTTGAAACATAGATTCCTGCGGCCGCTATATCTCGTCCGAGATCTGCTCTCATTGTTGGTGGGTAGAGATACCAAGCTGTAATGGCAGTTATCGCTAGTACAAAGAAAGATGTGGGTAGAAGTCGCTTTACTCGTCGTAGATAGAAGGCTCTCAGATTGAGAGTTCCTGAATTCTCTAGCTCTCGTAGGAGCAATCCTGTGATGAGATAACCAGAGATGACGTAAAAAATATCCACTCCAATATACCCACCACTTGTAATCTTGGCGTGATAGATAACTACGAGAATAGCTGCGAAGGCTCGTAGAGCCTGAATTTGCGGAATACGCATTACGTGATCATCAATGCATGTAGAGGCGCGCTTGGCGCAGCCTTCTCTATACGTTGGCGACCATGAAGTGCTGGAATCTCCAAGAGAACGATGATACTTGTGATGATTCCACCAGCATCGGCAACAAGTGAGATTGCGGCCTCGAGGGTGCCACCTGTGGCAAGAACATCATCAATCAGAGTGACTTTAGTGCCAGGTAGAAATGCATCACGATGTATCTCAATCTCATCGATTCCATATTCCAGGCCATAAGACCGAGAAAAAGTATCTCCGGGAAGCTTTCCTTTTTTACGAATCGGAACAAAGCCAATATTCCGTTTCACAGCTAATGCACTCGCGAGAATGAAACCTCGGGCTTCGATGCCGATAACGACCTCTGATTCTTGATCAAAGGCTGCAAGCTCTGTGATGACTGCATCAAGGGCTGCTCCATTGGAGAGCATGGGAGTAATATCTTGAAAGAGAATGCCTGGCTTTGGATAATCAGGGATAGCGCGAATGAGAGAGAGTGCGCTATTCACATCCATTTTGATATCCAACCACCGTAACTGTGTCCGAACGGGGACTTGAACCCCGAATCCCTTGCGAGAACTAGCACCTCAAGCTAGCGCGTCTGCCAATTCCGCCACCCGGACGAGTAACCCGCTCGCTTTAGATTCGAAGTCTAAGCGTTCAGGCCGAAATAACTGGGTAACTATATCTAGCCGTGCCTTCTCGCGCAAAAGTGAGCCGAGCCATGGAACCTATAGGGCGATAAACGAGGCAGAATACGTATATGACTCTTGAAGAAGAAGTTGTAAAGATTTGTCAGGATCTCATCCGCATTCCTTCTGTCAATTTTGGTGAAGGTAAAGGCGATGAGAAGGCGGTAGCAGAGTATGTCGTTGCATCCCTTGCTGAAGTTGGAATCCCTGCAAAGATTTATGAATCTGCTCCGAACCGTTGCAATGTCATTGCCAATATCGAAGGCTCTGACCCATCGAGACCAGGACTTGTTGTTCACGGTCATATCGATGTTGTGCCAGCAAATGCTGCTGATTGGTCAGTGGATCCATTTGGGGCAGAAATCCGCGATGGAATGATTTGGGGTCGCGGCGCTGTCGATATGAAAAACACTGATGCGATGATCCTTGCCATCATTCGTAAATGGGCGCGTACTGGGTATAAACCACCACGAAACATTGTTCTTGCTTTCTTTGCCGATGAAGAAGCGGGCATGACGTATGGCTCTCGATGGATGGCTGCAAATCATCCAGAGGTATTTGCAGGGTGCACTGAGGCGATTTCTGAGGTAGGTGGATTCTCTGTGACCGTCGGAGATGGAAAACGTCTCTATTTCGTAGAAGCTGCGCAAAAGGGAATCCATTGGATGCGACTCACCGCAGCTGGGCGCGCAGGTCACGGTTCCATGATGAATGATGAGAATGCTCTGACTGCGATTTCAGAGGCAGTAGCAAAAATCGGTAGGTTTGATTGGCCACAGCGCTACACAAAGACTGTCAAAGTTCTTTTTGAAAAGATCGCTCACGCAACTGGTAAGCCCTATAACGAAGCTGATTTAAGACCGTTGCTGAAGGAGATTGGCCCTACCGCTCGCATGATCGGTGCAACGCTGCAAAATACCGCCAACCCAACAATGTTGGAGGCCGGCTATAAGGCCAATGTCATTCCTGGAAGTGCGACTGCAGTCATAGATGGTCGTTTCTTGCCCGGATATGAAGAAGAGCTCAATGAAACTATCCGTTCCATTATTGGGCCTGACATCACTATCGAAACTATCTCGAGAGATATCGCACTAGAGGTTGAGTTCGAAGGTGATTTGGTTGACGCGATGTGTGCAGCCATTACGCGTCATGACCCTGAAGGAATTCCTGTGCCATATTTGATGAGCGGTGGAACAGATAATAAAGCTCTCTCAGAGTTGGGAATCATTGGCTATGGATTTAGTCCTCTAAAACTTCCAGCAGATCTTGATTTTATGGCGCTCTTTCACGGAGTAGATGAGCGGGTACCGATTTCTGGTCTTGAATTTGGAGTCAATGTCTTAGCTGACTTCCTTGAAACCTGTTAAGGCGCAGATATCTCATTGAGTGCATCGCGCACGATGTCTGGCAATGTGATTTCCTCTGAAGTTAGAATCCCGCGCAACTGAGCGCCAGTCCGTGCGCCAACGATGGCGCTGGTGATGCCTGGTGTATCTCTGACCCATGCAAGTGCAACTTCAAGAGGTGCAAAACCTAGACCCTCTGCAGCAACTACAACTGCCTCCACAATGCGTTGTGGCTTTTCGCGCAGGTATGGTTCAACATGTTTTACAAAGTGGGGGGCGGCAGCGCGTGAATCACTTGGAATTCCCTTCCGGTACTTACCGGTGAGCACTCCTCGTCCCAGTGGTGCCCACGCCAAAATTCCAATCCCAGTTTCATCAGCACAGGGGAGTACCTCTAATTCGATATCTCGATTGAGAAGTGAATACTCAACTTGATGCGTAACGATGGGCGCCTTAGCTGAATTTGTCTCTTGAATAGTTATCGCCCTGGCACTTTGCCATCCTGAGAAATTGGAGATTCCCACATACCGCGCTTTACCGGAGGTATATGCGTAATCGAGAGCCGAGAGTGTGTCTTCCAATGGATTGTGAGGATCCCACGAATGGATCTGCCAGATATCTACATAATCGGTCTCAAGTCGAGCAAGGGATTTATCGAGTTCTGCAATAAGAGTCTGGCGTGAATTATTCACGGTGCGCAATCCTTCAGGAAATGTAACTCCAGCCTTGGTGGCAATGGCAACATCATCGCGCTTAAAGAGAGTGCCTATCAGACCTCCAATAACGCGTTCGCTATCCCCATCGCCATACGTGGATGAGGTGTCAATGAAATTACCGCCTGCTTCAATGAATGCGCGACATTGATCGGCTGCTTCATGGGTATCAGTATCTCTACCCCATGTCATCGTCCCAAGACCTAATCGGGAGAGTGAGAGGCCACTCTTGCCTGCTCTTCTCATCTCCATGAGCCAGACCCTAGCAATAGAAGGGTTGAAAATTCGTTATTAGAAATAGCACGGTAATCTTCGTGTTGTGGCCCGCTTAGTATTTATTCGACATGCACATTCAACAGCCAACGATGCTGGGATCTTAAGTGGGCAATTACCTGGAATCTCTTTGAGTAAAAAAGGGCGGAAGCAGGCCGAGCTACTTGTTGAACGATTAGGCTCCAGTGAATTCGACAGTATCCGAGTCAGTCCCATGCAACGCTGTGAAGAAACGATTGCGCCATGGCTTAAATCTGGATACTCGCGAGGTCTTAAAGCCTACGAAATTGATGAGTCATTGATTGAAGTTGACTATGGAACATGGAGCGGACGAAAACTTTCAAGTCTTTCCCGCGAGAAGATGTGGAAGGTAATTCAAGATAAGCCGAGCACCGTGCAATTTCCCGAAGGTGAGCGCATCAAGGCAATGCAAAAGCGTGCTCTTGGCAGCATCATGCGAGCTCTGGAAGATAAGAAGAATGGCACACATTTATTCGTCTCCCATGGTGATGTTCTCAAAGCGGTTGTGGCATCACTTCTTAAAATCAAGCTCGATGATTTCCAATCCCTGGTTATCGATCCAGCATCAGTGACGGTAATTGACTTCGATGGGAGTAAATCTCGTCTGTTGGCTTTTAACGACACGCATAGCCCTATCGCGCCCATGACCAAGATGGAGAAGTCGACGAAGATGCTCCTCGGTGGTGGTGCTCGCAAGTCACGGGCAACAAAGAGATGACTTCGCGCATACTTCTCTTTGACCCTGTCGAAAGGTTTGTTGCTGGCACTGTTGGCCAACCTGGAGAGCGAACCTTCTTCATCCAAGCGCGCACCGGGGCAAGGCTCATCTCGGTCTCACTCGAGAAGACTCAAGTCCAAGCGCTTTCCGAGCGCCTTACCTACATGATCCGAGAGATTAAGCAGAGTGATCCCACCATCGCGATTCAACGCCTGGCTCGAGATGATGCACCGCTTGAGACACCTATTGAAGAAGAGTTTCGCATCGGCGTTATTGGTATCGCATTTGATGCATCCCGTGAATTGATTCAGATTGATCTGCAGGCCGTCTCCGAAGGAGATGAGGAAGAACCTGAGTTTATTGATGTGGATGATCTCACTGGAGATCAGGACATTATGCGTGTTCTCATCTCACCTTCGATGGCGGATCAATTCGCCAAGCGCGCAATGTCTGTTGTGAGTGCCGGTCGCTTACCCTGTCCGTTCTGTGGTGGACCTATCGATATGCGTGGTCATTTATGTCCGCGAGCAAACGGCTATCGTCGATGAAATCTGTCCTAGAACATCTTGCCCAGGGGGAACTTGAGGTCACGGGTCGACTTGTTGATGCTTCAAATGCAACTTTATATGGACAGTGTTCCCTTGATGAAAATTTGATGGCAGTTATTTATAAACCTGTAGCGGGAGAGCGTCCGCTGTGGGATTTTCCTGATGGGAACCTTGCTCAACGAGAATACGCGGCATATGTCATCAGTGAGATGGGAAAGTTCCATGTCGTACCCCCTACGGTCCTTCGTGAAGGTCCGTTTGGTATCGGGATGGTTCAACAGTGGATAGATATTGATGAATCAGTAGATCTTGCAGAGTTCTATCGAACTGATAGTCCAGAATTGAGAAAGATGGCGCTCTTTGACGCGGTAATCAATAACACAGACCGCAAGATTGGACATCTACTTCCGATAAGTGCCGATCGGGTTCTTGGTTGCGATCATGGCGTTACATTTCATGAAGAAGACAAGTTGCGCACGGTACTTTGGCAATGGGCTGATAAGCCGTTTTCAGATGTAGAAACTGAGCAACTGGTCTTACTTGAGACAGCCATAAAGCAATCCACCGCAGACCTCCTTGCACTCATTACTGAAAACGAAGTAAGCGCTCTCCTTGCGAGAATCAATTCGCTGCTGCATTCGGGCACTTTCCCATCTCCGAGTGATGAATGGCCGGCCGTTCCATGGCCTCCGTTCTAAGTTAGAGTTCATCTATGCACGCATGGCCCGATATCTATCTACCGCTATTGCCATCACGCTTTGCAGTGCCTTCGCTATCACTCTTCAACACGGCATCTCAGAAGGTTGAAAAGCTCCCTGAGAAGAAGCGATATCGCATGTATGTATGCGGCATTACTCCTTATGATGCAACGCATCTAGGTCACGCCGCGACCTATCTAACCTTTGACCTTATCAACAGATACTTGCGGGCAACTGGCGCAACCGTTGATTTTGTTCAGAACATTACCGATATTGATGATCCGCTTCTGGAGCGAGCCAAGCGAGACAATATTGATTGGAAGGATCTCGCCCGTTCACAGATTGACCTCTTTAAAGGAGATATGACAGACCTGCATGTCATTCCGCCCAAGGATTACATTGGCGTTGTTGAGGCGATGCAGCTAGTGGTCGATGCGGTTAAGAGATTGCGCAGTGCTGGCACAACCTATGAAGTTGGTTCAGATATCTATTATCGCGTTCATTCAGATGATGAGTTTGGCAATCGTTCGCATTACTCACAAGAAAAGATGCTCGCAATCTTCGCTGAGCGCGGGGGAGATCCGGACAAAGTAGGTAAAGAGGAACCTCTTGATGCCCTTGTCTGGTTATCACAAAGAGATGGAGAACCTGGGTGGCCTAGTCCCTTCGGTCCAGGTCGTCCGGGATGGCATATTGAATGTTGTGCGATTGCTCTGCATTACCTGCAACCAGACCTAGAGGATGACTTTGCTATCGATATCCAAGGTGGTGGAAGTGACTTGATTTTTCCTCACCATGAAATGTCTGCCGCTCAAAGTCGCAGCATGACTAATCAGAGGTTTGCTCGAACCTATGTTCATACAGGAATGATTGGTCTTAACGGCGAGAAGATGAGTAAGTCACTGGGCAATCTTGTCTTTGTCTCAAAATTGATTGCATCAGGTGTGAGTCCTGCAGCTATTCGTTGGGCGCTGATGCAACATCCTTTCGCCGATGATCTTATGTGGACAGATAATCTCTTGGAGGCTGCATCTATTGAGATTGAAAGATTACAACTCAATCTTGCACGCATGGAAGTTGCACCCACTGATCTAGTAATTCAAGAAATTATTGAGGCACTCTCATCAAATATCGATACACCTCGCGCTCTCAAAGCGATCACTCGATGGATGCAGGAGACTGAATCAGGGAAAACTGGGGGAGTCGCAGGAGAACTCGGCCGCGCCCTGGATACCTTGCTTGGGCTTACTCTTTAACTCTCGCTCTGCCTGCGAAGAAATCTCTCCAGTTCACGGGCTATTGATTCACCGGTTGCTTCAGGTAGATCTGATGAGTCCTTACTTTCTTCGAGAGCTTTCACATACTCCGCAACATCAGAATCTTCTTTGGCCATCTCTGTGACCTCTTCCTCCCACGCAGCGGATTCGTCATGAAGATCTCCTTGCGGAAGTGATACTTCTAGAAAATCTTCCAGCGCGTTAACGAGAGCAAGGGTCGCTTTAGGAGAAGGAGAGTTAGATGCATAATGCGGAATCGCCGCCCATAGTGAAATTGCATCTATCCCGCGACGAACACAAGCGTCCTGAATAACTCCGAGAATTCCCGTAGGTCCTTCATACTTACTAATCTCAACACCAAGTCGTCGAGCAATTTCAGGATGTGCGCCACTGCCACTGACGGTGATAGGCCGAGTGTGGGGAGTATCTGCCAACATTGACCCAAGTGTGATCACCATATCGACTTCTAAGTCATCAGCGAGATCGAGAATATCTGCGGCAAATGTCTTCCACTTCATCGATGGTTCAACACCGCGAACAATGACGAAGTCATGATCAATCTCAGGAGTGCGCAATCCAAACACTTGCGTTCCAGGCCATGTCAGACTTCTAATGTGTGAATCATCGACATAGACAGTGGGGCGATTTACTTGAAAATCATAGAAGTCTTCGGGATCCACATCAGCGATCAATTCTGGGACCACATCTGTAGATGAATCAGTCCATGATGCAAGAAGATGCGATGCAGCCCCTGTTGCTGCTTCTCCTGCATCATTCCAGCCTGAAAACGCGATAACCATCACAGGTGAACGAAGACTAGGTATTTGATGAATCTCCACATCGACACCTTACGGTAACCTCAGCGCTGTGACGAGCGGAAAAGGACCTCAAGACCTCAACGAAGGCTTGCTTCGTCACGCCCTCTCATCTCGCACAGTCATTGCCGATGGGGCAATGGGAACAATGTTGCAGGCAGCTGACCCATCTCTTGAAGATTTCCAGAATCATGAAGGCTGTAATGAGATTCTCAACATCACCCGCCCAGATCTCGTGCGCTCTGTTCACGATGCTTATCTCGCTGTTGGAGTCGATGCCATCGAGACAAATACCTTCGGTGCTAACTGGGCAAACTTGGCTGAATATGGAATTGAAGATCGCATCTACGAGCTGGCATTTGCCGGTGGAAAGATTGCGAGAGAAGCAGCCGATGCTTTCAGCACGCCTAATAAACCACGATTTGTCTTAGGTTCACTTGGGCCAGGCACAAAGTTGCCGAGCCTTGGACACACGACCTATTCACATTTGAAAGAAAATTACTACATCGCATGTAAGGGCCTTGTGGATTCGGGAGCGGATGCTCTTCTGATTGAAACTACTCAGGATCTACTTCAGGCAAAAGCTGCAGTCAATGGTGCGCGTCAAGCGGTAACGGAATCACACCGCGACGTTATGGTCATTGCCCAGGTCACTGTTGAAACGACTGGAACCATGTTGCTTGGTTCTGAAATCGGTGCAGCGTTGAATGCGCTAGAACCTTTGAACATCGATCTCATCGGACTCAACTGTGCAACAGGTCCTGCTGAAATGTCTGAGCACTTGCGTTATCTTTCTAAGAACGCCACGTGCGCTATCTCAGTGATGCCCAATGCTGGTCTTCCGATCTTGGGCGCAAAAGGTGCCGAATATCCACTCGGCCCTGAAGAGTTAGCAACCGCACTTGAAACATTCGTCAACGATTATGGAATCGGACTTATCGGTGGATGCTGCGGCACAACACCTGAGCATCTTGCAGCAGTGGTCAATCGCCTTGATCGCCATACCGTTAAGAACCGCATACCTGAGATAGACCCGGGTGCCTCATCTCTCTATCAATATGTTCCATTTAGACAAGATAAAACTTATCTTGCAATAGGTGAGCGCACCAATGCAAACGGTTCACGCGCCTTTCGTGATGCGCTCATCGTTGAGGATTGGGCAACATGTGTTGAGATAGCTCGTGATCAAATCCGCGATGGCGCTCATATGCTCGATCTCTCTGTCGATTATGTCGGCCGCGATGGAGCGCGGGATATGTTTGAAATTGCTTCTCGCTTTGCAACTGCATCAACTCTTCCAATCATGCTCGATTCAACTGAGCCTGGAGTGATAAAGGCAGGACTTGAAGCCCTAGGTGGCCGCTGCGTTATTAACTCAGTCAACTATGAAGATGGCGATGGACCCACATCTCGCTTTGCTCGCATCATGCCTTTGGTGCAAGAACATGGAGCATCTGTTGTTGCGCTGACTATCGATGAAGAAGGTCAGGCCCGAACAGCAGAGTGGAAGCTTCGAGTTGCTCGTCGCTTGATAAAGGATTTAACAGAGAACTGGAATATGAACGTTGGAGATATCTTGATCGATACTCTGACATTTCCCATCGCAACAGGGCAAGAAGAAACCCGTCGCGATGGGTTAGAGACCATCAGCGCCATCAGAACACTGAAGACGGAATTCCCCGGCGTGCAGACAACTCTTGGAGTGAGCAACGTTTCATTTGGTCTTAATCCAGCATCTCGCGTAGTGCTCAACTCGGTCTTTCTGCATGAATGTGTTGCGGCAGGTCTTGATTCCGCAATCGTTCACCCATCGAAGATCATGCCGCTTGCAAGAATTGAAGCCCGACATAAAGAAGTAGCGCTCGATCTCATCTACGACCGTCGCACATACGATGGAGAGAATTGCACCTACGATCCACTTCAAGAGTTCCTTCAACTCTTCGAAGGTGTTGAGCTTGCCGCATCCCGCAATATCCGCGCTTCAGAGCTTGCAGCACTTCCATTACGCCAGCGCCTTGAGCGCCGCATCATCGATGGCGAGAAGGTTGGTCTCACCGATGATCTCGACACCGCAATGGCGGAGGGAATTGCCCCTCTTGCAATCATTAATGAGCATCTTCTGGAAGGTATGAAGGTAGTTGGTGAGCTCTTCGGAAAGGGCGAGATGCAGCTCCCATTCGTACTCCAGAGCGCTGAAGTAATGAAATCAGCTGTTGCATACCTTGAACCACATATGGAAAAGACTGGTGATGCTGGCCGTGGTCGCATGTTGCTAGCAACCGTGAAGGGCGATGTTCACGATATTGGAAAGAACCTCGTTGACATCATCCTCTCCAATAATGGTTATCAAGTAGTTAATATCGGAATTAAGCAGACAATTAATCAGATCATTGATGCAGCCCTTGAAGATGAGGTGGATGCAATTGGAATGTCCGGGCTCTTGGTGAAATCAACTGTCATCATGAAAGAGAACTTGGAAGAGATCGCATCTCGCGGGTTATCTGACAAATGGCCAGTCGTTCTAGGTGGAGCAGCGCTCACTCGTGCCTATGTGGAACAAGACCTCGCTGCAATCTTCCCTGGTGAAGTTCGCTATGCACGCGATGCATTTGAAGGATTGCGCTTGATGGATGCGATCATGGCAGTTAAACGTGGCGATGAAGGCGCAGAACTTCCCGCTCTTCGAGAGCGCAAAGTGAAAACCGTATCGCGCAAGTATGAGGTTCGTCCACTGGACACGGTTCGCAGTGATGTAGCCCTCGACGTTGGAATTCCAAAAGCACCGTTCTTTGGTTCTCGCATTGTGAAGGGAATTCCGCTTGCTGATTACGTAGGAATGCTTGATGAACGCGCACTCTTTATGGGCCAGTGGGGTCTCAAGGGTGCTCGCGGTGAATTCGAAGCAATGGCTGAGACTGAAGGTCGTCCACGCCTTCGCAAACTTCTTAACGAAGTTCAATCCAATGGTTGGTTGGAAGCTGCTGTTGTCTATGGGTATTTCCCATGTGTCTCAGATGGAAACGATTTGGTTATCTTGCATCATGAAGGACCAGATGCTGGAAAAGAGAGAACTCGCTTCTCATTCCCTCGTCAATCACGCGATCGCAGATTATGTCTTGCAGACTTCTTTGTATCCAAGGATTCAGGAAAGACTGATGTGGTTGCCTTCCATGTTGTCACAATGGGTAATACGGTCAGTAAGGCCGCTAATGAACTCTTTGCAGCCGATGCCTACCGTGATTACCTAGAACTTCATGGTCTCTCTGTTCAGTTGACAGAAGCTCTGGCAGAACATTGGCATGCGCGTATTCGTGAAGAGATGGCTGTTCGTGGTGATGATTCACCGGATCTGCAAGGAATCTTGGATCAGGGTTATCGCGGTTCCCGCTACTCATTTGGATATCCAGCATGTCCAGATATCGAACAACAGACTCAGCTCTGTGAGCTGCTAGAACCCGGACGTATCGGTGTTGAACTCTCAGAGGAGTTCCAGCTACATCCTGAGCAATCGACATCTGCAATCATCGTGCACCACCCAGAAGCTAAGTACTTCAACGCCAACTAAATCCGCGTCTTAGTTATGAGCTGGGCAGATCGCCTTAAAGAAACACCAATCACAGAGCCGTGATTTCTTTGTTGGGAAATCATTCTGTTCGATAGCTGTGAGAATTTCAGCACCAATATTTTTCAGTATCTTCTCTGTGGACTTCAACTGGGCCTCATTCGGCTCACTCTTTACTATTTTTGAATCACCCAAGTAAATCAATTGAAGAAGGCGGGGGAGTACTCCTTCGTTCTGCCAATAAAGCAGTGCATAGACGCGAAGCTGGAAGAGCGCCTTCTCCTCCCATCCTGGCTTGGGTGATTTTCCAGTCTTGTAATCAACGATGCGAACTTCACCTGTGGGTGCGATATCAAGACGGTCGACATAGCCGTGGAGATAAATCTCATCTGAGATATCTCGCTCAAGATGGAGTTCGCGATATGTTGACTCAAATGTCGATGGTTTTTCTAGCGAAAAGTAATTGGTAAGAAGTGATTGAGCGCGATCAAACCATTCCTTTTCATCAAGAACGAGAGCAGCGAGCTCCGGAGTGCCTTCTAACTGCGCACTCCACTTCTTCGGCAAGAGCTCGATAGCTGATTCAAAAGTTCGTGATTCGGCCGGTAGCTCGAAGAGATCTTCAAGTACTGCGTGAATCAATTTACCTCGCTCAGCATCGATACTGGGAGGTTCAGGGAGTTGGTCGATAGCTCGATATTTATAGAGTTGTGGGCAATTGGTGAAATCGTTCATACGACTAGGGGAGAGGCGTAACGGTTCCATCACGCAGACGATACAGCGCAGTACCGACACATGGACGACTTTCACCTAAGATGCGCATGTGTCTAATCCAGGGTATTTCAAAGCCGGCGATCGTATTCAACTGACCGATCCCAAAGGAAAGCTCTATAGCTTCACTATAACTCCTGGAAAAGAGTGGCATACCCATAAGGGCTGGATCACTCATGATGATTTGATTGGTCTTCCTGAAGGTTCGGTTGTGAGCACTACTGCAGGTTTGAAATTCACTGCATTTATTCCACTTCTTGCAGATTACGTCTTGTCTATGCCGCGTGGTGCAACCATTGTCTATCCAAAAGATGCGGCGATGATTGTTGGTGTTGCCGATATCTATCCGGGTGCGCGAGTACTTGAAGCAGGTGTTGGAAGCGGCGCACTCACACTCTCTCTCCTTCGCGCAGTGGGTTCAGAAGGTTCAGTTCATTCCGTTGAGCGACGTCAAGACTTTGCAGATAATGCAACCGCCAACATCACAAATTACTTTGGAGCTATGCCTACAAACTGGAGCCTGAATGTAGGTTCTGTGCAGGAACAAGAGTTCACGACCACCTTCGATCGCGTCATCCTCGACATGTTGGCGCCATGGGAATGTGTAGCAATGGCAGCGAAAGTTCTTCGTCCAGGTGGAGTATTCCTGGCCTATGTCGCAACCACGACACAACTTTCTGCAACAGCTGAAGCGTTAAAAGAGGATGGTCATTTCACAGAGCCAGAGAGTTCAGAGACAATCGTTCGCGGTTGGCATCATGAAGGTCTTGCTGTGCGTCCTCAGCAACGCATGATTGGACACACAGGATTTCTTATCCAAAGTAGGCGCATGGCACCTGGAGTAGAGGTCCTTGCGCGACGACGTAGACCAGCTAAAGGTGCGTATGGTGTCCCGGAAGAGTGAGAGACTCATTAATCTCACGATTGCGCTCTTGGCAACGAAGAGATTTGTCACCAAATCTGAAATCTTTAAGACCATTGAAGGATACGAAGGAAGTTCTGAGTCTAAAGAGAGAATGTTCGAGCGAGATAAAGATGATCTACGTTCTCTTGGCATAGAGATTGAAGTTGGTTCCTTCGACCCACTCTTTAATGATGAGGCTGGTTATCGCATTAAGCAGGAGCGATACCAACTAGATCTTGGCGATATAACTACCCTTGAAATTTCTCTTCTCTCCTTAGCTGCTCAGGCATGGCAAGGAGCTTCACTCGATGATGCAGCGCAGCGTGCTCTAGTTAAGTTGCATTCACTTGGAATTGCAGTTGATGAAGCAAACTTGCCGGTCTCTATACCGTTCCTCTCCGATGGCGGTTTAGATCTTCCTAAGATCACGCACGCTATTGCAGAGCACCAGATTCTTGAATTTTTCTACCGAAGCCATGACTTGTCGGAGGAAAATAGACGCGTAGTCCCGATAGGACTATCAACTCGCTCAGGCTACTGGTATTTGACCGGAGTAGATCAGAGCATCGAGGAGGTTCGGACCTTCCGTTTTGATCGAGTAATCGGAAACTTCACTGTGAAAAAGGGACCTAAGAATTTCGAAACTCCTGAAAACTTTGATTCTCAAAATCTATTCGAAAGAGTGGAAAATATTGACGCAGTAATTGATGTTCGTCGCGGAAAAGGTACCTCACTGCGCGCTCTCGCATCATCAACCAAATCGATAGGTGAGTGGGATCAGTTGCAGATTCCAATCCTCGATATGAGGACTCTTTCAGCCTTGATCCTCTGGCACGGGGACGATGTCTATGTTCATTCACCAGTGGATCTTCGAGAGATCGTCATCTCAAGTCTCAAAGAGATAGTGCAGACACATGGCTAAGAACGAGTCAAAGAATGCTGTGAGCCCTTTAGAGCGCACTTCACGATTGCTAGATCTGGTTCCATATATCAATACGCATCAGGGTATCTCTCTTGTTGAACTGGCTGAAGTATTTGAGGTCTCCACAGACCAAATGATCAGTGATTTAACAACACTATGGATGTGCGGTCTTCCTGGCTACACGCCACTAGAACTGATGGATTTAGATTTTGAATCTGGTTACGTCACGATAAGAAATGCGCCTACCCTTGCACGACCTCGATCCATCACACACGAGGAGGGCGTAGCGCTCGTTCTCGGTTTGGATGTCCTGCGATCTGGCATCTCGAGCGAGAGAATGGATCTTATTGAAGCAATTGCTTCACTTTCACAACGTATTGCCCGCCTTGTTAATCTTCCGTTAGCGCTATCCGCATCAAGCAACATCAGCCAAGAAGTAACAACTTCAGTGAAGGATGCGATAGCTCATCGAAGTGGCCTGCAGATCTCATATCACTCGCTCTATAAGGATGAAATATCCTCACGAGTTGTACTCCCACTTGAGATTCTTGAGAGTCAGGGATATTTGTATCTGCACGCATACTGCTTCACAGCCCTTGATTTCAGACATTTTCGAATTGATCGAATTCAATCAGCACATTCAGTGGAGGTAGAAAAGCCTTCGACAGCACTACCGGTAAATCCAGAGAAAATTGGTTTTTCGGTGAAGGTGGTGAGACCTACTAGAGACGTTGCTGAACGCTTTGAGGAATCCAACCTAGAAGCCGGAACTGTCTTCAAAGGTTCGTCATTTTCACAACATTGGATTGCACGATCTGTCTTGGCATCTGGAGGGGCTGTCGAATTACTATCTCCAGCAGATATCCGGAGTGATCTCGCCAAAAGAGCCGAATTGATACTCAATCGTTATGAGGGGTAATTACCTCGCCTACCCATTCAAAGATACCTGGTGTAATCTATGGTCAAATCTCACGTTAAGGAGTTCACAGTATGAATCTAGGTCCAAGAGAAATCGTTGTTCTGCTTATTGTTGTTCTGGTCCTTTTCGGCGCAAAGCGTCTTCCTGATTCTGCTCGTTCTCTCGGTCGTTCAATGCGAATCTTCAAGAGTGAGATGAAAGAGATGAAGGCTGACGATTCTGTTATTGAAGAAGACGGCAAAAAAGAGAAGTAATCTGATGGCATCTACACCACAAGGGCAGATGCCGCTCATCGACCACCTACGAGAACTCCGGAAACGAATTCTGAGTTCAGCGATTGCAATTGTCGTTGCTGGTTGTGGAGGTTGGTTTTTCTACAATTCGATCCTCGTCACCTTAGCGAAACCAGTCTGTGACCTGCGTGCAGCTCAAGCCTCAGGAGCTGCAAGTTGTGGGGCTCTCTATATCAGCGGTGTTTTGGGTCCACTGGATCTACAAATCAAGGTTGCTCTGATGACTGCAGTCATCGTTTCGGCACCATTCTGGCTCTACCAACTTTGGGCCTTCATCGCTCCTGCACTTCATAGAAAAGAGAAACGTAACAGCATCCTCTTCGTTGCAGCTGCGACTCCGTTCTTTATTATGGGAGCAACCCTTGGTTACCTGATTCTTCCTATTGCGATTGATGCTCTCTTTGGCTTCACTCCAAATGCGGTGAGCAACTTGGTGCGCATCGATGATTACTTAGATTTTGTTCTTCGAATAATCCTCTTCGTAGGTCTCGCCTTTGAACTTCCTATATTTCTACTCACCTTCAATTTGATTGGATTCCTTAGAGGGCGCACCATCCTCAAGCCATGGCGTGCGTGGGTATTCTCTATCTGTCTTGCAGTCGCAGCTTTATCACCAACAGGGGATCCATTGAGTATGGCTCTTCTGTCTGCGCCATTAATCTTCTTCTACTTTATGGCAGGCGGAATCGCTCTGCTCGTAGATAGAAAGCGCGATAGAAAAATTGAAAGCATAGAAACTGGTAGTACCAAGATTGCTGCACCAGGCCCAATTACCGAATAGCCGATAGGGTCGTCCCATGTGGGCGATAGCAATCAATCCGACCGCCGGTCACGGAAGAGGTATGGCAGTTGGGGAGAAGGTTGTTTCATTCTTCGCAGCGCGCAATCTCAATTATCAGGTTTTCTCTGGTCATAGCGCCCATGAGCTCAGAACTTCTCTGGAGCAATTTCTTGATTCAGGACCATGCGAAGGAATCATTAGCGTTGGGGGCGATGGATTAGCTCATTTAATTTTGCAAGTTGCTGTTCCCCGACATATTCCATTTGCGGCGATGCCCGCAGGCACAGGCAATGACATTGTCCGCACATTAGGTTGGTCCCTCGATGACATTGAAAGCCATCTTGATCGCGTGACGACGACTGCCGCTGCACCCATAGATCTTGGGAACGTTGATTCCGAATGGTTTGCTGCCATCTTGTCTACTGGCTTTGATTCTGTGGTCAATGAAAGAGCGAATTCGTTATCGTGGCCAGAGGGTCCTCAGCGATATAACCTCGCTATTGCAATGGAACTTCCTAAATTCAAGGCGCTTGAATATGAAATTACCGTCGACACTCACTCATTCACAACAAAGGCGATGCTCATTGCAGTGGGCAATGGCCGTTCCTATGGGGGAGGGATGTATGTGTGCCCTCAGGCTCAAATGCATGACGGTCTATTCGATGTGATGATTCTTGAACCTGTCTCAAAGATTGAATTCCTAAAAGTATTTCCCAAGGTCTATTCGGGCTCTCACATCACACATCCTCAGGTGAAGATCTTGCGCACCAAGCGTTTAACTCTGGTTGCTAATGCAATTGCCTATGCCGATGGTGAACGCATTGGTCCTGCCCCGATATCTGCTGAGTGTGTTCGCGACGCCGGGCTTACGTGGGCGCTATGACGACTCCTGCAGAACGATTTGCTGCCGCCAAAGTCCGCGGTAAACACCCACTCACGATCGAATTCATAGAGCAATTTGATTTCGGTTTTGATGGATTCCAGATTATTGCCTGCCAAGCCGTCGAAGATGGCAAAGGAGTACTTGTCGCAGCGCCTACGGGTGCAGGAAAGACTGTCGTTGGCGAATTCGCAGCCTTTAGCGCACTCGCCCAAGGCAAGAAGTGTTTCTATACAACTCCAATTAAAGCGCTATCGAATCAGAAGTTCCAAGAGTTTGTGGAGCGTTTTGGGGAAGATCGTGTGGGGCTCTTAACGGGCGATACCAACATCAACTCAGAGGCAGACATCTTGGTCATGACTACCGAGGTGCTTCGCAATATGTTGTATGCGAACTCCAGCACACTGAAGAACCTAGGTTCTGTAGTCATGGATGAGGTCCATTACCTTGCCGATAAGTCGCGAGGTGCGGTGTGGGAAGAAGTTCTAATCCACCTCATGGAGAGTGTTCAAGTCATCTCACTTTCAGCCACCGTTTCCAATGCTGAAGAATTCGGAGATTGGCTAGGAGAAGTCAGGGGCTCGACAGAAGTAATTGTTTCTGAAGTGCGACCTATTCCGTTGTATCAGCATGTTCTCATCGGTGATCGTCTTGTAGACCTCTTCCGCGAGCAAGGGCGCATCAACCCTGAAATCCTGGGACTTGAGCGCGAAGCGCTTCGACAAGTTCGCACCCCACGACATCGTCGTGAAAGATTCGGTGAGAGCGATAACAGGCTGACACGTCCGGACATTATTGAAAAGTTGCAACGGGAGAATCTCCTTCCTGCAATCACCTTTATCTTCTCTCGCGCTGGGTGTGATGCAGCTGTGAAGCAGTGTTTGGCTGCAGGGCTAAAGCTCACGACAACGGAAGAGCGCGTTGAGATTGCAGCAACTGCTGCGAAATACACACAGAATCTTGCCGAAGAGGATCTAGAAGTTCTTGGTTATCGCGATTGGCTCATTGCTCTCGAACGGGGAGTGGCCGCTCACCATGCAGGTCTCCTGCCTAGCTTTAAAGGTGCAGTTGAAGATCTTTTCAAGCGAGGACTTGTGAAGGCCGTCTTTGCAACAGAAACGTTGGCACTTGGAATCAATATGCCAGCGCGCACAGTTGTTCTTGAAAAACTCACCAAATGGAATGGTGAGGCCCACGTCTCAATCACTCCGGGAGAGTACACACAACTCACCGGTCGTGCTGGCCGTCGCGGAATCGACATTGAAGGCAACGCAGTCGTGCAGTGGTCGCCCACGGTTGATTCAGCAACTGCTGCGGGCCTTGCATCAACTCGAACCTATCCACTTCGTTCCTCATTTACTCCGACCTATAACATGTCAATCAATCTCATAGCTCGCTTTGGGCGAGAGAGAGCACACGGAAGTCTTGAATCTTCCTTCGCTCAATTCCAGGCAGATCGCGCAGTCGTTGGTCTTGTAAGGCAGATTAAGAAGAACAATTCAGCTGCCGCAGAACTTACCGATTCTGCGCAATGTCACCTGGGAGATTTCAGCGATTACTCGCGCATGCGAATAGATATTAAAGAGATGGAGAGATTACTCAGTAAGCGAGATGGTAGGCGTGGCATAGACCAACGTCAAAGAGTCAAACTTGAGAACGAACTCGATGGAATGCGCCGAGCACTTCGCCAGCACTCATGCCATGCGTGTAATGACCGTGAAACTCACGCTCGTTTTGCTGAAAAGGCTGATCGACTCAATCGTGAATCTGATGGTTTACGTGATCGGGTTGAGAACCGCACTCACGTTATTGCCAAAACTTTTGACCGCATCTGTGACGTTCTCACACACCTTGGATATATCGAGGGGGAGAAGCCACTTGAACAGGGCAAAATCCTTGCCAAGATTTTTGCAGAATCTGATTTGCTGCTCACAGAATCTATTCGACGTGGAGTCTTCGATTCACTGACACCACCAGAGCTCTTATCGGTGGCCTCAGCAATGATGTATCAAGGTCGAAGTTCTGAAGCTTATGCACCCAAGATGCCTAATGACAATGTGGCAAACGCACTCGTTGCCGTCTCTAAGATCTGGATTGAATTGGAAGCAATTGAAAATCAATTTGATGTTAAGACTCAACGCGAGCCTGATTTCGAATTCTGTTATGCAGCATATCGATGGGCAAACGGTCACTCCTTAAGTAGCGTTCTTAAAGGAACTGATATGACTGTGGGAGATTTCGTACGAAGCATTAAGCAACTCATAGACTTGCTCACTCAAATAGGTGGAGCAGCTGAAGAGCTACGGCCTGCTTGTCGCGATGGAATCAAGCGCTTGGATAGAGGCGTAATCTCATATATGTTGGGCGATCTATGACACTGATGCTTTTAGATAGCGCATCTCTCTGGTATCGCGCCTATTACGGAATGCCAGACACATTGCTCTCACCCTCTGGCATGCCCGTGAATGCAATTCGCGGTTATCTTGATATGACTGCGCGCCTTATTGGAATGTATTCACCCAACAGAATTGTTGCTTGCATCGAAGGTGATTGGCGCCCAAGTTGGCGTGTGGATATCTTCCCGGCTTACAAAGCTAATCGTCTTGAAGATGAGAGTGATGAAGAGGAAGAGCCA